>NZ_JBWKES010000003.1:8091-258445 GCF_056435325.1 Streptomyces sp. NPDC043952
TACCCCCCCCCCCCCCCCCCCCCCCCCCCCCCCCCCCCCCCCCCCCCCCCCCCCCCCCCCCCCCCCCCCCCCCCCCCCCCCCCCCCCCCCGCCGCGTTCGCCGGTCACGGCACTCGGTGTGCCTCAGCCGTGCGTCTTCGCCAGCAGCTCCAGGATCTCCGCCGTCGTGCCGGTCTCGCCCAGCCGGGGGAAGATCTTCTCGACGCTGTGCGCGTGCGTCGCGGCGTCGCGGTCGGCCATCGCGTCGGTGGCCAGGGTGACGTGGTAGCCCATGGCGTAGGCGTCACGCGCGGTGGACTCCACGCCGATGCTGGTGGCGATGCCGGTCAGCACGATCTGCGTGACGCCGCGGCGGCGCAGCTGGACATCCAGGTCGGTGCCGAACAGGGCGCTCCAGTTGTGCTTGGTGACGTGGATGTCGCCCGCGTGGCCGGTCAGTTCGTCGACGATGACGTCCCAGCCCTCCGGGAACGCCGCGCCGCCGCCCTGCTGCTCGGTGCGGCCGGGCATGACGTCGGAGAAGTCGGCGGCGAAGGACACCCGGACCAGGACGACGGGCAGGTTGCGGGCACGGAACGCCTCGGCCAGCTCCACCGAGCGGGACAGCACGTCGGCGGCCGGGTGCGGCTGGGTGGGGGAGCCCACGATGCCGCGCTGGAGGTCGATCACGACGAGGGCGGTACGGGGGTCGAGCGTGGTGAGCGACATGAGTCGGCCAGACCTTTCGGGGGTTGTCTCAGGTGTCGTACAGGGTCGTACGGTCGTGCGGGGTGGTTCAGAGGGCGTGCGCGGTGGCGCGGGCCGGCCGCGGACTTCCTTGTGGCTACGGCCGCGACAGCCGCTGCATCAGCTCCAGGGCCGTCAGGATCGTCTGCCGTTCCTCGTCGCTGTACCGGTCCTGGAAGGCGCGCGCCAGCCACTCCTCGCGCATTTGCTTGTTGCCCTCGACGCGGGCCCGGCCGGCGTCGGTCAGGGTGACCAGCTGGCGGCGGCCGTCGTCCGGGTCGGGGGCGCGGCGGATCAGGCCGCGCTGCTCCAGCGCGGCCAGCGTCGTGGCCATGGACTGCGGGCGCACCCCCTCGGCGGCGGCCAGCGCGCTCGCGGTGGCCGCGCCGTGCTTGCCGACCAGGCTCAGCGCCGACTCCTGCGACGGAGTCAGGTCCGCGTCCTGGGCGACCTCGCGGATGCGGCGCCGCAGCCGGCTGAACGCCACCCGCAGATCGCGCGCCGCCCGGACGGCCGCCTCGGAGATGTCTTCCATGCCGTCACCCTAGGTCCGTCAGGAGAAACTGTCCAGTCGGAACTGTTCAGCTTTGCCTGACGAACTCGCGGGTACTCGTCGGGCGGCCCGTGACGGCGGCCCGAAAACCCCGCCGAGGCAGGCGGGCGGAAGAACGGTCCGGGAAGGCGGCCGGAGAGGAACCGATCCGGCGGACGCGAGGAGCACGGATGACCACTGGGGACTTGAGCCGCACCGGCGAGCGGACCGACCGTGCCGCGCTGGCCGCGGCCCTGCGCGCCGAGGTGGACGGCGAGGTCCGCTTCGACGCCGGCAGCCGCGGCGCCTACGCCACCGACGGCTCCAACTACCGGCAGGTGCCCCTCGGCGTCGTCGTCCCCCATACGGTGGAGGCGGGTGCCCGCGCGGTCGCGGTGTGCGCGCGGTTCGGAGCCCCCGTGCTGTCCCGCGGCGGCGGCACCAGCCTGGCCGGGCAGTCCACCAACACCGCCGTCGTGATCGACTGGAGCAAGTACTGCACCAGTCTGATCAGCGTGGATGCCGAACGGCGCACCTGCGTGGTGGAGCCCGGCATCGTCCTCGACGAACTCAACGACCAACTTGCCCTCCACAAGCTCCAGTTCGGGCCCAAGCCGTCCACCCACAGCCACTGCGCGCTCGGCGGCATGATCGGCAACAACTCCTGCGGCGCCTCCGCCCAGGCCTATGGCAAGACCGTCGACAACGTCCGGCGCCTGGAGATCCTCACCTACGACGGCACGCGCGCCTGGGTCGGCCCCACCCCGCCCGCCGAACGGGCCCGGATCATCGCCGGCGGCGGCCGCCTCGCCGAGATCTACACCGGCCTCGACCGCATCGCCACCGACTACCTGGCCGACATCCGCCGCGGCTACCCGAAGATCCCGCGCCGCGTCTCCGGCTACAACCTCGACTCGCTGCTGCCCGAGAACGGCTTCGACGTGGCCAAGGCGCTCGTCGGCAGCGAGGGCACCCTCGTGACCGTACTGCGCGCCGAACTCGACCTGGTGCCCGTGCCGCCGTACCAGTCGCTGCTCGTCCTCGGCTACGACGACATCTGCGCCGCCGCCGACGACGTCCCCCGCCTCCTGGAGCACTGCTCGCCCACCCAGCTGGAGGCCCTGGACGGGCGCATGGCCCAGCTGATGCGCGAGGAGGGCGCCTACCTCGACTCCCTCAACATCCTTCCCCAGGGCGACAGTTGGCTGATGGTCCAGTACAGCGGGCACAGCCAGGAGGACGTCGACGAACAGGCGCACGCCCTGCTGGCCGCCGTCGGCCGCGACGAGCACGGCCCCGACGTCGCCTTCTCCGACGACCCGGAACGCGAACAGAAGATGCTCAAGGCCCGCGAGGCCGGGCTCGGCGTCACCGCGCGCCCGCCGGACGACCGCGAGACCTGGGAGGGCTGGGAGGACTCCGCCGTACCGCCCGAACGCCTCGGCGACTATCTGCGCGACCTCAAGAAGCTGTTCGAGGAGTTCGACTACGACCACCCGTCCCTGTACGGCCACTTCGGGCAGGGCTGTGTGCACACCCGCATCCCCTTCGACCTCAGGACCGCCGAGGGCGTCGCGGACTTCCGCCGCTTTCTGGAGCGCGCCGCCGACCTCGTGGCCTCCTACGGCGGCTCGCTCTCCGGCGAGCACGGAGACGGGCAGGCCCGCGGCGAACTGCTCACCCGCATGTTCGGTGAGCGACTGGTCACCGCCTTCGGCGAGCTGAAGGACCTCTTCGACCCGGACGACCGGATGAACCCCGGCAAGGTGGTGCGAGCGCAGCCCGTCGACGGGCAGTTGCGCCTCGGCGCCGACTGGCGCCCGGACACCCCCGAGACCCGCTTCGGCTTCCCCGACGACGAGCACTCCTTCACCCGCGCGGTGCTGCGCTGCGTCGGCATCGGCAACTGCCGCAGCCACTCCGGAGGGGTCATGTGCCCCTCGTACCGGGCCACTCGGGAGGAGGAGCACTCCACGCGCGGACGGGCCCGGCTGCTGTTCGAGATGCTCAACGGGCACGCCGACTCCGCCATCCAGGACGGCTGGCGCTCCACCGCCGTCCACGACGCCCTCGATCTGTGCCTCGCCTGCAAGGGCTGCAAGTCCGACTGCCCGACCGGCGTCGACATGGCCACCCTCAAGGCGGAATTCCTCTCCCACCACTACGAGGGCCGCCTGCGGCCCGCCGCGCACTACGCCCTGGGGTGGCTGCCGCTGTGGGCCCGGCTGTCCCGCCTCGCGCCGTCCCTGGTCAACTCCGCGCTGCACGCGCCCGGTCTGGCCCGCGCGGGCAAGCTGCTCGCCGGGGTGGACGGCTCCCGCGCGGCGCCGGTGTTCGCCGAGGAGTCCTTCGTGCAGTGGTGGCGCGCCCGTGAGGGGGAGCGGCCGGACCCGGCCGACCCGCGCACGGTCCTGCTGTGGCCGGACACCTTCACCACCTACTTCCACCCCGCGATCGGACGCGCGGCCGTCCGCGTCCTGGAGGACGCCGGATTCCGGGTCGCCGTCCCCACCGAACCGGTGTGCTGCGGCCTGACCTGGATCTCCACCGGCCAACTCGACACCGCCAAACGGGTGTTGCGGCGCACCCTCGGCGTGCTCGCGCCCTATCTGGAGGCCGGCACCCCGGTGATCGGGCTCGAACCCTCCTGCGCCGCCGTCTTCCGCTCCGACGCCCCCGAACTGCTCCCCGCCGACCAGGACGTCCAGCGTCTCGCCGGGCAGTTCCGCACCTTCGCCGAACAGCTCGTCCACCACGCCCCGGACGGCTGGCAGCCACCCGGACTCGCCCGCCAGGCCGTCGTACAGACCCACTGCCACCAGCACGCCGTCCTCAAGGACGACGCCGACCGCGAACTCATGCGCCGGGCCCACCTCGACGTCGACGTCCTCGACGAGGGCTGCTGCGGGCTGGCCGGGAACTTCGGCTTCGAACGCGGCCACCACGAGGTGTCGATGGCCGTCGCCGAACAGGGGGTGCTGCCCGCGGTGCGGGGCGCCGCGCCCGACAGCCTGGTCCTCGCCGACGGCTTCAGCTGCCGCACCCAGATCGAGGAGGGCGGCACCGGCCGGCGCGCGCTGCACCTCGCCGAGGCCCTGGCGCTCGCCCTCGACGGCAACCTGCCGAGCGAGCAACCCGAACGCCTGGCCGACCGCCCGTCCCCGCCGTCCCGCACCGCCCGCTGGGCGACGGCCGCGGCACTCCCCGCTGCCGCCGCCCTGCCCGCGGGCGCCGCGCTCGCCCGGCGCCTGCTGCGGCGCCGCGCCTGAGGAGCCCGCATGAGCGACCGGCCGACCATCGACGCCCTCGACACCGCCGTCTACACCGTGCCCACCGACACACCCGAGGCGGACGGCACCCTCGCCTGGGACCGCACCACCCTCGTCCTGGTCACCGCCCGCAGCGGCACCACCACCGGACTCGGCTACACCTACGCCCCCGCCGCCACCGCCGGCCTGGTGCGCGAGGTGCTCGCCGGCACCGTCACCGGCCGACCGGCCCTCGATGTGCCGCGCGCCAACGAGGAGATGCTGCGGGCCGTGCGCAACGCCGGACTGCCCGGCGTGGCCGCGCAGGCGATCTCCGCCGTGGACATCGCCCTGTGGGACCTCAAGTCCCGCCTCCTCGGCCTGCCCCTCGTCCACCTGCTCGGCGCCGCCCGCGACGAGGTGCCGGTCTACGGCAGCGGCGGCTTCACCACCTACGACGCCGAGCGGCAGAACCGCCAACTCCGCGACTGGACGCAGGAGATGGGCATCCCCCGCGTGAAGATCAAGATCGGGGAGTCCTGGGGCCGCCGTACCGACCGCGACCTCGAACGCGTCGACCGGGCCCGAGCCACCATCGGCGACGCGGCGGAGCTGTACGTCGACGCCAACGGCGCCTACACCGGCGGCCAGGCCCGGCGCCTCGCGGGCCCCCTCGCCGCGGCGGGCGTCACCTGGTTCGAGGAGCCCGTCTCCTCCGACCACCTCACCACCCTCGCCGACCTGCGCCACCGCCTCCCGATGGACGTCACGGCCGGTGAATACGGTTACACACTCCCGTACTTCGCGCACCTGATCGACGCCGGGGCCGTCGACTGCCTCCAGGCCGACGTCACCCGCTGCGGCGGCATCACCGTCTGGCTGCGCGCCGCCGCGCTCGCCCACGCGCACGGCATCGACATCTCCGGCCACTGCGCGCCGGCCGCCCACGCCCACGCCGCCGCGGCGGCGCCGGGCCTGCGCCATCTGGAGTGGTTCCACGACCACGTCCGCATCGAGCGGCTGATCTTCGACGGCGTCCTCGACCCGAGCGGCGGAACCATCACTCCGGGCGCCGACGGGGCTCCCGGACTGGGACTGTCCCTCGCGACGGAGCGCGCGGAACCGTACCGGGTGAAGTGAACCCACCGACAAGGAAAGGGAGTCGAACGCCATGCCTACGACCGTCGTGATCACCGGCGCCAGCGCCGGGATCGGCCGCGCCACCGCCCGCCGCTACGGCCGGCGCGGGGCCAATGTCGTCCTGGTCGCACGCGGCGAGGGCGGCCTCGGGGCGGCCGCCGACGAGGTCGCGGCGCTCGGCGGGCGCCCCCTCGTCCAGCCCGCCGACATGGCCGACCCGGCCCAGGCGGAGGCCGTCGCGGCAGCCGCCGAGCGGGAGTTCGGCCCCATCGACGTCTGGATCAACTGCGCCTTCGCCTCCGTGTTCGCGCCCTTCGACGAGATCACCCCGGACGAGTACAAGCGCATCACCGAAGTGACCTATCTGGGCTTCGTCAACGGCACCCGCGCCGCCCTCGCCCGGATGCTGCCGCGCGACCGGGGCACCATCGTGCAGGTCGGCTCCGCGCTCGGCGAACGCTCGATCCCGCTGCAATCGGCGTACTGCGGCGCCAAGCACGCCATCAACGGCTTCACCTCCTCGCTGCGCACCGAACTCATGCACCGCGGCAGCCGGGTGCGCGTCACCATCGCCCAGATGCCCGCCGTGAACACCCCGCAGTTCGACTGGGTGCGCTCCCGCCTGGACCGCCACCCCATGCCGGTCCCGCCGATCTACCAGCCGGAGGTCGCCGCCCGCGGCGTCGTGTACGCGGCCGACCACCCCCGCCGCAAGCAGTACTACATCGGGGCCTCCACCGTCGCCACCATCTGGGCGAACCGCCTCTTCCCGGCCCTCCTCGACCGCTACCTGGCCCGCACCGGCTACGACTCCCAGCAGACGACGCGCATCCCGCCCACCGGCGAGGACAACCTCTTCACCCCCGTCGACCGCGACCCCGCCGCCGACCGGGGCGCCCACGGCGCGTTCGACGACAGCGCGCACGCCCACTCCTGGCAGGAAGCCCTGGTACGGCACCCCGCCGGCACGGCCCTCGGCGCGGGCGCGGCCACCCTCGCCGCCGTCGCGGGCCTCCGCCGCCTGACCCGTTCCGCGGCCTAGGCTGAGGCCGTGCGTCTCCTGCTCGTCTCCGACACCCATCTGCCCAAGCGCGCCAAGCGGCTCCCGGACGAGCTGCTGGACGAACTCCCGCGCGCGGACGTGGTGGTGCACGCCGGGGACTGGGTGGACACCGCCACCCTCGATCTGCTGGAGCGCCGCAGCCGCCGGCTGATCGGGGTGTACGGCAACAACGACGGGCCCGAACTGCGCGCCCGGCTGCCCGAGGTGGCGTACGCCGAACTGGGCGGCCTGCGCTTCGGGGTGGTGCACGAGACCGGGTCCGCGCAGGGTCGCGAGGCCCGCTGCGCCGCGCGCTTCCCCGACCTCGACGTGCTGGTGTTCGGGCACAGCCACATCCCCTGGGACACCACCGCCCCCGGCGGCCTGCGCCTGCTCAATCCCGGCTCGCCGACCGACCGCCGCCGCCAGCCGTACTGCACCTATATGACGGCCGAGGCGGCGGGCGGGACGCTCACCGAGGTGACCCTGCACCGGCTACCGCGACGGTAGCGCGGCGCACGGTCACCACCCGCACCCCGCGTACACCGTGGCCCCCGCCCCCGGCACCGTGCGCGACCGGAAACCGGGCCCGCACCTGCCTATGACACTGGACCCGCGCCAGCCCCGCCCCCGGACCAACACCGCCCTCCGCTCCCGGAACCGGACCGGCCTACGGCACGGGACCCGCACCGCCATCCGCCCCCGGACCCGGACCCGCACCGATCTACGGCACTGGTCCAGCACCGGCTTCCGGCACCGGACCCGCGCCGGTCTCCGCCCCGCGCACCACCGCCGCGAGCCGTTCCAGTGCCGCCAGGCTGTTTCCCGCCACGAATGCGTCCACGCTCGGCAGTGCCGCCGCCATTCCCGCGGCCGTCGGCGCGTAACCCGGCCGCGCCTTGCGGGGGTTGGCCCAGATCACCCGGTGGGCCAGTGCGTGCAGCCGGCGCATCTGGGCGCCCAGCAGCGCGGGATCGTCGCGCTCCCAGCCGTCGGAGAGCAGCACGACGACCGCGCCGCGCGCCATGCCCCGCTGCCCCCAGCGGTTCAGGAACTCGCGCAGTAGCTCGCCCAGCCGGGTGCCGCCCCGCCAGTCGGGCACCGCCGCCGCGACCGCCGCCATCGCCGTGTCCGGGTCCCGCGGGGACAGTTCGCGGGTCACTCGGGTCAGGCGCGTGCCGATCGTGAAGACCTCCGTACGGCCACCCCGCGCCGCCGCGTGGGCGAAGCGCAGCAGCGCGTCCGCGTACGGCGTCATCGAACCGCTCACGTCGACCAGCAGCACCACCCGGCGCGGCCGGTCCACACGGGCGTGCCGGCGCAGCCGGGCCGGTTCGCCGCCGCGCCGCAGCAGTTCGCGCACGGTACGGCGGGGATCCACCGCCCCGCGCCGCGCGGGCCGCCGCCGCGCGGAGCGCCGGGCCTCGCCGCGCAGCGCGAACGCGGCCAGCAGTCGGTGGAGTTGGGCGCGCTCGGCAGCGTCCAGCGTGGCGATGTCACGGTGCCGCAGCACCTCCGTGGAGCTGGCCAGCACCGCGGCGGGCGGGCCCAGCGGATCGCGTTCGCCGCGGGCAGGGCCACCGCTCGCCGCGTCCCGCGCGCGCAGCCGGGGCCGGGGCGGAGCGGGAGCGCGCACCGCCGGCGGCGCGGCGGACGCCTCCGCGGGACCGAAGTAGGCGGCGAACACCCGCTCGTACCGCTCCAGATCGTTTGGGGAGCCGCACAGCGTCGCCCGCCCCGCCGCGCGCACATCCGCCCGCACTCCGGGCCGCAGCACGGACACCGCCCGCAGGAAGGCGTACCCCCGCTCGGTGCTCGCCTCGACCCCCGCCGCGCGCAACGCCCGTACGAAACCGAGCAGTACGGCATCCGCCCCGGCGAGCCCGGCGCCCGCGACCCCAATCTCCGGTGTCTCCTCCTGCCCGCCGCCGGACATACCGCTCACCCGCCCCGCGCCGCCAGCACCGCCGCCAGGTCGAGCCCTCGCGCCCGGTCCGTGTCCTCCCGGTACTTCAGGACCGAACCCAGCGTGGAGACGGCGAGTTCCGCGTCGACCTCGTTCGCGCCCAGGGCGTCCAGCGCCTCGGCCCAGTCGATGGTCTCCGCGACACCCGGCGGTTTCACCAGGTCCGCGCCGCGCAACGCCTGGACGAGTGCCGTCACCTGCTCGGCGAGCCGCACCGACACCGACGGCAACCGGCGCCGCACGATGGCCAGTTCGCGGGCGAAGCCGGGATGGTCGAACCAGTGGTACAGGCACCGCCGCTTCAGCGCGTCGTGCACCTCACGGGTCCGGTTGGAGGTGAGGACGACCACCGGCGGCACCTCGGCCCGCAGCGTGCCCAGTTCCGGGATCGTCACCGCGTACTCGGACAGCAGCTCCAGCAGGAACGCCTCGAACTCGTCGTCGGCCCGGTCGATCTCGTCCACCAGCAGCACCGACGGCTGTGTCTGGAGGGCCTGGAGCAGCGGCCGGGCGACGAGGAACCGCCGGTCGTACAGCTCGTCCTCCAGCCGCTCCGCGTCCCGGACCCCGGCCGCCTCCGCCGCGCGCAGATGCAGCAGCTGACGCGGGAAGTCCCAGTCGTACAGGGCCTGCGAGGCGTCGATGCCCTCATGGCACTGCAACCGGATCAGCGGCGCGCCGAGCGCCTCGGCGAGGGCGGCGGCGAGCGCGGTCTTGCCGACGCCCGCGTCGCCCTCGCAGAACAGCGGCCGGTGCAGTCTCAGCGCCAGGTAGCAGGTGACGGCCAGCCCCTCGTCGACGAGGTACCCCGTCTCCTCCAGGCGGGCCCGCACCTGGTCCGGGCCGTCCATCCCGGTGATCGGCGCTCACCCCATCCCGGCGGCGGTCAGCACCGCCCGCCTGGTCAGCACCTGCGCCAGCTGCGCCCGGTAGTCGGGCGCGGCCGAGGCGTCCTGCCCCGGCTGGGTGCCCTCGGCCGCCGACCGCGCGGCCCGCGCCACCGCGTCCGGCCCGTCGGCACCGGCCAGCGCCGCCTCCGCCGCCCTCGCCCGCAGCGGGGTCGCGCCCATGTTGGTCAGGCCGACCCGCGCCTCGGCGATGTGCCCGTCCTCCCGGTGCACCATGGCCGCGATCCCGACGATCGCCCAGGACTGCGCCACCCGCTGGAACTTCTCGTAGTGGAAACCCCAGCCGTCCGCCTTCGGCAGCCGCACCTCGACCAGCAACTCGTCCGGGGAGAGGGCCGTTTGGAGGTAGCCGACGAAGAACTCCCGTGCCGGGATGGCGCGTCGGCCGGCCGGGCCCGCCGCGACCAGTTCGGCGTCCAGTGCCAGCGCGACCGCGGGCAGATCGCCGGCCGGGTCGGCGTGCGCCAGCGAGCCGCCGAGCGTGCCCCGGTGCCGTACCGCCGGATCGGCGACGGTCGCCGTGGCGGCCGCCAGCAGGCCCGCGTGGCGGCGCACCAGCGGATCGCGGATCACGTCGTGGTGGGTGGTGAGCGCGCCGATCACCAGGGTGTCGCCGTCCTCGCGCACCCCCGCGAGACCGGGGATCCGGCCCACGTCCACCACGAGCTCCGGGAAGGCGAGGCGCAGCCGCAGCAGCGGCAGCAGGCTCTGCCCGCCGGCCAGCACCTTCGCCTCGTCGCCCGCCTCACCGAGCAGCCGTACCGCCTCCTCGACGGTCTCCGGGCGGGCGTACTCGAACGCCGGGGGAATCATGCCGTCGCCTCCTTCACCGCGCGCCACACCCGCTCCGGGGTGCAGGGCATCCGTACGTCGTGGACGCCCAGCGGCCGCAGCGCGTCCACGACGGCGTTGACCACGGCGGGCGTCGACGCGATCGTCCCGGCCTCGCCGACCCCCTTCACCCCGAGCGCGTTGGACGCCGCGGGGGTCTCGGTCCGGTCGGTCACGAACTCCGGCAGATCGGGGGCCGAGGGCACGAGATAGTCGGCCATGCTGCCGGAGACCAGGTTGCCCTCGTCGTCGTAGACGGCCTCCTCGTACAGCGCCTGCGCGATGCCCTGCGCCAGCCCGCCGTGCACCTGACCCTCCACGATCATCGGATTGACCACCTGGCCGACGTCGTCCACACAGACGTACGACCTGATCCGCGTCCGCCCGGTCTCCGTGTCGACCTCGACCGCGCACAGATGCGTGCCGTGCGGGAAGGAGAAGTTCTCCGGGTCGACCACGTGCTCGGCGTTGATGGAGGGTTCCACCCCGTCGGGCAGATCGTGGTTGGTGAACGCCTCGAAGGCGATCTCCTGGATGGACTTGCGCGCCTCCGGGGAGCCCTTCACGGAGAAGACGCCCTCCCGGAACTCCAGGTCCCGCTCGCTCGCCTCCAGCAGATGCGCGGCCACCCTGCGCGCCTTGCCGACCACCGTGGTCGCCGCCCGGTGCACGGCCTCGCCGCCCACGGCCAGTGACCGCGAACCGTAGGTGTCCATGCCCTGCGGGGAGGACTTGGTGTCGCCGTGCAGCACCTCGACGTCCTCGAACGGCACGCCGAGCACGTCCGCCGCGATCTGGCTCCAGCAGGTCTCGTGTCCCTGCCCGTGCGGGCTGGTCCCGGTGACCACCTCGACCTTGCCGGTGGGCAGCATCCGGATGCCCGCCGCCTCCCAGCCGCCCGCGCCGTACCTCAGGTCGCGCAGCACCCGGCTCGGCGCCAGGCCGCACATCTCCGTGAACGTCGATATGCCGATGCCCAGGCGCACCGGATCGCCGCGCTCGGCGCGCTCACGCTGCTCGGCGCGGAGCGCTTCGTAGCCGAACAGGTCGAGCGCCTTCGCGGTGGCCGCCTCGTAGTCACCGCTGTCGTACGTCAGCCCGGCGATCGTGGTGTACGGGAACTCCTCGTGCCGGATCCAGTTGCGGCGCCGCAACTCCACCGGGTCCAGGCCCAGTTCGGCGGCCAGCTCGTCCATGATCCGCTCGATCGCGAACGTCGCCTCCGGACGGCCGGCGCCCCGGTAGGCGTCGGTGGGCGTCCGCGTCGTGAAGACACCGGTGCAGGTGAACTCGTAGGAGTCCATCTTGTAGATCGCCGGGTACATGAACGCGCCCAGGATCGGGATGCCCGGTGTGACCAGCATCAGATAGGCGCCCATGTCCGCGATCAGGTCCACCTTCAGGCCGAGCAGCCGGCCCTCGCGGGTGGCCGCGACCTCGATGTCCTGGATCATGCCGCGCCCGTGGTGGGTGGCGAGATAGCCCTCGGAGCGGGATTCGGTCCACTTCACCGGCCGCCCCAGCCTGCGCGCGACCGCGAGGGCCAGGGCCTCCTCGCCGTACACCTGGAGTTTGGAGCCGAAGCCGCCGCCGACGTCCGGGGCGATCACCCGCAGCTTGTGCTCCGGGATGCCGGTGACCGTCGCCAGCATGATCCGCAGGATGTGCGGGATCTGGGTGGCCGAGTACACGGTGTACTCGCCGGAGGCGGCCAGCGGGGTGACCACGACCGCGCGCGGCTCCATCGCGTTGGGGATGAGCCGCTGCTGGTGGTAGCGCCGCTTCACCGTCACCTCGGCGCGCCCGCGCACCGCCTCGAAGCTCTCCCCGGCGGCCAGCGGCCAGGTGTAGCAGCGGTTGGTGCCCTTGTCGGCATGGACCAGCGGAGCGCCCTCGGCGAGCGCCGCCTCCAGGTCGAGGACCGGGGGCAGCGGCTCGTAGTCGACCTCGACGGCCTCCAGCGCGTCGGCCGCCGCGTACCGGTCGCGCGCCACGACGACCGCCACCGGGTCGCCCGCGTAGCGGACCTCCTCCACCGCGATCGGCGGATGGTCGGGCAGCACGATGTCCTCGGTCACCGGCCACGCGCAGGGCAGCGAGCCGAGCCCTTCGGCGAGGTCCGCGCCGCTGAACGCGGCGAGCACACCGGGGCGTTCGAGCGCCGGCGCGACATCGACGCGGGTGATGCGGGCATGCGCCATCGGGCTGCGCAGGATGGCCAGGTGCAGCAGCCCGGCGACCTGGATGTTGTCGGTCCAGGTGGTCTGGCCGGTGAGCAGCCGGGCGTCCTCCTTGCGCAGCCGGGACCGGCCGACCTCCCGCCCCGCGCCGGCCTCGCCCGCCACGGCCTGATCGGTCATGCCCCGACCTCCTCGCCGACCTGCGCTCCGGACGGGGCCTCGGCCCGCGCCCCGGAGCCGTCCTGCTGTCCGGCGGCGGCGAGCACCGCGCGGACGATGTTCTGGTAACCGGTGCAGCGGCAGAGATTGCCCTCCAGAGCGTCGCGCACCTCCCCGGAGGTGGGGTGCGGGTTCTCCCGCAGGAGGTCCCGCGCCGCCATGATCATGCCGGGGGTGCAGTAGCCGCACTGGAGGCCGTGCTGCTCGTGGAACGCGCGCTGGAGCGCCGTCCACTCGCCGTCCCTCGCCAGGCCCTGCACGGTCGTCACCGCGGAGCCGTCCGCCTGGACGGCCAGCACCGAGCAGCTTTTGACGGACGCGCCGTCCAGGTCGACCGTGCACGCCCCGCAGCTGGAGGTGTCGCAGCCGATCGGGGTGCCGGTCAGACCGAGGCGGTCGCGCAGATAGTGGGCGAGGAGCAGCCGGGGCTCCACGTCGTCCTCGTAGACCGTGCCGTCCACGGTCACCTTGATGTGGGTCATGCGCCCTCCAGACCGTGCGGGCAAGACGACTATCAGCCGGTCCGGCGTGATGTAGGTCACTCTATGACCGGGGTGCGGGCCCGGCGAGCGCTGCGGCAGCTACGGCCCGAATTTGTTGAGGGTTAACCCATCGCTTGGGGAGGAGTGCTCCGATATGCACGGAGCGTGATAAGTCGTCGCCCCGAGTCACGCCCCTTCGGCGCGCGGGATCCGGCGGGAACTGGTCTGCTGGGAAAGGGGCGGGCCGCCGTACCCCTGCCCGTCGCTCGCGAGACCCTTCCGCGGAGAGATCCATGAGTAGCTATCGAGTCGCCCAAGTGACCGCCGCGAACGGCACGTTCGAGCTGGCCGAGCGGGAGATGCCGAGTCCCGGCCCCGGACATGTGCGGATCGCCGTCGAGGCGTGCGGCGTCTGCCACAGCGACGCGCTCTTCGTCAGTGCCGCGGTGCCCGGCATCACCTTCCCCGAGGTGCCCGGACACGAGATCGCCGGGCGCATCGCGGAGTTGGGAGAAGGGGCGGCCGGCCGGGGCTGGCAGGTCGGCGACCGGGTGGCCGTGGGCTGGTTCGGCGGGAGCTGCGGCTACTGCCGGGCCTGCCGCGAGGGCGACTTCATCGTGTGCGAGCGCCTGAAGGTGCCGGGCTGGGCCTACGACGGCGGCTTCGGCGAGCAGGTGGTCGCGCCCGTCGACGCCCTGGCCCGGATCCCGGAAGCGCTGGCCGCGAGCGACGCGGGGCCGATGGCCTGCGCGGGCGTCACCACCTTCAACGGGCTGCGGCGCAGCGCGGGGCGGCCCGGCGACCTGGTCGCGGTGCTCGGCCTGGGCGGGCTCGGGCACCTCGGCGTGCAGTACGCGGCCGCGATGGGCTTCGAGACGGTCGCGATCGCCCGCGGCCCCCAGAAGGCCGACTTCGCCAAGCAGCTCGGCGCCCACCACTACATCGACAGCACCGCCGCGACGCCGGTCGCCGAGGCGCTCCAGTCCCTCGGCGGCGCCAAGGTCGTCCTCGCCACCGCCGGCAACTCCGAGGCCATCGCCGCCACGGTGGACGGCCTGGGCCACCGGGGCGAACTGGTCGTCATCGGCGCGGACATCGCCCCCCTCGGCATCAACCCGAACCAGCTCCTGATGGCCGCCCGCGTGGTCCGCGGCCACCCCTCCGGGACCTCGCGGGACGTCGAGGACACCATGGCCTTCAGCGTCCTGCACGGCATCCGCCCGATGACGGAGAAGGTCCCGCTGACGGAGGCGGACGCGGCGTACCGGAAGATGATGGCCGGGAACGCGAGGTTCAGGATGGTGCTGGCGGAGGGGTGAGCGGGGGAGTCGGGAGTCGGGGCGGGAGCGCGGGGTAGGGCGCGGGTGCGGCCGGCTCCCGCCGCGCGCAGGCGGTACGGCCAACTCCCGCCAGGCAGAGCCGAGTGCGACCAGTAGGGCCGAGCCCCGGACCGCGGAGCCGAGGCGATCGGGCGGTGAAGTCCCGTACGGGGCGACCGTGTGCGAGCGGGCGGTCATGCACCGTGCGGGGCGACCGTGTGCGAGCGGGCGGTCATGCACCGTGCGGGGCGACCGTGTGCGATCGGGCGGTCAGGCATCGTGCGGGGCGACCGTGTGCGAGCGGGCGGTCAGGCATCGTGCGGGGCGACCGTGTGCGAGCGGGCGGTCAGGCATCGTGCGGGGCGACCGTGTGCGATCGGGCGGTCAGGCATCGTGCGGGGCGACCGCGTACGATCGGGCGGCCAGGCACCGTACAGGGCACCCGCTTACGGCCGCGCGGTCAAGCCCCTTACGGGGCGCGACCGCATCGACCGGGCGGTCAGCTCCCGTACCCGCGAACCGCGTACGACCGGCGCGGCCGTGCCTCGCGGTCACGCGGCCGGGTGTGACCGTCCCGTCCCCTTCCGTCAGGCCGCCGCGCGTCCCGCCGCGGCCGTCTCCGCCGCCGTCACCGTCTGTTCCAGCAGCGTGGCGATCGTCATCGGGCCGACGCCGCCCGGCACCGGGGTGATCAGGGAGGCCCGTTCGACGGCCGAGTCGAAGTCGACGTCGCCGACGTTCCCGGCGTTGTAGCCCGCGTCGATCACGACCGCGCCGGGCTTGATGTCCTGGCCCCGCAGCAGCCGGGGCCGGCCGACCGCGGCGACGACGATGTCGGCCTCGCGGACCGCCGCCGACAGATCACGGGTGCGCGAGTGGCAGTACGTCACCGTCGCGTCCCTGGCCAGCAGCAGCATGCCCACCGGCTTGCCGAGGATCGCGCTGCGGCCCACCACCACGGCCCGCTTGCCGGCCGGATCGACGCCGTACTCGTCCAGCAGCCGCAGGATGCCGCCCGGCGTGCAGGACACGAAGCCCGGCAGGCCGAAGCTCATCGTGGCGAAGGAGGCGAAGGTGACCCCGTCGACGTCCTTCTCGGGCGCGATCGCCTCGAACGCCGCCCGCTCGTCGATGTGGTCGCCCACCGGGTGCTGGAGCAGGATTCCGTGCACCGCCGGATCGGCCGACAACTCCCGCAGCGTGCCCACCAGTTCGGCGGTGCTCGTGCGCGCGGGCAGGGCCACGTGCCGGGAGGTGATGCCGGCCTTGCGGCAGCGGTTCTGCTTCATCCGCACGTACGTCACGGACGCCGGGTCCTCGCCGACCAGCACGGTCGCGAGACACGGCGTCACACCGGTCCGCGCGGTGAGTTCCGCCGCCCTGCGCGCGGTGTCCCCGACGATGCGACGGGCGAGGGCGGTTCCGTCCATGAGACGGGCCTGAGTCATGCGGCACACTCCTGAGCTGGATCGATTCGACTCGCCCAGGCGCGCGGCAACCACGACGGACCGCTCCCCGGTGGTACTCCACCTCAGCGCCAGTCACGGCCCGCGTACAGCGTAACCGAGGAGCGTACGACCGGGTCGGCTCAGCTGGACCGGGGTGGCTCAGCGCGTCCGTCCGTGCCGCACCAGCCGGACCCGCCGCGCCCGCGGCACCGCGACCCGCGGACGCCCCCGCACCACCCTCAGCACCGACCGCACCACCGCCGTCGTCACCGGGACACCCACCGCCGAGACCGGCCCGCGGCGCCGGGGCCGCGCTCGGCCCACCCCCGCGCGGGCCGAGAAAGTCCAGGTCAGCCGGGAGCTGACCTGGACCCGCGCGAACCTCCTGGCTACTCGTCCCATGCCTGGATCAGGATCTGCTCGGCGATCTTCCCGTCCCGCAAGGTGATCATCGACTCGGCGAGGACGCGGGTGCCGTCCCCGTACTGGCAGGACTCGGTGAACGCGGCGTGGTCGCCCTGCACCACACACCGGTCCAGCTTGTGGATCATGTCGCGGCGGTAGATGTCGTCGAGCATCTCGGCGATCTCGCCGCGGCCGTGCACGATCTTCGGGTGGCTGGGCTGGCTGTCGCGGTCGACGATGCGGATCTCCGCGTCGTCCGCGTACAGGGACAGCAGCGTGTTCCCGGTGTTCCCCTCGATGCCCCGGCGCAGTGTCTCGATGTCGAAGGCGGAGCCTGTCGCGGTGCCCATGGTGACCTCCTTCAGGCGCTCGCGGCCCGGCGCGCGACGGACCGTACGGCCCCGTCTTCGAGCGTCCCCCGGCCCGGCGGCCCCGGCAAGCGCACGGGACGGGCTCCGCCTCACGAGTGAGCGCGGGCCGCCACCCGTGTCCGGCCGGGCGCCCCGGCCGTTGCTGAGGGCATGATCTCAACACGCCGTATCGTCGCCGCCCTCGGTCTCGCCGCGGGGGTCACGGGCCTGGCCGCACCCCTCGCCAACGCGGCCGACGCGAGCGCCACCCACACCGGGCAGATCAACCCCATGACCGTGCTCGACACGCTCACCACCGGCAACATCCCCGCCGAGCAGCGGGCGCAGCTGCCCTCGACCTCCGAGCAGCTCAAGGCCCTCAACCAGATCAGCCGGCTGGAACAGCTCAGCGAGCTGCACCAGGTCACCGACATCGTGGCGCCGGTGACGGGCCTGGTGCCGGCCGTCGGCTGAGCCGACCCGCGACGCCGGCGGCCGACCCGTGGTGCCGGCGGCCGGGGTCAGGCCCCGCGCCGAGGCGTCACCCCCGGTACCGACGCCTCACGCCGGGGCGCCGCGCAGTCGCGGCCCGCTGCCCGTGTCCAGCACCGCCCAGTCCCGCGCCACGGCATACGCCGCGCCGGGGGCGGTGCCGGGCGGCAGGCCGGCAGCGAGCGCCCGGACCAGGGCGTCCGCCGGGCCCAGCTCCAGCCAGGTACGCACCCTGTCCCGGTGCAGCCCGGCGACCACGTCCGTGAACCGCCGGGTCACCGGGCCCGGCAGCCAGAACCCCGGCTCGGCGGTCTCGGCGCCGACCGGGCGGCCGGTGACATCGGAGACGAGGGGCAGCCGCGGCGGGCTCGGGTGGAGCGTGGCGAGCGTACGGCCGTAGGCGGCGCGCAGCGCCCGCGGCGCCGCCTCGTCCGGGGCGCCGTCCAGCAGCCGGGCCAGCGTGCCGACCGCGTGGCAGGCGTCCGCGAGCGAGAAGACCCCGGCGGCGTACGCGGCGGCCATCCGCCCGGCTCCGAGCCCGAACAGCACATCGGGCCGAGCACCCCAGCCGAGCAGCAGCCGGTACTGCGCCACCTGGAGCGCGAAAAGCGCCGGCCCGGCGTACGCCACCCGGCCCAGCAGCGCCGCGGTCCGGGTGCCGGGGTCCGCGGACATCACGCATTTCAACGGCAGTTCGAGATACGGGTCCAGACGCGCGCACAGCTCGTCCAGCGACTCGGCGAACAGCGGGAAAGCCGCCGCGAGTTCACGTTCCGTTCCACGGCGCGGCGAGGCACCGGCCGAGAACAGGAATGCGGTACGTCCCTTACGGCCATCAGCGAGCATGCCTCCATGAAGACACGGCCGGGTAAGCACCCGGACCAGCCGGGTTCCCGCACCGCGCAAAGGAATTGCCATCAGCGAACGTCGTCATCCGGTGCGATTCTTGCGCAATTCATAAGCGCCCCTCGGGCCGGGAGGGAGACGGACGCGCAGGAGGTGCCGTGGGCGGGCCCGGCCGGAGCCCCGTCGTCGTCCTCGCGCTGCCGCCGCTGCCCGCCGGGGGAAAGATCCACGTTCCCCGCCGTGGCCCGCTCCGCCGCCCATCGGGCGCGCGTAGGGTCTGCACCGTAAGCACTCGATGGAAGGAAACAGACCATGGCGCAGGAAGTACGCGGCGTGATCGCACCGGGCAAGAACGAGCCCGTACGAGTCGAGACGATCGTGGTGCCCGATCCCGGTCCGGGCGAGGCCGTGGTACGCGTCCAGGCCTGCGGTGTCTGCCACACCGATCTGCACTACAAGCAGGGCGGCATCTCCGACGACTACCCCTTCCTGCTCGGCCATGAGGCCGCCGGTGTGGTGGAGTCGGTCGGCGACGGTGTCACCGAGGTCGCGCCCGGCGACTTCGTCATCCTCAACTGGCGTGCCGTCTGCGGCAACTGCCGGGCCTGTCGGCGCGGCCGCCCCTGGTACTGCTTCGACACGCACAACGCCGAGCAGAAGATGACCCTCGCCGCCACCGGCCACGAACTCTCCCCGGCCCTCGGTATCGGCGCCTTCGCCGAGAAGACCCTGGTCGCCGCCGGCCAGTGCACCAAGGTCGACCCGTCCGTCTCCCCGGCCGTCGCGGGCCTCCTCGGCTGCGGCGTGATGGCCGGCATCGGCGCCGCCATCAACACCGGCAACGTCGGCCGGGGCGACTCGGTCGCCGTCATCGGCTGCGGCGGCGTCGGCGACGCGGCCATCGCCGGCGCCGACCTGGCCGGCGCGGCGAAGATCATCGCCGTGGACATCGACGACCGCAAACTGGAGAAGGCCCGCACCCTGGGCGCCACCCACACCGTCAACTCCACGCGGCAGGACCCCGTCGAGGCCGTCCGCGAGCTGACCGGCGGCTTCGGCGCCGACGTCGTCATCGAGGCGGTCGGCCGCCCGGAGACGTACCAGCAGGCCTTCTACGCCCGTGACCTGGCCGGCACCGTCGTCCTCGTCGGCGTCCCCACCCCCGAGATGAAGCTCGAACTGCCCCTGCTGGACGTCTTCGGCCGCGGCGGCGCCCTCAAGTCCAGCTGGTACGGCGACTGCCTGCCCTCCCGTGACTTCCCCATGCTCATCGACCTGCACCTGCAAGGCAGGCTGCCGCTCGACGCGTTCGTCACCGAGACCATCCGACTGGACGAGGTGGAGAAGGCGTTCGAGCGGATGCACCAGGGCGACGTGCTGCGCTCGGTGGTGGTGCTCTGATGACCGCCCGCATCGAACACCTCGTCACCTCCGGGCAGTTCAGCCTCGACGGCGGCACCTGGGACGTCGACAACAACGTCTGGATCGTCGGCGACGACCACGAGGCGATCGTCATCGACGCCGCCCATGACGCCGACGCCATCGCCCGCGCCGTGGGCGACCGCCGGCTCACCGCCATCGTGTGCACCCACGCCCACAACGACCACATCGACGCGGCGCCCGCCCTCGCCGACCGCACCGGCGCGGTCATCTGGCTGCACCCCGACGACCTGCCGCTGTGGCGGATGACCCACCCCGACCGCGAACCCGACCGGCTCCTCGTGGACGACCAGGTCATCGAGGCGGCCGGCGCCGACCTCAGCGTGCTGCACACCCCCGGCCACGCGCCCGGCGCGGTCTGCCTCTACGACCCCGCGCTGGGCGCCGTCTTCACCGGCGACACCCTCTTCCAGGGCGGCCCCGGCGCCACCGGACGCTCCTTCTCCCACTTCCCGACGATCATCGACTCCATCCGCGGCAAACTGCTCACCCTCCCGCCCGAGACCAGGGTCCTCACCGGCCACGGCGACTCCACCACCATCGGCGCCGAGGCCCCCCACCTGGAGGAATGGATTAAACGCGGGCACTGAACCGCCTTGTGCGCATAGGGTCGCGGACATGACCACGAACACGCTCGTGACCCTGCACGACGTCCGCGTCCTGCGCTGCGCCCCCGACGGCCCGCCCCTGGACGGGGAGCGCGCGGCACTGGACCTGATCGGCGACGCCTTCGGGCAGGACGCCCAGCTGGTCGAGGTGCCGGTGGCCCGGATCGCGCCCGAGTTCTTCCGGCTGCGGTCCGGTGTCGCGGGCGCCGTCGTGCAGAAGTTCGTGAACTACCGGGTGCGGCTCGCCGTCGTCGGCGACATCACGGCCCACACCGCGGCGAGCGACGCCCTGCGCGACTTCGTCCACGAGTCCAACCAGGGCGACCAGTTGTGGTTCCTGCCGGACCCCGCCGCCGTCGCCGACCGGCTCGCCCGCTAGCGGCCACCTCCGGTTCACGATGGTGAAAGACCGCGCGGACGGCCGTACCGTCACCCCATGAGCGATCACACCCGTTTCGCGGGACACGGAGTTCTCGTCACCGCGGCGGCCCGCGGTATCGGTGCCGCGGTCGCCCGGCGGCTCGCCGAGGAGGGCGGCCGGGTCCTGGTGACCGACCGGGACCCGGCCGAGGCCGAGCGGACCGCCGCCGCGCTGCGCCAACAGGGGCTGAGTGCCGAGGCGTTCGCCTGCGACGTCGCCGACCGCACCGCCGTGGAGGCGGCCGTGGCCCGCGCCGTCGACGCCTTCGGCTCCCTGGACGTGCTGGTCAACTGCGCCGCCCACTGCACCCCGGACGCCCCGCGCTTCGAGGACGGCACGGACGAGTCATGGGCCCGCGACCTCGACATCACCCTGACCGGCGTCCACCGCACCTGCCGCGCCGCCCTGCCCCACCTGGCCGCCTCCGGACGCGGCGCGATCGTCAGCATCGGCTCCGTCAACGGCCTCCAGGACTTCGGCAACCACGCCTACAGCGCCGCCAAGGCCGGCCTCGGCTCGCTGACCCGCACCCTCGCCGGGCACGCGGCGGCGCGGGGCGTGCGGGTGAACCTGGTGGCGCCGGGCACGGTGCGCACCTCGGCGTGGGAGGGGCGCGCCGGCGATCTGGAGGCCGTCCGCGCCCTGTACCCGCTGGGCAGGATCGGCGAACCCGAGGACATCGCCGCCGCGGTCGCCTTCCTCGCCTCCCGCGACGCCGCCTGGATCACCGGCACCACCCTGGTGGTCGACGGCGGCCTCACCTCGGTGCACACCGGCTTCCGCGCCGCCCTGCACGAACCCCGCAACTGACCGTCGCACCAGGCCGGTTGGGTCTACGCTCCCGCGCGCATCGTCCGTCGCAGCCGCCCCAGCAGCTCCCGTGCCGCCGGGCTCAGCGGGCCTCGGGTCCGCCAGGCGAGGGCCACGCGGCCGCGGGCGCGCGGGTCGGCGAGCGGGAGGGTGCGCAGACCGGGGCGGGGGGCCTGGCCGGGCAGGACGGCGACGCCGAGGCCGCGCGCCGCGAGGCGGGCCAGCGCGTCCGGGGTCGCGGCCTCGAACACGACGTGCGGTGGGAACCCGGCCCCGGCGCACAGCCGTTCCAGCACCGCCCGCATCCCGGTTCCGCGCGGTAGCCCGATCAGCCGCTGCCCGTCCAGCGCGGCCGGCGGGACGGCGCCCCCGTCCCGGTGCGCGGCCAGCAGCGGATGCTCCGGTACGGCCGCCACGACCAGCGGCACGTCCACGCACACCTCCCAGGCGATGCCCGCAGGCGGGACCCGGTCCGCCACCCCGGCCACCGCGAGGTCCAGGGCGCCGCCGCGCAGCGCGGACAGCATCGCCTCCGACACGTCCTCGGTGAGGGTCACCTCCACGCCGGGATGCGCCCGGTGGAAGTCGGCGAGCAGCCCGGCGAGGTCGAACGGATGGGTCAGGGCGCCGGGCACCAGGCCGATCGCGACCCGCCCCCGCAGCAGGCCCGTGTACTCCTGGACCGTCTGCCGCACCCCCTCGACCGCCGCCAACGCGGCCCGCGCGTACGGCAGTACGGCCTCCCCGGCCTCGGTCGGCCGCACGGTGCGCCCCGAACGGTCCAGCAGCGGCTGCCCCAACTCCCGCTCCAGCTGCCGTATCTGCGCACTGAGCCCCGGCTGCGCGAGGTGCAGCCGTTCGGCGGCGCGGGTGAACCGGCCTCCTCCACCACCGTCACGAAATAGCGCAGCTGCCTCAACTCCATAACGGATCATGCTAGGTGCGATACGGACCCGGTCTTGGACGAGCCGAAGCGGCGCTCACCATGCTGAGGCGTATGGACAAGGCAACGGAAACCGCCGCGCTGATCGCCGCCGAACGCCGCGAACTGGCCAATCTTTTCGAAGAGTTGTCACCCGCGCAGTGGGACGCGCCCAGTCTGTGCGCCGGCTGGCGGGTACGGGAGGTCGTGGCCCACATGTCGATGGGATTCTGGTACCCGACCGCGAAAGTGCTGCTGGAGCTGGCCAGGGCGCGCGGGAGCCTGAACCGGATGACCGACCGGCTCGCTCGCCGGGACGCCGCCGCCCACCCGGACCGCGACCTCGCCCGCTTCCTGCGCACCCACGCCCGCCACCCCTGGAAACCCCCGGTCGGCGGCCTCGCGGCGGCCCTCGGCCATGACGTCGTCCACGGTCTGGACGTCACCGTCGCCCTGGGCCTCGACCGGCGCGTCCCCGAGGAGCGGCTGCGGATCCTCCTCGACGCCGTCGACCCGCGCGCCTTCCGCTTCTTCGGCACCGACCTCACCGGGGTGCGGCTGTGCGCCGACGACCTCGACTGGTCCTTCGGCACCGGCGCGCCCCTGCACGGCCGGGCCCAGGACCTGCTGCTCGTCGCCTACGGCCGGACGCTCCCCGCCGGCCGGCTCCGGGGTGAGGAAGTTCACCGTTTCGTCACGGCGTGACCAGAAAGGCAACCCCGATGCGCCCGATCGGGTCTACTTGTCCGGGATCGTGGGAAACGCACGAAGACATCCAGGGGGAGGCCCTGGGCAAAACGGTGACACGAAGGAGAAAAGCCCTCATGGGGGACATACGCAGACGAGGTGTGGTGGCACTCGGACTCACGGGGCTGGTGGCGCCGCTCACACTCGCCCTCACCACGGCACCGGCCCAGGCCGCGAGTTCCTGCACCACGGCGACGGGTCCGTACCAGAAGCAGGCGGAGAAGTTCCTCGGCCGGCCGGTCGACGGCCGTCAGTCCGCCGCCGACTGCAAGGCGATCCGCTCCTTCCAGGCGAAGAACGGCATCACCCCCACCATCGGGTACGCGGGACCCGTCACCTGGGGTGTGATGAACCTCATCAACCAGCAGAAGGCCATAGGGAAGAACCCCAACAAGAGCGGCAAGTGCCCGGTGAACAAGGGCCGGATCGCCTGTGTGGACCTGACGCACCAGCTCAGCTGGATCCAGGACGGCAAGAAGCTCGTCTACGGCCCGGTGCCCGTGCGCACCGGCCGCAAGGGCTTCGTCACCCGGACCGGACTGACGAAGGTCTACTGGCGTGACCTGCACCACGTCTCGACGCTCTACGACGTGTCGATGCCCTACAGCCAGTTCTTCAACGGCGGGGAGGCGTTCCACTCGGTCGGACTGAGCATGTGGAACCCGCCCGGCTCGCACGGCTGCGTCAACATGACCCCGAAGGACGCCAAGAAGTACTGGTCGCTGCTGCGGACCGGCGACGACGTCTTCGTGTACGGCCGCAAGCCCGGCACCTGAGCGCCCGCTCCTCCCCTCGTCCGGCGGTCCCGGTGCGGCCGCCGGGTGAGGGTCGGGTGTGAACTCCCGGACGCCGCTTGACATATCGACGTGATGAGCAACACGGTCCGAAATGTCCGTATCGAGGGTACTTACTCACAGCGCCTTCACGTCGATCGGCATATGCTTCACAGCATGTCCACCACTCTTGAAGCCGCCTCCGAGCGATCGGCCGCGGAGGTCAACGAGGAGATCCGGGCCCTGTGGCGCCGATCGGGCGGGACGCTGACCACCGAGCAGCGCAAGCAGTACCAGCGCCTCGTGATGGAATGGGCCGCCGCGGCCCCGCGGCCGTACCGGGGCGTCTGACCTCACCGCGCGAACCCGCGACCCCCCTCGGGCGTCGCGGGTCCCCGACCCCTCCTCAGTCCTTGCGGGCCACCCCGCCGAACATCGCGACCTCCTCCGGCTCGGCCCCGTTGTCATGCTCCGGGCGCCAGCGCGAGCAGGAGACCACACCCGGCTCCAGCAGCCGAAGACCGTCGAAGAACCGCGCCACGTCCGCCGGCGTGCGCTGGGTCAGCTTCGGCGTGCCGTGCTCGTTCCAGAACTTCACCGCCTCGTCCACATCCGGCATCGACGGATGCGTGACCGTGTGCGACAGCACCAGATGGCTGCCCGCCGGAAGCCGGTCCATGAGCTTGCGCACCAAGCCGTACGCCTCGTCGTCGTCCCCGATGAAGATCACCACGCCGAGCAGTATCAGCGCGACCGGCTCGCTGAAGTCCAGCGTCCGCGCCGCGTGTTCGAGGATCGCGTCCACATTGCGCAGATCCTCGTCCAGGTAGTCGGTACGGCCCTCCGGCGTGCTCGTCAGCAGGGCCCGCGCATGCGCCAGGACCAGCGGATCGTTGTCCACGTACACGATCCGCGACTCCGGCGCGATCCGCTGGGCGACCTCGTGCGTGTTGTCGGCGGTGGGCAGCCCGGTGCCCACGTCCAGGAACTGGCGGACGCCCTCCTTCTCGACCAGATGCCGCACCGCCCGGCCCAGGAACAGCCGGTCCGCCCGCGCGTACTCCCCGATGCCCGGATGCAGTTGGCGGATCTGGTCACCGGCCGCCCGGTCCACCTCGTAGTTGTCCTTGCCGCCGAGCCAGTAGTTCCAGATCCGCGCCGTGTGCGGCTGGCTGGTGTTGATACGGGCGCGCAGCGACACCGCCACGTCGTTGGTGGCTGCGGGGTTGTCGGTCACGTGCGTCAGCTCCTGGGTGCCTGGAGGAGTTATCTCAACCTTCAAGGCGCAATCTAATCCCCCGAGTTGCCCCGCGCCGCCGGTCCGCCCCATTCCGGTACCGCGCCCGCGGGCGCCCAGCCGCCGGTGTAGGGGCGCAGGGCCGCGATCAGGAACGCGTCGCCGCCGCCGGCCAGTCGGTCGGAGGCGATCCTGCGGGCGACACCGGCCAGGAAATCAGCGATCTGCACACGGGCGTCGTCGCGGGAGTCGACCAGCCGCAGACCGTCGAGCGCGATCCCGTCGCGCCGGGCGCCCTGCACAAGCGCCGCGACCCGGCCCGGTGTCAGCGCGTTCTGCTGATCGTGGACCAGCGCCACCGGCACCCCGCCGGCACTCCACCACCCCGCCGTGCGCCGGATCGCCGGGAAGAGGGGGTTCAGGGCCGGGAACAGCGGCGGGGCGGCCCGGACCCGCTCCCGGTAGGCGACCGCGCGGGGGCGGGCCGCGGACAGCCGGCACAGGACACGCGCCGCCTCGGTGCCGGGCCGCGCCCGCGTGAGCGTGTCGACCGTACGGAAGAAGTGATCGACGACGGTGAGCGGATCGCCGTCGGGACGCACGCGCAGCAGACGGTTCGCCGCGCACAGGAACTCCCGCCAGTGCGGCCCGCCGAAGGTGCCGGGCCCGTGCCGGTACAGCGGACCCGCCTCGGCCGCGTCCCCGAGCAGCACAGCGACGGTCCGCTCCACCACGAGGTACGCCTTCTCCGTCAGCTCGACATGGGCGCACCCGTGGATCGGGCCCGACTCGTCCAGCAGCCACTCCAGCACCGCCCGGTGCTTCTCGCGCAGCAGATGGTTCGCCTTGTACTCCTCGGCGGGCGAACGGATCCGGCGCCGGATCTCCCGTACGCACTCCGCCGCCGCGTCCACCGGCAGCGCCACGCTCGCGTGCGCGAACACCTCCGTGTTGCCGCCGGTCAGATTCTCCCCGTCCGACCCCGACTCGTCACAGGCGACCACCCGGCGGCGCACCACGGACCCGCCCGCCTCCTTTGCCCCGTACCGGCCCACCGCGCGGCCCCCCTATCTTGTGCCTCATGACCAGCTTCCCGCACGACACCGCCGGCGAACCGGACCCGCTGCGCGCCCTCGACCTGGAGCGGCTGCGCCGTCGTACGAGCATGAAGTGGCGCACCTACCCCGAGGACGTCCTCCCGCTGTGGGTGGCCGAGATGGACGTACCCCTCGCCCCGCCCGTCGTCCGCGCCGTCACCGACGCGCTCGCCCTGGGCGACACCGGGTACCCGGCGGGCACCGCCTATGCCGAGGCCCTCGCCGCCTTCGCGGCCCGGCGCTGGCACTGGGACGGGATCGCGGCCGACCGTACGGCGATCGTTCCGGACGTCATGCTCGGAGTGGTCGAAATGATCAAACTGGTGACCGGAGCGGGCGATCCGGTGATCGTGAACCCGCCGGTGTACCCGCCGTTCTTCGCGTTCCTCACCCATATGGACCGCCGGGTGGTGGAGGCCCCGCTCGGCGCGGATCTGCGCCTCGACCCGACGGCGCTTAAGGACGCCTTCCGGCGGGCCACGGCGGGCGGCACACGCGCCGCCTACCTGCTGTGCAGCCCCCACAACCCCACCGGCACCGTGCACACCGCCGCCGAGCTGACCGCCGTCGCCGAACTGGCCGAACGCCACGGCGTGCGGGTCGTCGCGGACGAGATCCACGCCCCGCTCACCGCCCCCGGCACCGCCTTCGTGCCCTACCTCAGCCTGCCCGCCGCCGCGCGGGGCCTCTCGCTCATGTCGGCCTCCAAGGGCTGGAACCTGCCGGGCCTCAAGGCCGCCCTCGCCCTGGCCGGTCCGGAGGCCGCCGCCGATCTCGCCCGCATGCCCGAGGAGGTCGGCCACGGGGCCGGCCACGTCGCGATCATCGCGCACACCGCCGCCCTGCGCGAGGCCACCGGCTGGCTCGACGCCCTGCTCGCCGGGATCCGCGCCAACCGGCGCCTGCTGACCGGGCTGCTCGCCGAGCACCTGCCCGCGGTCCGCGCACACCCCGGCGAGGCCACCTACCTCGCCTGGCTTGACTGCCGCGCCCTCGGCCTCGGCGACGACCCCGCCCAGATCTTCCTGGACCGTGGCCGGGTCGCCCTCTCCGCCGGGCCCCCGTTCGGCACCGGCGGCGCGGGCCACGCCCGCCTCAACCTCGCCACCTCGCCGGACATCCTGACCGAGGCGGTACACCGCATGGCCGCCGCCGTGAAGTGAGCGAACGCCTAGACTCCCGTCATGGACGACGACGCGCGCACGGCCCGGCTCGCCGCCGGAAAGTACCTGCTGCTCACCAGCTACCGCCGGAACGGCACCCCCGTGGCCACCCCCGTGTGGGTGGTCCGGGACGGCGCGAGCCTCGGCGTCTGGACGGCCGCCGACAGCCACAAGGTCGGCCGCGTCCGCAACCGCCCCGGCGTCCTCGCCGGCCCCTGCGACGTGCGCGGCAACCCCACCGGCGACCAGTTCCCCGCCACCGCCGAGATCACCGACCCGGCCACCACCGCCCGTTACCGCGCCCTGATCGCCCGCAAGTACGGCATCCTCGGCCGCCTCACCCTCCTGGGCAGCAGGCTGCGGCGCGGCACCGACGGCACGGTCGGCATCCGGGTGACCCTCGACAGCTGACGGCCGGGGCCACCCGGAATCACCGACGGTTCAGGACGCGTTCAGCACCGAACCCTCCAACACCAGCCCCTGTGGCCGGGGTTTACCCGTCATGTCGTCCAGCTGCTCGAACCGGACCGACTCCGCCGGCTCGGCGGCCTTGTCCTTGACGGTGGGCACCGTGATGACCGCACTCGTTTGGTGCGCGGGGATGCCGACCCACAGGTAGAGGCCGTTCACCTTGGACAACGGGCGCTCCGGGTCCGGGGATTCACCGGAGACGTCGCGCAGCCAGGCCGCGGAGACGTCCTTGGTGGACAGTTCGGGACCGGCGGCCGGCGTGGTCGCGCGGAAGGCGGCGCTCATGTCCACGTCGACCGGTTCCGACAGCGAGACGCGCCAGCTGAGCGACCGGCCCTCCGTGACGCGGTCCGCGAGCGGGGTGACGGTCATGGTGGGCGCGGGATCGTCGTCGTGCACGGTGATGCCGCCGCTGTAGGAGCCGACGACGGCGCCGTGCACCGCCTTGACCAGTACGTCGTACGTCACGTCCGTGCCGTAGCGGGTGTTGCCCTCGACCTTGACCGGTACGTCGATGTCGTGGCCGCCCGGACGCACCGTGACCAGCCGGTCCGTGGCGTGGCCGGTGGCCGGGTCGAGGACGTAGACGCGGACCTGCCCGCTGCCGTGGCCCGACACCCGGACCGGCACATGATAGGTGCGCGTGCCCGAGTCGCCCTCGGGCACCGTCAGCCGGCCGAGGTCCACGCGCGGCAGCGCCGCCGCGCGCACCGCGGGCATCCCCGGACGCCAGCCCCACGCGTCCACGAGCCAGGCCCGCCCGGACGCCGAACGCGCCGTCAGCTCCATCGACTTGATTGAACGCAGGTCGACATGGGCGCGGCTGGCGGCCGCCAGCGGAACCCGGAACTCACGGGCCCAGTACGAGGCGGTCCGCTCGCTGCCGGGCAGCCCGTCGGCGTGGACCCGGCCCAGCACGGCCCGGTGCCCGGCGGTGTCGGCGAGCGTCACATCGAACTGCGTGCCACGGGAGTTGGGCGGCACGAACAGCCGCAGCGCCAACTCCCCGGCGCCGGACAGGGAAACCGGCCGCTGCGCGGTCACCCGTGTGCGGGCACCGGTGTGCGTCCAGCGCAGCGCGATCGCATGCCGGCCGGCCTCCCGGTCGGTGCCCCACTGCGCGAAGTGCGGCGAGGAGCCGCCCGCGTCCTCACCGAGGCACCGCCTGGCCGGGCTGGGATCCACGGCGGCGCACAGCCTGCCGCCGCTCACCGACACCCCGCCGTCCGGCAGGAACCCGCCGCCGCGGCGCGCCCCCACCGCGTGGCTGAGGACCCGCGCCGGATCCGCCGACGGCGCCCGCTTGCCGGAGCCGTCCAGCAGCGGCCGGACCCGGTCGTCGCCGGCCACGAACAGCCGCGCGGCCGCCGCGATGTACACCGAACCGGCCCGGTGCTGATGGTCGGCGCTGAGCCGGGTCGCGGCGTGCTTGCCGCACACCGGGTCCGGATGGTCCGGGTCGTCGTAGAAGTCGTCCTCGGCGGGCGCCGCGGAAGTGCCGGGCGTCCACTCGGAGTTGAAGAAGTTGTGGTCGGCGCCGACGACGTACACGGCACTGTGCAGCGCGCTGCCCTCGCTGACCGCGCGCGTCCCGTCGACGTACAACTCGCCTTCCAGGTCGGAGACATCGCCGTCGCAGCCGGGCAGTACCGACACCGACGGCACGTCCGGCACCGGGTTCTGGCCGAAGACGGTGGGGCCGATGAGCACCATGCCGCGCACGGTCCAGCGCACCGCGCCGTGGTAGCCGTCCTGCTCGGCGGGCGGCGGGTAAAGGCTGTCCAGGGCCGCCCGGTTGACGCCCTCGCCGCCCCGCGAGTGCCCGACGAGCAGGACCCGCGACAGATCGGTGCGGGGCGCCGAGCGGACGATCGCCGGGGCGGACTCGGGGTGCTGCGCCCAGTCGGCCCAGTGGGCGAGGTGGAGCCGGATCAGGGAGGAGCGCGCCTGGGCGCCGCCGTCCTCCGCGTCGCCGTCCTGCCCGTTGACGCCGTTCGCCGCGATCGACACCGTCATATAGCCCTGGGAGGCCAGCAGTTGCTGGTCGCGCAGATAGCCGCGGTAGCTCGGCACCGGCTGGTAACCGGACTTGCAGGGCCAGTCGATGGTGATGTCGCCGCCCCGGTAGCAGGTGGCGTGGCGGCCGTGCAGAAAGAGCGCGAGCGGCCGCTTGCCGGGGGCGCCGACGGGGGCGACGACCACCGCGCGCATCTCCACCGGCTGCGCGAAGCCCGGCAGCCGCACCGACTTCAGGGTGTATTCGCCGGTCTTGGTGCGATAGGCGCCCGGCTTGCCCGGATCGACACCGTTCGCGGGCAGCGGGGGCGGGAGAGCGGGCTTGCCCGGTGCGGCGGGGACCGCGGGGGAGGCGGGCGATATGGGCACCGCGCCGCCCGTACGGCCGTCCAGCCGGCGGCCACCGGACCAGACCTCAAGCCCGTCGAGCCGCCCGAGCCCGGCCGGTCCGTGCGCTGCGTCCGCCCGCCGGTCGAGCGGCAACCGGAACGTGCGTCCGTCGGCATCCTGCTCCGGCACCCCCAACAGGCGCCCTTCCGAACGGAATTCGACCCGCGCGTCACCCACCGGCACCGGCCGGTCGGACCGCCACTCCAGCCGGGTCCCGGAACCCACGCCGGTCAGCCGCCAGCCCGGCGGCAGCGCCCCCCGACCGTCCGACGACGCCAACCCGGCCGCCACCGACGGCGGTTGGCCCTGGGCGACCGCCACCCCTGGAGACACACCCGCCACCGCGCATAACGCGGCGGCGGTGACCCATATACGCCGGGCACGGACCACAGTTCCTCCTCGACCCCCGACCTCGGGAGCCCCGGCCTACCCGAGGCCCCTCGCTCCCGGAGGACGGAACGCGGAGTCTGTGGGTTGCCTGTGGGGGAGGAGTGAATCGATCACATGGACGGGATTCGGACGTACGAAAGCGGGGTGTACGGGGATCCGGTGTACGGGGTGAGGCGCGCGGGGGTCCGGTGTGCGGGAGTGAAGCGGGAGGGGATCCGGCGTAGCGGAGGGTCAGGTCCAGGCCCGGTACGGCTCGTCCAGCAGTTGGAAGACCGGCTCGCCGCGCACCGGGTCCTTGGCGGTCGACAGCCGCACCCGGTCACCGCTGTGGATGCCGACCGGCGGGCCCATCACCCGGCCGCGCACGACGAAGCCCTCGGCCATCTCGATCAGCGAAACGTTGCGCGCCGCCGGGGTGTTGCGGTGCACGATCGTGGAGTGGCGGACGGTGCCGATCCCCTCGCTGCGCTCGGTGCGCAGGTCACTTCCCTGGCACACCGGACACAGCAGCCGGTGGTACATCGCCGTGCCGCACCAGGTGCAGCGCTGGAAGTGGAGAGCGTCCCTGGCGTCCGCGGGGACGGGATCGAGCACACCCGCCGCGGAGCCGGCCGCCGATTGCGGGGCGCTCACTGAGTGGTGGTACATCCTGGTCAACTCCCTGCACTCGGCCGGAATCCCGCGTGCGCGTCCCGTGCACGCGTGCGCCCGGCGGCCTGGCCGCCGCGCATGACCGACAGGGTATGGCACTCAGTGTCACTCGTAAAGGTACTCGGTACCCCAAATTGCTTTCGGCGGTTGCCCGTACGGGCCCGTGGTGCCGGGCGCTCAGCCGCGGTCCAGCGCCGTCTCCAGCTCCCGCACCACCCGCCACAGCGGGGCGTCCCTGCGGGTGACGAGGACCAGTACGTCGTCGGGGCGCGGGGCGTCCGCGTCGTCCGGCGCGGCCCCGGGCCACACGGGGCCGCGGGCGCCCGGCGCCGACGCCGGTTCGTCCGGGCGCCCGAACTCCCGCTGCACATACGCGAGTGCGTGATCAAGGGCCGCCACCGCGTCGCCCCGCCCGTCCGCACGCAGCCACGAGCGCAGGGCGTTGTTGTGCGCGGCGACCACCGCGGCCGCGATCACATCGGCCCGCAGCGTGCCGTCGGGCCGCCCGGCGAACCGGCCGCGCAGATATCCGGCCATCGCGCGCTCGTACCGCCAGACCACCGACAACTCGGACGCCCGCAGGGCCGGCACCTGCCGGGTGAGGCGGTAGCGCTGCACGGAGAACGCCGGGTTCTCCGCGTACATGTGCAGCACCATCCGGGCCGCGTCGCACACCCGCCGCACCGGCTCGCACTCCTCGCCGCCCGCCGTGAGGAAGGCGGTCATCTCGGCGAGGCAGCGCTCGTGGTCGGGGAAGACCACGTCCTCCTTGGCGGGAAAGTACCGGAAGAAGGAGCGCCGGCCGACTCCGGCCAGGGCCACGATGTCGTCCACCGTGGTCTGCTCGTAGCCGTGTTCCGAGAAAAGCCGGAAGGCCGCCGCGACCAGGGCGTCCCGCATCGGCGGTTTGGCGGCCGGCGCCGCACTGCTGGAACTCATGGAACGGGAACGTAGCACTCGGACCGGCGTTGTGACACTCAGTGCAGCACGTGTGGAGAAAGTAGGGAACTGAGTGCTGCACGAGATGCGTGTCCGCACGTAGGAGCGACCGTATTGAGGGGAAATGTTTGATACGACTGGGTGAAGAGTGACCGGCGGCCCGCGCCGGACCGCCACGTCATTGGTCCAGCCAGTCGGCGATCTCCCCGGTGTGCTCGCCGAGGCGGGGCGGTCGGCGGTCGTAGCGGGGTGGGGTACGGGACAGCGAGATCGGGTTGGCGACGAGGTCCAGCACCTCTCCGTCGCCTCCCTCGACCGAGGCGCGGGGCGCGAGACCCAGCCCGTCGGCGAGGGCGAACGCCTGCGCGAGGTCGTTGACCGGACCGCACGGGACACCCAGCGGGGTGAGCCGCTCGAACCACTCGGCGGCGGTGCGGACCGCCAGCAACTCGCCCAGCCGCGCCGCCAGTTCGTCCACATGGGCCACCCGGTCGGCGTTGGAGACGAAACGCGTGTCGTCGGCCAGCTCCGGGGCGCCGATGCCACGGCAGAGCGCCGCGAACTGGCGGTCGTTCCCGACGGCGATCACCAGCGGCCGGTCCGCTGCCCGGAACACCTCGTACGGCGCGATCGACGGGTGCCGGTTGCCCATGATGCCCGGCACCCGGCCGGCCAGGGTGTAGCCGGCCGACTGGTTGACCAGGCTCGACAGCAGGGTCCTCAGCAGATCGACCTCGATGAGCTGCCCCTCGCCGGTCGCGTCCCGGTGCCGCAGCGCGGCCAGCACCCCGACCGCGGCGTGCAGCCCGGTGAGCACGTCCACCAGCGCCACCCCGGTCTTCACCGGCTCGCCGGGCGCGGCGCCGGTGACGCTCATCAGCCCGCCCACGGCCTGGATCAGCAAGTCGTAGCCGGGCAGCGCGGCCCCCGGCCCGGACCCGAATCCGGTGATCGAGCAGTACACGATGCCCGGATTGACGGCGCGCACGTCGTCGTAGCCGAGCCCGTACTTGCGCAGCGTCCCCGGCCGGAAGTTCTCGAACAACACATCCGCGCGGCGCGCCAGTTCGGCGGCGCGGCGCCGGTCGGCCGGCTCGCGCAGGTCCAGGGCGACCGAACGCTTGTTGCGGTTGACGGACAGGAAATAGGTGGCCTCGCCGTGCGCGTGCGGCGGGCCCCACGCACGGGTGTCGTCACCGCCCGCCGGATGCTCGACCTTGATCACATCGGCGCCCAGATCGGCGAGGAGCATCGTCGCGTACGGCGCCGCGAGCACCCGCCCGAAGTCGGCGACGAGCACGCCGCTCAGCGGCAGCGGCAGCGGCGGTGGTGGCGGCGGTGGCGGTTCGGCGGCACTCATGACGTCGCCCCTCCGGAGCCGTGCGGAGACCCGGTGCTCCGGGGCCGCCGGACCGTGCCGGGCCGCCCCTGCCCGTCGCCTGCGATGGACCGCAAATCGCCACTCCCTTCGGCACGCCGTCGCGTGCCGCGGTGCCCCGCGGCGTGCCGACGGCCTGGCTGAGGCGGCCATTGTGGAGGCGGCGGGCCCGATGACGCACTGGACGAAATGGCCTGCTCCGGGGGGTCGGCGTGCGCCGATCTGTCGATGGTGCCGCGCGCGGTGAGCGGAACCGCGGGTGACCGGAAGGACGTGATCGAAAGGGCGTCAACGATCAGGCGTAACCTTTCTGCGCCCGAACGGTCCCACCCCCGACCCACCCCGACCCCAGCGCCGCCCAAGGAGACCCGCATGCCCGCCGCCCGCCCCCGCGTCCTCTACGTCACCGACCTGGCGTACCAGGCCCGCGGGCGCCGCTACTGCGACGAGGACATCTTCCTCACCTCCCGGCTGCGCGCCCACTTCGACCTCGCCCTGTGCCACCCGCTGGACGCGGCGGCCCTGATGGACGGCCACGACGCCGTCGTCATCCGCAACAGCGGCCCCGTCCTCGGCTACCAGCAGGCCTACGACACCTTCCGCGCGCGGGCGCTGGCACACGGCAGCCGGGTGTACAACCCGCTCACCGGCAAGGCGGACATGGCCGGCAAGCAGTACCTCCTCGACCTGACAGCCGCCGGCTACCCGGTGATCCCGACCGTCGACCGCCTGACGGACGTGCACCGGCTGCCGCCCGCGCACCGCTATGTGGTCAAGCCCCGGCTCGGCGCGGACTCCCTCGGCCTGCGCATCGTCCCCGCCACCCGCCTCGACGCGCACGCCGGGGACGACGTCCTGATCCAGCCGCACATCGACTTCGCCTACGAGGTCTCCTTCTACTTCGTGGACGACGACTTCCAGTACGCCCTCTACGCCCCCGACCCGCGCCGCCGCTGGGAGCTGAAGCCGTACGCCGCGACCGCCGCCGACCTGGAGTTCGCCCGGCGCTTCATCGACTGGAACGACCTCGGCCACGGCATCCAGCGCGTCGACGCCTGCCGCGCCCCCGACGACGGCCTCCTGCTGGTCGAACTGGAGGACCTCAACCCCTATCTGTCGCTTCAGGCCCTGCCGGAGGAGGACAGGGACGCCTTCGTCGGCGCGTTCACGGCGTCGCTGAGCCGGTTCATACAGGGTGCGGGTGCGGGTGTGACGGCGGAGGCGGGGGCCGGGGCGGTCAGCGCAGTCTGACGGTGACCAGTTGGGTGGTCCCGGCCGTGCCGGTGAGGTCACCGAAGGTCAGCGTGAGCGACGTGCCCGTCGCGGCCGAAGCGAGCGTGGCCGGTGCGGAGATGACCGAGGCGACCGGACGCCGCCAGGTCACGGTCAGACCGGTACGCATGAGCATCGGATCGCTCACGGCGAGCACCGCGGTACCGTCCTCCCGCTCGCTGATCATCACGGAGCACGGATCGCTCGCCGTGAGCGATCCGGCCGTGCCGCCGGACCAGAAGTTCACCCCCGTGAAGCCGAGCGAACGGACCGAAACGCCCTGCTGCTCGTCCGTGTTGGCCAGGACGGTCAGCCAGTGCCGGTCCGCCGACCGTGCGCGCGTGTGCGCCGCGCTCGCGCCCGGCATGAGCAGACAGGCGTACGAGGCGTTCACCGGATCGATGCCGTGATCGACGTACATCGTCAGGTACGTCCTGCTCAACACGGCCGTCGACCCGCCCGAGTTGATCGAACTCCAGCTGCCCTCCCGCGCCTCCCGCAGCGCCCGCACCGTCGCCCCGCCGGGGAAGACGTAGCCGCCGTGCCCGCCGATGTGCGCCCAGCCGGTGTCGGTGAGCGTCCGCGACCACGGGTGCCCGGCCGGTTCCGTCCTGCCGTCCACCGTGAACACCGCGCCGTCGGCCGTGCCGAGGTTGCGGTTCTCGACCGTCGTCTCCACGGCCGTCCCGTCGGTGCAGGAGATGCCCGCGCCCAGGCAGACCACCGTGTCGTCCAGGAAGAACCACGACTTCTTCGCGACCAGTGTGGACTGGAGGCCCTTGAGGTGCTGCCCGACCGCGGCCCGCCGGCCGTCCGTCGCGCCGCCCATCCAGTTCACGTCCGGCCGGGCCGCGCCCCAGTCGCCGCCCGCTCCGTCGGCCAGCACCTTGCGCGAGACGGTCGTGCCGGGCAGCCGGTACGGGTCGACGGTGGGCCAGAAGGCGTCGCTGTACTGGTCGTTGGCGAAGGTGTCGCCCCACCAGTAGAGCATCCCGGAACCGGTGTGCCAGCCGCGCGGGTTCTCGCCGTTGCCGCACTCGTAGTACGCGATCCGTTTGCTCGCCATGCTCAGCGCGGCCGCCCAGCCGGGCCGGCGGTGCGTGGCCCGCGCCATGGCCGGGAACAGGCGGTGCCCGGTCGGCTCCGGGACCGCCCGCACCGTCGCATCGTCCTCGACTCCGTTCAGCAGGGCCAGGTTCGGCAGGCTGAGCACCGGGTCCGCGAGCGGCGGCCGGTAGTGGTCGCGCCGCATCCAGCCCTTCACCAGGCCACGCCACCGCGCGTTCTGGGCCGCGCTCGCGCCCTGCCCGAGCAGCACGATCGCGGCGAGGATGGGATGGCCGCGCAGATGATCGTCCTGCTGCACCTGCGCCGGATCGCCGGCGGACAGGCCCCGGCTGACCGCGCGGCCCGCGACGCCGTCCATGACCAGGCCGTTGTAGAGGAACGGCGCCCAGGCTTTCTCGACCGCGTCGAACACGATCGTCCGGTTCCCGTCCGTCACCTCCCAGCCCGACCCGGCCAGCAGCGCGAACAGCATCCCCAGACCGCCCAGGAACACCGAACCGTACGAGCCGGTGTACGGCACCCAGGTGTGCTGGATGAAGGAGCCGTCGGCGTGCAGACCGTCACCCGAGGAGACGTACGGGAAGACGGGGGACAGGGCGTCACGGGCCAGCGCCACCTTCGCCGCGGCCGCCCCGACCACCCCGCGCAGCGCCAGCACCCGGCACAGGTCCACCCGGTTGGCGCCCGTGCTCGTACCGCTGTAGCCGCCCACCGCCGAGTCGGGCACGAAGTGGTCCACCGCGGCGAGGTAGCCGGCGAGCCGGTCGGCCGGCAGCGCGTCGTACAGCAGCACGCACGTGTCCAGCAGCGCCTGCGGGGCGCCGATCTGCCAGCTCCACCAGTTGCCGTACCGCACCTGGCCGGCGTTGTACACGTCGTCGTGGAGGTGGTCGAGGCCGGTGCGGACGGCGTCGCGCAGATCCGCGTCGCCGGTCAGGCCGGTGCCGGGCTGGCTGTACGCCTGCGCGAGGGTGCTCAGCCGGGTGTAGCTGGTGCTCATGTTGCCCGAGAAGACGTACGACTCCGGGTCCCGGTCGGCGTAGGGGAGGTCGGGCCACAGCGACCCGGCGGCGGGGGCCATGGCGGCGAGGTACTGCCGTGCCGCGCCGCCCAGACCGGCCAGCCGGGAGGCGAAGGGCTCGGCGGTGGGATCGAAGCCCTCGCCGAGGATCAGGGTGCGCCACTTCGCTCGCAGGGCGGCGAACTCGTCCGGTGCGGGGGCGGATGCGGGTGCTGCGGAGGCCGGGGCGGAGGTGCCCAGTCCCAGGGCGGCGGCGGTGCCGGAGCAGACGGCCAGGAAACCACGACGTGACCAAGGAGTCGTCATGACGGCGCTTTCTAGCACGCGCTTACTCACACGCTCAATAGGCGCGTTTGCGGACGATTGTTTGATCATTTCGTCGAGCCGGGCGGGCTGGTTGGACCGGTGGGACGATTCGACGGCGGCGTGCGGGGAACACCACCGCACGCGACGATGGGTGCGCGAGACGACCGCTGTGCGGACACGGCGGTCGAAACGGTGGGAAGCGGCGGAAGCGACGGCGGACGGAGCGGAGCGGCATGGCGCGAGCGGAGGACCGTTTCCTGGGGCGGCTCGACCCCGACATGTGCGTGGTCACGGCCGTGGCCGGCGGTGAACGCGCGGGTTGTCTGGTCGGCTTCGCCTCGCAGTGCTCCATCCGGCCGCCCCGGTTCACCGTGTGGCTCTCCAAGGCCAACCACACCTACCGCGTCGCCCGCGCCGCGCACCACCTCGCCGTACACCTGCTCACCCGAGACCAGCGCGCCCTCGCGGAACGCTTCGGCGGCCGAAGCGGGGACGACACCGACAAGTTCGCGGGTCTCGACTGGACACCGGGGCCCGGCGGCGCGGTCGTCCTCGGCGACGCGGCGGCCTGGTTCGTCGGCGCCATCCTGCACCGCGTCGACGGCGGCGACCACGTCGGCTTCGTCCTCGACCCCCTGGAGTGGGGCGAGGGCCGGCCGGGCCCCCTGCTGCGACTGTCCGACGCGGCCGGCATCGAGGCCGGCCACCCCGTGGACTGACCCCGCGCGCCCGCGCTCCCAGACGCACGGCACCCCCTATTCGCCCCCGGCCCCCGGCCCCCAGACCTCCTCGCCCCCGATGCCGGCCGCGTCGACCGCCTCCACCGCGTCGACCGCCTCCTGCGTACGGCCCTCCACCCGCGCCGGCATCCGGATGTCCACCACGCACACATCGTCCCGCCACTCGTCCACGAGCATGGCCGCGAGCAGCGCCTCCAGGGAGCCCGACCCCTCCTCGCCATGGGCGCGCACCGCCCGCGCGAGCCGGTCGAGACCCACGTCCAGGCCCTCACCGGGCCGCTCGATCAGGCCGTCGGTGTACAGCAGCAGCCGGTCGCCGGGCTCCAGGTGCAACTCCGCCGACTCGTAGTACGGGTCCGCGCTGGCGCCGAGCAACAGGCCGCCGGGGCGGTCGAGATAGCGCACCTCGCCGCCGCGCACCAGCAGCGGCGGCGGATGCCCGGCCTGGGCCCAGGCGAGAAGCTGGCGGTCCGGGTCGTAGCGGGCCATGATCATGGTGGCCGTCATCCGGCTGTCACGGGAGTGCAGCAGCAGATGGTTCAGGCGCGCCAGCGCGACGGTGAGCGAGGTGCCGGTGCTGACCATCCCCTTGGCGGTGAACCGGAGTTGGGCCATGGTGGCGACCGCGTCGATGCCGTGCCCGGCCACGTCGCCGACCACGAACAGCGCGTCGTAGTCGGGCAGTTCGATGGCGCTGAACCAGTCGCCGCCGACATGGATCCCGGCCTGCGCGGGCAGATAGGCGACCTCGACGCGCAGCCCGGCCAGCAGTACCGGCTTGCTGGGCAGCGGCAGCAGGGCGTGCTGGAGGCGGGCGGCGAGCGCCCGTTCGGCCTGGAGGACCCCGCGCTGCACCGACATGGTGCGCTCGCTCTTGACCAGGGCGAGCTCCGCGCTGCGCTGCGCGGTGAGGTCCTGCACGAAGCCGTGCACCTCGGCCGGGGTGCCGTCCGGCTCGCTGACGGCCTCGGCGACCATCCGCAGATGCCGTACGCCCTCGGACGAGCGGACCCGGAACGGCACGTCGAACGGGCGCCCTTGCTCGACCAGCCCGGCGATCGCCGCCGCCAGCGCGTCCGCGTCCTGCGGCAGCGCCAGCCGCGGCAGCTCCGCCAGCTCCAGCGGCCCCTGTGCGGGGGCGCGCCCCAGGACGGCGTACGCCTGCGCGGACCAGGAGATCTCCCCCGTGAGCAGATTCCAGTTCGCCCAGCCGAGGTTGCCGAGCCGCTGCACATCGGCCAGGCGCTGCTTCTGCCGGTGCACCGGATCGTGCCGCAGCCAGGACACCAGCAGACCCGAGCCCAGCGGAGCGGCCCGCACCGAGAAGGTGGCGGTCACGGCCGCCCCGTCCACCGTCTCCTGGTAGGCGAACGGCTCGCTCTCGAACGGCACTCCGGTCACCAGGGTGTCCAGATAGCCCTGCCACAGCGATTCGCCCGCCACGGACGGGTAGCTCTCCAGGACGAGCCGGCCCACCATGTCCCGGCCGCCGCGTCCGCACACGTCGACCGCCTGCGGGGTCGCGGCGTCGATCCGGTAGTCCGCCACCTCGCCGGCTGCCGTGCGCAGCGGCGTCAGCAGGACCGCGGCCCCCGGCAGCGCGTCGAACACCGCCTGCACGGTCTGCGCGACACCCGGCACGCCGGGCGCCTCCCGCGCGTGGTCGAAGGCGCGCAGCCGCCCCGCGCACAACCGGGCGGCGGCCACGAGCAGCCGGCGCTCGCGCGGCTCGAACGGCCCGCCGCACCGGCGCAGCACCCCGAGGGCGAACCGGGCGGATTCCCCGGCGGGCACGGGCAGCCACACCCGGCTCGGCCACCGCTCCGGCGTGTCCCCGACCAGCAGATGACGGGTGCGGTCGGCGGCCAGGTCCTCCAGCCACAGCGGCTCGCCCGCCGCCAGGGCCTCGGCCGCGGGCACTCCGGCCAGCGGGGGCACATGCCGCCACCGGGCGGCGCCCCGCGGGTCGATCCCGGCATGGCCGGCCAGTTCGAGACCGCCCTCGGGCCGCCGCTCGTAGAGGAGCACGGCGTCGGCCCGTGCCCCCGGTGCCAGGTGGTCCAGGAGGCGCCCGGCCAGTTCGTGCGGGGAGCCGACCCGGAGCAGGTCCCGCCCTATCCCGCCGAGCACGTCCGCCATCTCCGGGTCACCGGCGAGCGGGGTCGCGCGGGGCGCGGAGGCCATGCCGGGCTCGGGTGCCGTCACCGCCGCCGGCGTCGTCGCGGGGGCCGGTTGTTCCGGGGGCGACGGAAGGGAGCCCAGCGTGAGCCAGCACTCCTCCAGCAGGGTGTGCCCGCTGTCCGCGGCACGCCGGCGCAGTTCCTCGTCGGCGGCGTCCGGGGCGCATCCGGTGAGCGCCATCAGGGCACCCTTGGCCCGTTCGAGGACCGCCGATGTCGCGGCGAGCTCGCGCAGCTGCTCCAGCTCGGCACGCTGCCGGGCGACGACCCGGGCCAGCGCGGCGCTGTCGGCACCGGTTCCGGGGTCGTCCATCGGGGGCACGGACTCGCTCGTCACGCGATGAGCATCGCACATTCGGGGGCGTTCGATCACTTGTCACGGTGACCGGAGTGCTACGGCCTCCCGCCCGCCCTCTCTCTGGCGTGCGACGGCTCCGACGTGGGCCGGGACGGCCCGGTGCGGCCCGGAACCCTCGGTCACCGTCCGGCGGGGGCAGCCGCCGTCCGGCGGAGACGGTCACGGTCCGGCGGGGTGCGCGTCAGGCGGTGGGCGGGGTGCGCGTCAGCGGCGGGCCAAGGCCGTGCTGACCGCGCGGACGCTGCGGGCGATGTGCTGGAGTTGCAGCACCTCGGCGGCGTACATCTTGATCGTGTGCTCGATGACGGACTCGGGCAGCCCGAGCATCGGCAGTTCGGCCCGCGCCGTCTGGAGCGCGGTGCGGGCCACCCGCACCTCCTGCTCGACCTGGATCTGCGCGTGCCGGGCGAGCAGCACGGGGTGCCGGATCAGGGCCGGGTAGCTGGCATAGCGCGCGGGGATCAGCTCGCGCAGCCACTTGGCGGCCGAGCGCTCCCAGTCGTACGAACCGGGGGTCTTGACCTGGCAGGGCCAGTCGGGGCTGATGCGCGTGCTGGTCAGGGGCATGGTCACGGGCATGGTCACTTCCGGTCTGCGGCGTCGTGAGGGTGGTCCGACGAGAAGCGGGCGGCCCCGGCCTAGGGGATGACCGGGGCCGCCCGGTGGTGCGGCACAGGGGCGCCGCACCACCGGACACACCGGGCACCGTCCGGGTAGGTGACGGCGGTCGGGATGTCCGCGCGGGCGATCCGCCAGCAGAGTATTTATATATACCGAGCAGTTTGCAAGACGTATGAAAACATTCATGCGCGATATGGGCCGAAAGATCCGGCTACGGGCGCCCGGTGCCCGCAAGATCTTCACGAGTGTGGGGGCGCCGCCGCAGGACCTTGCGGTCCCCGGCTGCGGGGCGGGGCGGCTCAGTCCCGGACGAAGAACTGGTGCTGGTCGGACACCTGCTCGTACTTCTCCAGCCGCGCCTGCGTCCGCTCCGGATCGGCGTCGGTCATCGCCTGGAGCAGCGCCGCGGCCATCATGTTCGGGGCGGCGTAGGAGTCGAAGACCAGCCGGGAGCCGGTGCCGGTGGCGAAGGTGACGTCGGCCTCGTCCGCCAGCGGTCCGAGCGCGAGGTCGGTGATCAGCGCGACCTTCAGACCGACGTGGTGCGCCACCCGGACCGCCTCCAGGGTCTCCAGCGAGTGCCGCGGCATGGCGAACGCCAGCACCCAGGCGCCGCCGGCCTCGCGGGACTGGAGCAGCGCGTCGTAGGCCACGCTGCCGCCGCGCGTGACCAGCCGTACATCGGGGTGGATACGGCGCGCCGCGTACCCGAAGTACTCGGCCAGCGACTCCGCGATGCGCAGGCCCAGCACGGTCAGCGGGGTGGAGCGGGACAGCTCGCGGCCGACGTGGATCACCCGGTCCGGGTCGGCGAAGTCCCGGCGCAGGTTCTCCAGGTTCGCGATCTCCGCGTCCACCGCCGCCTGGAGCTCGTTGGCGCGGTTCGGCTCGCCGGGCCCGCCGGCCAGTGCCTTCAGCGCGATCGACTGGAGCCGCTCACGCAGGGCGGGGTAGCCGCTGAAGCCGACGGCACCGGCGAAGCGGGTCACGGACGGCTGGCTGACCCCGACCCGGTCCGCCAGCTCGGTGATCGACAGGAACGCGGCCTCGGTGATGTGCTCGATCAGGTACTGGGCGATCCGCCGCTGCCCCGGCGACAGCCGGGGCCCGTCGAACAGCTCCCGGAGCTGAGAGGTCGGGGCGGCCTCGGCCTCCGGTGCGGTCTTGCCCGAGGTGATCGCTGATGCCTGTGCGCGGGCCTGCTGCGGCGAGGGCACCGGTCCGTCTCCTTTGTCTCCCACGAGCATTCAACATAGCTCACCCAAAGCCGTGACCAGCGGGTTGACCAGCAATCGAGGGAACCGGAACGCGGGTGGGCAGCCGGGGCGGACGGCGCCGCTAACCGGCCGGGGGAGACGGCGGCGCCGACGCGTCCGCCGGGACCAGCAGATCCGCCCGCTCCCGCGTCGCCGCCACCAGCTCGGCGTTGCGCTGATCCGTGCCCAGCACCCAGGCGCGCGCCGCCGCCGGCTCCTTGCCGAACTCCACGTGCCGGGCCACCAGTCGGCGGATCCGCTCCTCCTCGGGCAGCTCGCAGTACCAGACCTCGTCCAGGCACGGCCGCACCCGCGCCCACGAACCCTCCTGGAGCAGAAGGTAGTTGCCCTCGGTCACCACGAGGCGCACGGCCGGCGGCACCGGGATCGCACCGGCCAGCGGCTGCTCCAGGACCCGCTCGAAGCCGGGCGCGTACACCACCTCGCCGGTCTCCTCGCGCAGCCGCCGCAGCAGCGCCGCGTACCCGGCCGGGTCGAAGGTGTCCGGCGCGCCCTTGCGGTCCCGGCGGCCCAGCCGGTCGAGTTCGGCGTCGGCCAGGTGGAAGCCGTCCATCGGGACCCGGGCGGCCCACGCGGGCCCGTCGGCGTTCAGGGCCCGCACCAGGCACGCGGCCAGCGTGGACTTGCCCGCGCCGGGGCCGCCCGCGATGCCGAGCAGGGCGCGCCGGCCGCCTCGGGGGAGTGCGCGGGCGCGCGCGAGGAGGTCGTCGAAGGTCAGGGGCGCACGGTCACAGGTCAAGGGCACACGGACGAGTCTGTCACCCCGGAACCGGGAAAATTGTGGCGTGGGACACCCGATGGAGCGCGGCTCATGGGGAACAGTCCTCGGTATGACTCAGCTCGGTCTGCCCGATGACATCCAGGCGTGCCTGTTCGACCTCGACGGCGTCGTCACCAAGACGGCCGTGGTGCACGCGGCCGCGTGGAAGGAGACGTTCGACGCGTTCCTGCGCTCCCACGAGGGCGCGGACGCGCGGCCGTTCGACGCGGTCGCCGACTACGACGAGTACGTGGACGGCCGCCCGCGCGCCGACGGGGTGCGCGCCTTCCTCGACTCGCGCGGCATCAAGCTGCCGGAGGGCACGCCGGACGACCCGCCGGACGCCCTGACCGTCAACGGCCTCGGCAACCGGAAGAACGAGCTGCTCCTGGAGCGGATCCGCACCGGCGGCGTCGAGGCGTACGAGGGCACTCTGCGCTACCTGGAGGCGGTGCGCGCCGAGGGGCTGCGCACCGCGATCGTCTCCTCCAGCGCCAACTGCCGTGACGTGCTGCGGGCCGTGGACGCCGAGCACTTCTTCGACGTCCGTATCGACGGCGTCGTGGCCGCCGAGCGGAAACTGCCGGGCAAGCCGCACCCCGACACCTTCCTCGCCGCCGCTCATGATCTCGGCGTCGAACCGTCCCGTGCGGCCGTCTTCGAGGACGCGCAGGCCGGCATGGAAGCGGGCCGCGCGGGCGGCTTCGGGTACGTCGTCGGGCTCGACCGGGTCGGCCAGCGCGACGCCCTGTACGCGCACGGCGCGAGCGTCGTCGTGGCGGACCTCGCGGAACTGGGAGGCAAGCGGTGATCACCCAGGGGACGTACGCCGTCGAGCCGTGGGCGGTCCGCGAGACCTCCCTCGACCTCGACGTACTCGCCCAGAGCGAGTCCGTGTTCGCGCTGTCCAACGGCCATGTCGGCTGGCGCGGCAATCTGGACGAGGGCGAACCGCACGGACTGCCCGGCAGCTACCTCAACGGCGTGCACGAGGTGCACCCGCTGCCGTACGCGGAGGCCGGGTACGGCAATCCGGAGTCGGGCCAGACCGTCATCAACATCACCAACGGCAAGATCCTGCGGCTGCTCGTGGACGACGAGCCGTTCGACCTGCGCTACGGCCGCCTCACCGCCCACGAGCGGGTCCTCGACCTGCGCCGCGGGGTGCTGGAGCGCACCTGCGAGTGGACCTCCCCGGCCGGCTCCACCGTGCGGGTCCGCTCCACCCGGCTGGTCTCGCTCACCCAGCGCGCGGTGGCCGCCGTGGCGTACGAGGTGGAGGCCGTCGACGCCCGCAGCCGGGTGGTGATCCAGTCCGAACTGGTCGCCAACGAGAGCCTGCCCGGCTCCGACGGCGACCCGCGCGCCGCGATGGCGCTCCAGTCGCCGCTGGAGCAGGAGGACCACCTCGCCACGGGCAACCGGCTGCGCCTGGTGCACCGGACCCGGCGCAGCGGGCTGCGGGTCGCGGTCGCCGCCGACCATGTCGTCGACGGGCCCGAGCGCACCACCACCCGCAGCGAGAGCGGCACCGACCTGGCCCGGCTGACCGTCACCTCGGTCCTGGAGCCCGGCCAGCGCCTGCGGGTGGAGAAGCTGGTCGCCCACGGCTGGTCCGCGGCCCGTTCGCTGCCCGCGATGGCCGATCAGGTCGACGCCGCGCTCGCGGCCGCCGCCCACGACGGCTGGGCCGGCCTCCTCGCCGACCAGCGGGCCTGCCTGGACGACTTCTGGGCGCGCGCCGACGTCGAGGTCACCGGCGACGAGGAGATCCAGCAGGCCGTACGGTTCGCCCTGTTCCACGTCCTGCAGGCCGGGGCCCGCGCGGAGCGGCGCGCGATACCCGCGAAGGGCCTGACCGGCTCCGGCTACGACGGGCACGCCTTCTGGGACACCGAGATGTTCGTGCTGCCGTTGCTCACCCACACCGCGCCCGCCGCCGTCGCCGAGGCGCTGCGCTGGCGGCACGGCACCCTGGACGAGGCCCGCGAGCGCGCCGCCCAACTGGGGCTCGCCGGTGCCGCGTTCCCCTGGCGGACCATCGCCGGACCGGAGGGCTCGGCGTACTGGCCGGCCGGTACCGCCGCCTTCCATGTGAACGCCGACATCGCCGACGCCGTCGTCCGCTATGTCGAGGCCACCGGCGACACCGCCTTCGAACGCGAGGCCGGGGTCGAACTCCTGGTGGAGACGGCCCGGTTGTGGCGCTCGCTCGGCCACCACGACGCGCACGGCGTCTACCATCTCGACGGCGTCACCGGACCCGACGAGTACAGCGCGGTCGCCGACGACAACACGTACACAAACCTGATGGCACGTCAGAACCTGCTGGCCGCCGCCGAAGCCGTCGAACGCCATCCGCGCGAGGCCGCCCGGCTCGGGGTGGACGAGGAGGAGAGCGCGGCCTGGCGGGACGCGGCCGAGGCGATGCACGTGCCGTACAACGCCGAACTCGGGGTGCACGAACAGCACGCGGGGTTCACCCGCTACCAGCGCTGGGACTTCGAGGGCACCCGCGCCGACCAGTACCCGCTGCTGCTGCACTTCCCGTACTTCGACCTCTACCGCAAACAGGTCGTCAAACAGGCCGACTTGGTCCTGGCGCTGTACACCTGCGACGCCTGGTTCAGCGAGCGGTACGACGAGGAGCAGATCGCCCGGAACTTCGCCTACTACGAGCCGCTGACCGTGCGCGACTCCTCACTGTCCGCCTGCTGCCAGGCCGTCGTCGCCGCCCGGACCGGCCATCTCGACCTCGCCTACGACTACACGGCCGAGGCGGCCTTGATGGACCTGCACGACCTGGAGCACAACACCCGCGACGGGCTGCACATCGCCTCGCTCGCCGGTACCTGGATGGCGCTGGTGGCGGGCTTCGGCGGGATGCGCCGCGACGGCGAACGGCTGCGCTTCGCCCCCCGGTTGCCCGAACGGCTCTCCCGGCTCGCCTTCCACGTGCAGTTCCGGGGCCGCAGGCTGCGGGTGGAGATCGACGCGGACAAGACGACGTACGCGCTGCTCGACGGGCCGCCGCTGAGCCTGCGGCACCACGGTGAGGAGGTGACGGTGACCACGAGCGAGCCGGCCGTGCGCGCCGTACCCCCGACCGTCCGCAGGGCGGCGCCGCAGCAGCCGCGGCACCGGGTGCCGAACCAGCGGTCCTGAACGTCCAGGTCTGCACGGGGGGCCGGTCCGCTTCAGAGCGGCGCGCCGGTCAGCAGCCGGAAGAGGTCGCCGGTGGCGTCGGCCGCCAGCAGTGGTGGCAGGGTACTGAGCGCGAGGACGGCGAGCGTGGCGGAGCCCAGGCTCGGCTGCGGGGCGGCCTGGAGGGCGGCGATACGGCGGGTGACGGCGCGGTCGGCGAAGTGCAGCGCACACACCTCGCCGCCACGCTGCGCGGTGAGCGCGGCCCGCGCCAGCGCCAGCGCGGCGGTACGGCGGTCGCCGACCTCGGCCGCCGCCCGCTCGTCGGCCCACCGCTCCACCAGGTAGCCGACGGCCGAACGCACCGGACACAGCAGCGGATCGGCCGCCGCCGCGAGGACGGCCGCCGTCACCAGCACGTCGTGCCGGTGGGCGAGATGGGCCCGCTCGTGCGCGAGGAGCACCCGCCGTTCGGCGGGCCCGAGCGCGCCCAGCATCGCCGAGGTGACCAGGATCCGGCCCGGCCGGCCGGGCACCGCGCACGCCCGCGGCACCGCCGAGGCGGCCACGATCAGCTCGGTGTCCGCGGGCTGCCCCGCGCACAGCCGGCGCAGCGCCCGCCGGGTGCGCCACTCGGCCCGTACGGCACGGCGCAGCCGCACGGCGACGACGACCAGCGCGAGACACGCGGCCAGCCCGATCACCACCGGTACCGGATCGGCCGCCCCGCCCCGGTGGCCCCCGCGCGCCTCGGGCGGCAGGTCCCCGAGCAGCGCGGCACCGAGCAGCGCCAGCGTCCAGACGGTGGCCCCCGCGGTCACCACGGCGGCCGCGGCCAGCACCCGCGCGGCCACCGCCGGAGCGACGTACCGGCCGGTCAGCGGGGCCGCAGCGGCGAGCAGCAGCGACAGCACCAGCGGGCTGTACACATCGAATCTCATGCGCGAGACCTCAAGTCGTGGACGTCGTGCGCGGAACCTCGTGTGCCGAACCTCGTGCCGAACTTCGTGTACCGGCCCCGCGCGGGGGCCGCGCTTTCCCGCTACGCGTCGCCCCCGGCGAGCAGTTCGCGCAGCGCCCGCTCCTCCTCGCGGCTCAGACCCGTCACGAACTGCTGGAGCGCGGCGATCGGGTCCGGGCCCCGGTCCAGGGCCTGGTGCATGGCCTCGGCGGTCAGCTCCGCCGCGTTCTTCGCCGGACGGTACGCGCCGCGCCGCCCGTCCGCGTCCCTGAGCACCAGCCCCTTGTCGTACAGGCGCTTGAGGATGGTGTGCACCGTGTTGTACGCGAGATCGCCGCCGATCTCGGCCTGGATCTCCGCCGGGGTGAGCGGCCGATCGGTGGCCCAGAGGGCGGCCAGCACCTCGCTCTCCAGCTCCCCGGCGCTGCGCCGTTCCGCCCTGCCACGGGACCCTGTGCCAGCCATGGTCCAACCTTACAGCGCGTAGTGGCGGCGCCCGAGGGGCCGTACGGCCTTCCCGGACACCGCGGTGAGCGGCGGTTCGCCTGCGCTGCCCGTCCGCTCTGTGATGGGGTGGTCCTTTCGGGTTCCGCCTCGTCCGGGGCCGGAGCCGGGGGAAGGGGAGGATGATGACCGGCAGCGCCGAGGCCGTACGCACCGGGACGCGGGCCGCCCGCTCCCGGCCGCCGTCCGACGGCGCCCAAAAGGTACGGGCCGCCCTCCCGCTCGCGGCCGTCGCCGCGGCCTTCACCCTGGCCCAACTGCTCCTGGTCCGCCCCGGCATGGGCCTCGGCTGGGACGAGGCGGTGTACGTCAGCCAGGTCGGCGGTGGCGCGCCCGCCGCCTACTTCAGCGCGCCACGGGCCCGCGGCATCTCCCTGCTCGTCGCGCCGGTCGCCGCGTGGTCGTCCTCGACGGTCCTGCTGCGCTGCTACCTCGCCGCCCTGTCCGGCCTCGCCCTGTACCTCGCGGTGCGGACCTGGCGCGGCCTGTTCCCGCCCCGCGTCCTCGCCCTCGGCGCCGCCCTGTTCGCCTCCCTGTGGGTGACCCTCTTCTACGGTCTCCAGGCCATGCCCAACTACTGGGTCGCGGTAGGGGCGTTGGTGACGGTCGGCGCGTACCTGCGCGCGGGCGCGTCCGATGCCGGCCGGGCCGCGCCGTGGGGCGTGGCCGCGGGCGCCGCGCTGATGGGCCTGATGCGGCCCATGGACGCAGTCTGGGCCGTCCTGCCGCTGCTCGCCCTCGGCCTCCGGCACCGGCACTGGCGGCGCACGGCCGCGCTGCTCGCCGGGCTCGCGGCCGGCACCGCCGAGTGGGTGATCGAGGCGTACGTACGCTACGGCGGGCTGCTCCACCGGCTGTCCGAGGGCTCGGCGATCCAGGGCGGCCTCGGCTGGCACCTCGCCCTCGTGGACCAGCTGCGCAGCCTGGGCGGGCGCACCCTGTGCCGGCCCTGCACCGGCGCGCTGCCCGGCCCGCTCGTCACCTTCTGGTGGTGCGCGCTGCCCCTGCTCGCCGCGCTCGCCCTGCTGTTCGCGCTCCGCGCCGGGCGCCCGGCGGTCACCGCGCTGCCGCTCGTGTGCGCCGCGTCGGCCGCCTTCCCCTACCTGTTCCTGATCGGCTACGCGGCCCCCCGCTTCCTGCTGCCCGCCTACGCCCTGCTCGCCCTGCCCGTCGCCGCCGCGCTGCTCCGCCTGGCGAGCGCCCCGCCCCGGCCCTGGCGCCCGGTGACCGCCGGCGCGCTCTGCCTGGTGTCCGCCGTCCACCTCGGGGCGCAACTGACCGTCCTGGTGCGCACGGCGGACGTCGCGACCGCCGGGCACCGCTCCTGGTCGCGCACCGCCGCCACCCTGCACCGCCTCGGCGTGCGCGCCCCCTGCCTGGTCACCGGCGAGGACGCGCTGCCCGTCGCCTTCTACGCCGGCTGCTCCTCGGCCGCGACCTCCGGCCCCAACGCCGACACCACGGCGGACGCCATCGCGCGCACCGCCCGGCGCATCCCGACGGCCACGCTCGTGCCGGCGGGGGCACAACCGCCCGCGTACGCCCGCGGCTGGCCCTGGGTCGCGGCCGAAAACCGACGGCTGTACCACACGCCGGGGCACGGGAAAGAGTTTCCGGTGCCACGGGGGCAGGTAGGACACGGGTGATACCGCGTGTCATGGAGGGGAAGCAGATGACGGGGAACGACACCGCCGGACTGATGGACGAGGCGTTCTTCACGCCGGGAAGCTCGTCCTTCGCCGAGTTCCTGGCCGCCCACCGCCCCCGCCTGCTGCCCACCGCCGCCCCGCTGCCACCCGGCACGCGCGCCGCCCCGGACAGCTTTCCGCACGGCACCACGGTCCTCGCGCTCACCTACGGCGACGGGGTACTGCTCGCCGGGGACCGCAGGGCCACCATGGGCAACCTGATCGCCCAGCGGGACCTGGAGAAGGTCCACCCGGCCGACGACCACACGGCCGTCGCCTTCGCCGGCACCGTCGGACTCGCCCTCGACATGGTGCGGCTCTACCAGGTCGAGTTGGCCCACTTCGAGAAGATCGAGGGCATTCCGATGACACTGGGCGCGAAGGCGACCCGCCTCGCGACCATGATCCGGCAGAACCTCGCCCAGGCCATGCAGGGCCTCGCCGTCGTCCCCCTGCTCGCCGGGTACGACCTCGGCGCGCCCACCGGAGAGGGCGGCCGTATCTTCGCCTACGACGCGGCCGGCGGCCTGTACGAGAAGCGGGAGTTCCACGCCGAGGGCTCCGGCTCGCCGTACGCCCGCGGCGCGCTCAAGAAGCTCTACCGGCCCGGCCTGTCCCGCCGCGAGGCCGCCCTCGCCGCGCTGCACGCGCTGTACGACGCGGCCGACGACGACTCGGCCACCGGTGGCCCCGACCTCAACCGCCGTATCTTCCCGATCCTCGCGTTCATCACCGAGGCCGGCTACGAACGGCTGCCGGAGGCCGAGACCGAGGAGCTGAGCCGCGAGATGGTGCGCCGGCGCGACAGCCGCCCGGACGGCCCGCACGCCGCGCCCTGAACCCTTACGGGGCGTCAGGCGAACGGCAGTGAACGGCGGCCGAACACTGCCGGGCTCCGGCAGTGAAATCCGGGCTGGGCAGGGCCAAGATTCCCCCGTAAGGGGCGCTCGCGCCCCGCACACATCCCGAGCTTCTGGACCATCACGAAGAAGGTGCACACGTGAGACCGACCCGCGCCGCCCTGACCGTCGCGGCCACCGCGCTGGTACCCGCCCTGCTGCTCACCGCCCCGGCCTTCGCCGCCGGCGCGCCCGCCGCCGCGACCACGAGCCTGGCGGCGGCGACGGACGGCTCCACCACACCGGTGGACGACATGTCCGACGACGACGTCCGCGTCGCGGTCTTCCGCATCCTCGCCGACGCGCAGCAGAACCAGGACAAGGCCGTGATCCGGGAGGCGAACGCCGCCCTGGACGACGGTTCCGTGGACGCCCTGCGCGCCTTCCTGAAGACCGGCTACCGCCTCGCCCGGGCCGAGGACGACCGGGTCGCGATCTTCCGCATCCTCGCCGACCCGGCCACCGGCGCGGCCGTGCGCGCGGCGGCCGAACGGGCCCTGGACGACGGCACGCCCGAGGCCCTGCGCGCGTTCCTGGAGCACGGGCGCTACGAGGCAGGCGCCTGACGTACCGGGCCAGTGCTCGTACACGCCGGTCAGACGTCCGCGGGCCAGGTCCGGCCCGGTGACGGCGGCCAGGAGGGCGCGGGGGCGGGCCCGTTCCGGCCGCGGGGAGCTTGTAAAGCTGCCTTGGCATCTCCCTAGGGTGCGTCGGAGCCGGGGCCGGAATCGAGGGCCGGGGCGTGGGGCCGGAGGGCGGCGGGCAGCCGGCGGTCCGCCGCCACGAGCAGCAGGGCGAGCCAGCCCGCCGCGAACAGCCAGCCGCCCAGCACATCGGTGCACCAGTGCACCCCGAGGAAGATCCGGGTCAGCCCGACCCCCGCGCCCCAGCAGGCGACGAGCAGCGTCATCGGGGCCCGGCCGCGCGGGGAGCGCAGCCACAGCGCCGTGATCAGCAGCCCGGCCGTCAGGGCCGAGGTGGTGGTGTGCCCGGAGGGGTACGACCAGCCGGAGGCGAGCGCCTGCCAGTCCCGGTACGGCGGCCGGGCCCGGCCGACCAGCTCCATCACCCCGTACCGCACGGCCTGGCCGAGGCCCAGGCAGAGCAGGCCCAGCAGGGCGGCGGCCCCCCGCTGCCGGGTCGTACGGCCCGCGATCAGTCCGGCCGCGACCACCAGCGCGTACGGCACCGCCCCCGTGCCCGTGCCGGTCAGTCCGCGTGCCACGGCGACCGCGACCGGCGGGCGGTGCCCGAGCGACCACGCGTGCAGGGCGCGATCCGGCGGGAGCGGGGCGCCGTGCCGCGCGACCACGATCAGGGTCAGCGCCGCGAACGCGGACCAGGCGCAGACACCGAGACCGGCGACGAGCGCGGCCCCCCGGCGGCTCACGACGCCGGCGGCGGCCACGCCCGGAACGCTCCCGCCGCCATGGACCATCGCACCGGACCCGTCACGGCGTCTCCTTCGCCGCCCTGCGGGCACGCAGCGCCTCCGCCGCGAGCGGGCTCAGCGAGACCAGGACGATCAGGGCGATCACCGGCAGCAGGTACTTGTCGACGTTCGGGATCGACGACCCCAGCGCGTACCCGCCCAGCGTGAGGCCGAGGCTCCAGACCAGGCCGCCGAGCACCTGCCACAGGGCGAAGGTGCGGGCCGGCACGCCGAGCGCGCCCGCCATCGGGTTCAGCACCGTCCGCACCACCGGCACGAAGCGGGCCAGCACGATCGCCTTCGCGTGGCCGTACCGGTCCAGCAGCTCCTGTGCGCGGCGCGCGCCCTCGCGCAGTTTGGCCGAGCGGGTGCGGGCCAGCAGCGCGCCGCCCGCCTTGCGGCCGATCAGGAACCCGCACTGGGAGCCCGCCAGCGCGCCGAGCGCCGCCGCGACCAGGAGCGGGCCCAGCGAGAGGTGCAGCCCGCGGTCGGCCGCGCCGGTGCACAGCAGGCCCGCCGTGAACAGCAGCGAGTCGCCCGGCAGGAAGAACCCGATGAGCAGGCCCGTCTCCGCGAACAGCACCACGCCGACGCCGAACACGCCGAAGGCGGCCAGCAGCGAGTGGGCGTCGAGCACATTGACCGCGAGCTGCGATGCCAGTTGCGGGGGAGTGGCCACGGCCGCACGCCCTTTCCTTCGACTTGCTTCGACAACATGTGACTACACATTTGTAGACGTTCGCCGGGTGTCCCGGCGAACACGGCCAGGGGTTGCTTCCCGGACTTTGCCCGCCGATTGCCCGTTCGTGACCGGTTGCGTACGGAGGTGTGGTCATCATGGTCGCGAAGGTAAGGCTTGCCTTCGCTAATTTCCGGGAGGGCCGCAGGGCATGTGGGACGACGCGTTTCCGAGTTTCCTGATCGGATTGCGGGAGGGGCTCGAAGCGGGACTCATCGTCTCCATCCTGGTAGCGACCCTGGTCCGCGCCGAGGCGCGCTCCCGGCTGCCGCAGGTGTGGACGGGCGTGCTGGCCGCGATCGCCGTCGCGATGAGCTTCGGCGCGGTCCTCACCTTCACCGCCGCGTCCATGCCCCAGACCGCCCAGGAGGCGTTCGGCGGCATCCTCAGCGTGATCGCCGTCGCGTTCGTCACCGCCATGGTGTTCTGGATGCGCCGCTCGGCCCGCAACCTCTCCAGCGAGCTGAAGCAGAAGGTCACCGGTGCCCTCGCCATGGGCTCCGGCATGCTGGTCCTCACCTCCTTCCTGGCCGTCGGCCGCGAGGGCCTGGAGACCGCGCTGTTCCTGTGGACCACCGCCCAGGCGGCCGGCGAGTCCGCGGGCCCGCTGACCGGCGCCGCCATCGGCCTGGTCCTCGCGGCGGGGCTGTGCTGGGGCCTGTACCGCAGGGTCCTGAAGATCAACCTGACGAAGTTCTTCACCGCCACCGGCGCCGTCCTGATCGTCATCGCCGCGGGCGTCCTCGGCTACGGCCTGCGCGACCTCCAGGAGGGCGGCGTGCTGCCCGGCAAGACGGCCTACGCCGTCGACCTCGCCGGCAGCATCGACGCCGGCTCCTGGTACAGCACCCTGGTCCAGGGCGTCTTCAACCTGATGCCCACCATGACCTGGCTCCAGGTCGTCGCCTACGTCGGCTACCTCGCCGTGGTGATGACCCTGTTCGTGCGCGGAGTGCGCGTCAGCGCGCCCAAGCCCGCGCCCGCGCCCAAGGCCGAATCCGCGCCGAAGTCCGAATCCGCTTCCCGGGCCGAGCCCGCGGCCAAGAGGGAGCCCACGCCCAAGACGGAGCCCGCGCCCAAGACGGAGCCCGCTTCCAACGCCGCGCCCGAGCCCGCGCCGAAGCCCGCGGCCCGGCGCCGCCCGGTCTGGGTGGTTCCGGCCGCCGTGGTCGCCGTACCCGCCGTCGTCGCCGGACTCTTCGTCGCCCTCGGCCGCCCCAAGCCCGCGGGCGACCAGACCGTCGCCGTCTCCGAGACGGACTGCGGCAAGGGCTTCACCGCGCCCAAGCCCGGCCGGCAGACCTTCCAGATGCACAACACCGGCCGCCAGGCCTCCGAGGTCTACCTGGTCGACCCGTCCACCAACGCGGTCTACGGCGAGATCGAGGGCCTCGCCCCCGGCACCACCCGCGACCTCGTCGCCACCGTTGCCGGCGGCACCTACGCCTGGCGCTGCGTCCCCGCGAGCGGCAAGGCCGTCACCTCCAAGGCGGTCACCGTCACCGGCGGCGGCGCGGCCAAGCCGGTCGCCCCCGTCTCCGAGCAGGACCTCGCCACGCCCCTGAAGTCGTACAAGACGTACGTCGGCAAGGGCCTGGACACCCTCGTCGGCCAGACCCGCACCCTCCAGCACGACATCGAGGGCGGCCACCTGGACACGGCGCGCACCGACTGGCTCACCGCCCACCGCACCTACGCCTCCCTCGGCGCCGCCTACGGCACCTTCGAGGACTTCGACCAGAAGATCGACGGCCGCGCCGACGGCCTGCCCGGCGGCGAGCACGACAAGGACTTCAGCGGCTTCCTCCGCCTGGAGTACGGCCTGTGGCACGGCCAGTCGGCCAAGGAGCTGACCGGGCCCGCCCGGCAGCTCGCCGCGGACGTGGCCGGGCTGCGCAAGGCCTTCCCGAGCCAGGACTTCGACCCCGCCGACCTGCCGCTGCGCGCCCACGAGATCCTGGAGAACACCCTCCAGTTCGAGCTGACCGGCGACACCGACGAGGGCAGCGGCACCAACCTCGCCACCGCCGACGCCAACCTGGCCGGCACCCGCGAGCTGCTCACCGTCCTCGCGCCGCTGCTCACCCACCGCGCCCCCAAGGTGCTGCCCACCGTGGACACCGACATCGACCGGGTGCAGAAGCTGCTGGACGCGGCCCACGACGGCGGCCACTGGACCCCGGTCGAGAAGCTCTCCACCACCGACCGCCAGCGCCTCGACGGGGCGACCGGGCAGCTTCTGGAGGACCTCGCCCCGATCCCGGACCTGCTGGAGATCCGGAAGTCCGCCTGATGACCACCGCGCACCCGCACCCCGAAGGGAACCCGCCCATGTCCACCGCCGACACGCCGTCCTGCCCCGTCGGCCCCGCCCGCCGCTCCTTCGTGCGCGGCGCGCTGGGCGCCGGTGCCGCCGGAGCGGTCCTGGCCGGCGGCGGCTTCGCGCTCGCCGAGAGCGGCGGCACCGCCCAGGCGGGGCCGAGCGGTCCGGACGCCGGTGCGAAGGTGCCCTTCCACGGCGCCCACCAGGCCGGGATCATCACCCCGCAGCCGGCGGCCGCCGCGTTCGTCTCCTTCGACGTCATAGCCGACGACCGGAAGGGACTCGCCGACCTGCTGAAGACCATCACCGAGCGGGCCCGCTTCCTCACCTCCGGCGGCACCCCCGATGACCTCGGCGTCGGCGCCCCGCCCGCCGACAACGGCATCCTCGGCCCCGAGGTGCCCGCGGACGGCCTCACCCTCACCCTGGGCGTCGGCTCCTCCCTCTTCGACGACCGCTACGGCCTCGCCAAGGCCAGGCCCGCCCGGCTCGTCCCCATGCGGACCTTCCCGAACGACAACCTGAACCCGGCCGAGTGCCACGGCGACCTCTCCCTCCAGATCTGCGCCCAGAGCCGGGACACCGTGCTGCACGCGCTGCGTGACATCGCCCGGCACACCCGCGGCGCGATGCAGGTCAAGTGGCGCATCGACGGCTTCCAGAACGCGCCCCGGCCCACCGGCGCGCAGCGCAATCTGCTCGGCTTCAAGGACGGCATCGCCAACCCGGACGTCAACTCCGCGCGCGAGACGAACAAGCTGATCTGGGTCGGCGCCGGGCAGGGCGAGCCCGCCTGGGCGGCCGGCGGCAGCTACCAGGTCATCCGGATCATCCGGATGCTGGTCGAGTTCTGGGACCGGGTCTCGCTCACCGAGCAGGAGAAGATGTTCGGCCGCCGCAAGGACACCGGCGCCCCGCTGGACGGCGCCAAGGAGACGGACGCCCCGAACTACGCCAAGGACCCGCACGGCAACGCGATCCCGCTGGACGCCCACATCCGGCTCGCCAACCCGCGCACCGCCGCGTCGGACAGCTCCCGCATCCTGCGCCGCGGCTACAACTACGACCGGGGCTCGGACAACGTCGGCAACCTCGACATGGGCCTCGTGTTCTGCTGCTACCAGCAGGACGTCAAGCGCCAGTTCGAGGCCGTGCAGACCCGGCTGATCGACGAACCCCTGGTGGACTACATCTCCCCGACCGGCGGCGGCTACTTCTTCGCCCTGCCCGGCGTCCGGGACACCGGGGACTGGCTGGGCCGGGGCATGTTCTCCGCCTGACCGGACCGGCTCCGCCGCGCCGCTCCCCGTCCGGGGAGCGGCCTTTTCCTTCCCCGGCCCCCTTCCTTCCCATCCTTCTCAGGTCCTTTTCCTTCCCATGGTCTTTTCCTGACCATGGGAAAGGCCTGCCGCCGCCTTTACTGCACATGGGTTGCAGGTACGGGATGATGGCACAAGGCTGTGGTGTGCAGCCGCACCCCGTACGACGTTAGGAATGACCCTCCCGATGACGGCCGCCCCTGGTTCCGCTCCGTCCCTCCCCGTCCGGGCCGACGCCGCGAGGCCGTCGCCCTGGCAACGTGTGCGCCGCTCCATGACGCGCCAGGAGTGGATCAGGGTCGGCTCGATGGCCGCCTTCGTGCTGGCCCTGCACGTCATCGGCTGGGGCACCCTGGTCGGCGTCATCGCGCCCCAGCACTTCAGCGTCGGCACTGGTTCTGCCGGAAAACCGGCGGCCTTCGGCATCGGCATCGGCGTGACCGCCTACACCCTGGGCATGCGGCACGCCTTCGACGCCGACCACATCGCGGCCATCGACAACACCACCCGCAAGCTGATGGGCTCCGGGCAGCGCCCGCTCTCCGTCGGCTTCTGGTTCTCCCTCGGCCACTCCAGCATCGTCTTCGGCCTCGCCCTGCTGCTCTCCCTGGGCATGAAGTCCCTGGCCGGACCGGTCCAGAACGACAACTCGCATCTGCACGAGATCACCGGCCTCATCGGTACGACCGTCTCCGGCGCCTTCCTGTACCTCATCGCCGCGATCAACCTCGTCATCCTGGCCGGCATCTGGAAGGTCTTCCGCAAGATGCGCACCGGCCACTACGACGAGGCCGCCCTGGAGGCCCAGCTCGACAACCGGGGCTTCATGAACCGGCTGCTCGGCCGGGTCACCAACTCGATCAGCAAGCCCTGGCAGATGTACCCGCTGGGCCTGCTGTTCGGCCTCGGCTTCGACACCGCGACCGAGATCGCCCTGCTGGTCCTCGCCGGCTCCGGCGCCGCCTCCGGCCTGCCCTGGTACGCCATCCTGACCCTGCCGGTGCTCTTCGCGGCCGGGATGTCGCTGCTGGACACCATCGACGGATCGTTCATGAACTTCGCCTACGGCTGGGCGTTCTCCAAGCCGGTCCGCAAGGTCTACTACAACCTCACCATCACCGGCCTGTCCGTCGCCGTCGCCCTCATCATCGGCTCGGTCGAACTCCTCGGCCTCCTCGCCGACAAGATGGACCTGCACGGCTTCTTCTGGGACTGGGTCGCCGGGCTCGACCTCAACACGGTCGGCTTCGTCATCGTGGGCCTGTTCTTCGCCACCTGGGCGCTCGCGCTGCTGGTGTGGAAGGCGGGCCGCATCGAGGAGAAGTGGACCTCGCACCTGGCCGAGCAGTCCGCCGACTGACGCGGTCGCGCCGGCTGATCCGGTGGCCGATCCGGTTTTCGCGGGGTTGATGTCCCGGCTGCGGGAAACGCGGACCGGGACCGCCGCGCGAGCACGGAAGGAGCCGACGATGAGCGACGCGCAGACCCCCATGGGGGACGACGCCTACCAGCCCACCGGGACCAACGAGGAGCAGGAGGACGCCGCGCCCCTGGACCCGCAGGACACGGTCGGCGAACGCTCGTACGACGACATGCTGGACGAGGGCTACTCGCCGCCGGAACGCCCGCTCGGCGTCACCAAGTACGGGACGACCGCCGCCGAGCAGCGCGCGGGCGAGAGCCTGGACCAGCGGCTCGGCCAGGAGGCCCCCGACACAGAGGTGCCGGCCGGCGACGGCATCGGCGACCTGCCCGGCGGCGCGGGCGAACCGGTCGACCCCGAGGCGGGCGGGACCCGCGCGGGCCGCCTGCTGGCCCCCGACGAGGGCACACGCTCCGACACGACCAAGGAAGAGGTCGCCGAGGACGTCGGCATCGACGGGGGAGCGGCGGGCGCGGAGGAGGCCGCGGTGCACGTCGTACCGGACGAGACCGAACTGCCGGAGTGACGCGGGCGTTCAGCCCGACGCCGGGCGGTCCGGCTGAAGGGGCGCAGGGCGGCAGCTCCGCCGCGCGGGCGCGCCAAGGCACCGCCGACCCACGGCTGACGGCACGGTGCGCGACCCCCTGAGCGGCATACGGGTGCCGGCCGAGCCGCACGAGCCGCCCGGCCGGCACCCGCCGGAAAAGCTACGGCAGCAGCTTCTCGATCGCCGACGGACCCTCCGTCTCCAGCTTGCGGCGCGCCCAGTCGAGCGTCTTCGGGGTGACGTCCCTGCCTGCCGCCATCACCAGGTCCTCCGGGGTGACGTCCTGCTGGGGAGCCGAGTGGAGCAGGGAGTCCGGGGTGCAGTGGTCGTCGGGCGACCGGGACCCTCCCGTTGCGGATGTCGACATGTTGCCTCCTCCTCGGTCCGGATGACCGCATCCGTGCCGGTGCCGCCGAACGGGGCACACTCTCACCATTGCCCGCCGCGGCGCACCCTGCATCCGGAAGGCACGCCGGTGACGGGTGACAAGCGCCTGCCCACTCCACCGCGCCGTACTCGCTCCTAAGCTGGAGACATCGCGGACGAGATCGCGCACCCGCACCGGGAGGCCGCCGATGAGCCAGACGCCGTTCCCCGCGGACACCTCCGCCCGCCCCCGCTACCTGCCGATCGCCGAACACGGCCTGATCGGCGACCTGCGCAGTGTCGCCCTGGTCGGCAGCAACGGCACCATCGACTGGTACTGCTCTCCGTCCTTCGACTCGCCCAGCGTCTTCGCGGCCATCCTGGACGCCGAGCGCGGCGGCTGCTTCGAACTGGCCGCCGCCGTCCCGGCCCGCACCAAACAGTTCTACTTCCCCGACACCAACGTGCTGATCACCCGGTTCTTCACCGAGGAGGGCGTCGGCGAGGTGCAGGACTTCATGCCGGTCACCGCCGATGCCCGGCAGCCCTGCGAGGCGGTACGGCACCGGCTGATCCGGCGCGTGGTGTGCGTGCGCGGCCATGTGCCCTTCCGCGCCCTCGTCGCCCCCCGCTTCGACTACGGCGCCGCCTCGCACACCGTCCGCGAGCTGGACGGCACCCTGCTGTTCGAGTCGCCCGACCTGGCGCTCGCGCTCACCGCGACCGTGGCCGTGGAGTGCGACGGCCGCGACGCGCGCGCCGAGTTCAAGCTCGGCGAGGGCGAGACGGCGGTGTTCGCCCTCGACCAGGCCGGCACCGCCCTCGCCCCGCGCGGCTGCGCCCACGCCGAGGCCGAGCACGAGTTCAACGCGACCGTCGCCTACTGGCGGCACTGGCTCCAGCAGTCCCGCTACCGGGGCCGCTGGCGCGAGATGGTGCACCGCTCCGCCCTCACCCTCAAGCTGCTCACCTACGCCCCCACCGGCGCCATCGTCGCCGCCCCCACCACCAGCCTGCCCGAGCAGCTCGGCGGCGAGCGCAACTGGGACTACCGGTACGTCTGGGTGCGCGACGCGGCCTTCGCCGTCTACGCGCTGCTGCGGCTCGGTTTCAGCGGCGAGGCCGAGGCGTTCATGCGCTTCCTCACCACCCACATCAGCCCCGGCGACGGCGCCGCCTCCGGCCCGCTCCAGATCATGTACGGCATCGACGGCCGCACCGACCTGCCCGAACGCGAGCTGCCCCACCTGGAGGGCCACCAGGGCTCGGCCCCGGTCCGGGTCGGCAACGCCGCCGCCGACCAGCTCCAGCTCGACATCTACGGCGCCCTGATCGACTCCGTCTACCTCTTCGACAAATGGGCCCAGCCCATCTCCAGCGCGCAGTGGGACGACGTGACCCACCTGGTCGAATGGGTCTGCGCGCACTGGGATCAGCCGGACGAGGGCGTGTGGGAGACCCGCGGCGGGCGCAAGAACTTCCTGTACTCGCGGCTGATGTGCTGGGTCGCGGTGGAGCGCGCCATCCGGCTCGCCAACCGGCGCGGGCTGCCCGCCGAGCTGCTGCGCTGGCGGCAGACCCGCGACGCCATCTACCGGCGGATCATGGACCGCGGCTGGTCGGCCCGGCGCAACGCCTTCGTGCAGCACGAGGACGGCGACGTGCTGGACGCCTCCCTCCTGATGATGCCGCTCGCCAAGTTCATCGCCCCCACCGACCCCAAGTGGCTGTCCACCCTGGACGCCCTCACCGAGGAACTCGTCTCGGACTCGCTGGTCTACCGCTACGATCCCAGGGTCAGCCCCGACGGGCTGCGCGGCGACGAGGGCACCTTCTCGATCTGCTCCTTCTGGTACGTCGAGGCGCTGGTGCGGGCCGGCCGGGTGGACGAGGCCCGCCTCGCCTTCGAGAAGATGCTCACCTACGCCAACCATCTCGGCCTGTACGCCGAGGAAATCGGCCGCACCGGCGAGCAACAGGGCAACTTCCCGCAAGCGTTCACCCACCTCTCGCTGATCAGCGCCGCCTTCAACCTCGACCGCGCCCTCGGCTGAGCACGCCGGCCCGTGTGCGGGCAGGCCGCACGGGTACCCGAGGCGCACAAGCCGACAGACGGGACCGAAGGAGGAAAACCGCATGACCAGCACCAGCGAGACCGGCCACCTCACCGGCACCCGCGACAAGGACTACAACCTGATCTGGTACGTCGAGTCGTGCCTGAACAACGCGCTGCGCCTGGAGACCTACATCCAGGACGCCGAGCGCGACGGCGACAACGAGACCGCGGAACTGTTCCGCAAGGCCCAGGCCGACAGCCGCAAGGGCGCCGAACTCGGCAAGCAGCTGCTGCGCGCGCGCCTCGGCGGCTGACCATCCCGCCGCGGAGCCGGGACGGGACCGTGAGCCCGTCCCGGCTTCAGGCTGCCCTGGTGTATCCGCGGGCGCGCACCAGCTCGTGGACGAGCCGGGTGAAGGCGCCGGTCGCCGCGCTGCGGTAGGCGTCGGCGCGGCCCAGAAGGGCGACCGTGCGGGCCGGCAGCGCGGGGTCGAGGGGCACGGGGGTGAGGCGGGGGTGGTCGTGGGTGATCGCGTCCGGCAGCACGGTGGCGAGAGGGGTGCGCTGCACGACTTCGGTCAGGGCCTGGATGGAGTTCGCCTCGACGGCGATGCGCGGGCTGACGCCGTGCCGCTCCAGGTACGCGTCGATATGGCCGCGGGTGGCGAAATCCCCGCTGAGCAGGGCGAGTTGACGCTCGGCGAGGGCGCGTACCGGCAGCGCGGCCGAACCGCCTCCCGGATCAGGGGAGTTGCCGGAGCCGCCGGTGACCAGGGTGAGCGTCTCGGTGAACAGATCGGTCGCGGTGATGCCGGGCAGGTGGGCGCCCCGGAAGGCGATGCCGAGGTCGAACTCGTCGGCCAGCAGCCCCGCTTCGATCCGGTCCTGGGTGGTCTCCCGCACGGTCAGCGTGATGCCGGGATGCCGGCCGTGCAGCTCGGCGGTGAGCGGGCCGACGAGATAGGCCGTGAAGGTGGGGGTGACCGCCAGCCGCAGCCGCCCGCGCGAGAGGTCGCGCACATCGTGGACGGCCCGCTCGGCGGCGGCGAGCTGGTGCAGCGCGGCGCGGGCGTGCTGGGCGTACGCCTCGCCCGCGTCGGTGAGGCGCACGGTGCGCCCGGTGCGGTCGAGCAGCTGGCTGCCGAGGGTCCGTTCGAGCTGCTTGATCTGCTGGGACAGCGTGGGCTGGGAGATGTGCAGCTCCTCGGCGGCACGGGTGAAGTTGCCGTGCTCGGCCACGGCGAGCAGATAGCGCAGATGACGCAGTTCCAGGGCCATGACCACGACTATAGACGGCATCAATAGCAGCGATGCCTAGTGCGTCTTGGACGCTATAGCCCGAGGTCATGCAGGGTGGTTCTCGCCGGGCCCGACGGGTCGGGCCGCCACGAAAGGGAGTCACCCATGCATGACCTCGCTCAGGGCGTCGCGCGCTTCCAGCAGGACGTCTTCCCCGCCAAGAGGGAGCTGTTCCACCGCCTGGCCGCGCACCACGCGCCGCACACGCTGTTCATCGGCTGCTCCGACGCCCGCGTCGTGCCCGAGCTGATCACCGGCTGCGAGCCCGGCGAGCTGTTCGTCATCCGCACCGCGGGCAACCTCGTCCCCGCCCGCACTCCGGGCGCCGACGGGGTCGCGGCGAGCATCGAGTACGCCGTCGGGACGCTCGGCGTGCGGGACATCGTCGTCTGCGGGCACTCCGCGTGCGGCGCGATGACCGCCCTCGCCCACGGGCACGACCTCGGCGGCGCCCCCGCGGTCGCCGACTGGCTGCGGCTCGCCGACACCTCGGTGGCCCGCACCCCCGGCGCGGCGGACGTGCCCGCCCTGGTCCGGCAGAACGTGCTGGCCCAGCTCGCCAACCTCGCCACCCATCCCAGCGTCGCCCGCGCCCTGGCGCGGCGGCAGCTCACGGTGCACGGCTGGGTCTTCGACATCGCCACCGGCCACGTCGAGGACCTCACCCCCGCCGCCCCGCTCGCGGCCTGATCCCTGCCGGCCCGGTCCGGTACCCACCCCATCCACACAGTGAGGAACAACCCCCCGTGATCCACGCCCAGTTCGACCCCACCGCCCGCCAGATCCTGGCCGCCGCCGCCGTCGAGGCCAAGACCCGCAAGAACCTCTCCTGGCAGCAGATCGCCGACGCCTGCGGCCTGTCGGTCGCCTTCACCACCGCCGCCGTCCTCGGCCAGCACGCCCTGCCCGCGCCCGCCGCCGGCGCCGTCGCCGAACTGCTCGGCCTCGACCAGGACGCCGCCCTGCTGCTGACCACCGTCCCCACCCGCGGCTCCATCCCCGGCACGGTCCCCACCGACCCGACGATCTACCGCTTCTACGAGATGCTCCAGGTCTACGGCACCACCCTCAAGGCCCTGGTCCACGAGGAGTTCGGCGACGGCATCATCTCCGCGATCAACTTCCGGCTCGACGTCAGGAAGGTCGCCGACCCCGAGGGCGGCGAGCGCGCCGTCATCACCCTGGACGGCAAGTACCTGCCGACCAAGCCCTTCTGACCCGCCCCGCCCGACCACCCAGGAGGACCGCGTGGACTTCGTGCAGCGCACCATCGACCTCGCCCGCCGCAATGTCGCCGAGGGCGGCCGCCCCTTCGCGACCGTCATCGTCAAGGACGGCGAGCTCCTCGCCGAGAGCCCCAACCGGGTCGCCCAGACCGGCGACCCCACCGCACACGCGGAGATCCTCGCCATCCGCGAGGCCTGCGTGAAGCTGGGCACCGAGCACCTGACCGGGACGACCATCTACGTCCTCGCCCACCCCTGCCCGATGTGCCTGGGCTCGCTGTACTACTGCTCGCCGGACGAGGTCGTTTTCCTCACCACCCGCGACGCCTACGCACCGCACTACGCCGACGACCGCAAATACTTCGAACTCGACACCTTCTACGAGGAGTTCGGCAAGAACTGGGACGAGCGCCGGCTGCCGATGCGGCACGAGCCGCGCGCGGACGCCGTGGAGGTCTACCGGATGTGGCAGCGCCGCAACGGCGGCGAGCGCTGCGTCACCGGCGCACCCACCGCCGGCTGACCGGCGCGCCGGACGGCGGAATCCGGGCGGCGGAATGCGGGCGGAGCGGCCCCTACGGCAGCGGCTGCTCCGCCCAGATGATCTTGCCGTTCGGCGTGTAGCGGGTGCCCCAGCGGTCGGCGACCTGCGCCACCAGGAACAGGCCCCGGCCGCCCTCGTCGGTGCTCGCCGCGTACCGCAGATGCGGGGAGGTCGTGCTGCGGTCGGAGACCTCGCAGATCAGGGTGCGGTCGCGCAGCAGCCGTACCCCGATCGGGGGCCGCCCGTAGCGGATGGCGTTGGTGACCAGCTCGCTGAGGATCAGCTCGGTCGCGAACGCCAGCTCGTCCAGGCCCCACGCGTCCAGCGTCCGGGTGACCGCGGAACGTACCTCGGAGACGGCAGCCGGATCGGACGGCACCTGCCACTCGGCCACCTGGTCCGGGCCCAGCACCCGCGTCCGGGCCACGATCAGCGCCACGTCGTCGCTCGGCCGGCCCGGCATCAGCTCCAGCACGGTACGGCAGGTCGACTCCGGGGAGCTGTCCGGTGTCCGGCGCAGCGCGTCGCCCAGCAGCTCCAGGCCGACGTCGATGTCCCGCTCCCGGTCCTCCACCAGGCCGTCCGTGTACAGCACCAGCCTGCTGCCCTCGTCCAGCTCCAGATCGACCGTCTCGAACGGCAGCCCGCCCAGACCCAGCGGCGGCCCGGCCGGCACCTCCGGGAACTCCACCCGCCCGTCGGGACGCGCCAGCGCGGGCGGCGGATGCCCCGCGCGGGCCATGGTGCACCGCCGCGACACCGGGTCGTACACCGCGTACAGGCAGGTCGCGCCGGTCACCGCGGCGCCCTCGTCCGGGTTCTCGTCCTGGTCGATCCGGCCCACCAGTTCGTCCAGCAGACCGAGCAGTTCATCGGGGGGCAGGTCCAGCGCGGAGAAGTTGTGCACGGCCGTGCGCAGCCGCCCCATGGTCGCCGCCGCGTGCAACCCGTGCCCCACCACATCGCCCACCACAAGCGCCACCCGCGCCCCGGACAGCGGCAGCACGTCGAACCAGTCGCCGCCCACCCCGGACTGCGCCGGCAGATACCGGTAGGCGATCTCCAGCGCCCCCTGCTCGGGCAGCGTCCGCGGCAGCAGGCTGCGCTGGAGCGTCACCGCCATGCTGTGCTCGCGCGTGTACCGGCGGGCGTTGTCGATGGACACCGCCGCCCGCGCCACCAGCTCCTCCGCGAGTGCCAGCTCCTCGGTGTCGAACGGCTGCGGCTTCTCCGCACGCCAGAAGTTCGCCACGCCGAGGACCAGGCTCCCGGCCCGCAGCGGCACGGTGATCAGCGAGTGGATGCCGTACTCCAGCACCTTGTCCGTGCGCTCCGGCTCCTGCGCCCGCCAGCCCGGCGCCTCGCGCAGCCGCGGCTCCACCACCGACCGCCCGGTCGTCAGGCTGTGGGCCTGCGGCGAGGTCGGCACGAACCGGATCCGGTGGTCCACCGGGTACAGCGGGGAGTCCTTGCGCACGCCCACACAGGCCACCCGGCGCAGATCGCTGCCGGGCCGCGGCTCCTCCCCGTTCAGCACCGGCTCGAACAGGTCCACGGTCGCGAAGTCCGCGAACCGGGGCACCGCCAGCTCCGCCAGTTCCCCGGCGGTGCGGGTCACGTCCAGGCTGGTGCCGATGCCCACCCCGGCGTCGTACAGCATGTTCAGCCGCTCCCGTGCCACCTCCGCCCGCCCGGACACCGCCCGCAGCTCGGTGGAGTCGCGCAGCGTGGCGACACTGCCGGCCGGGCCGCCGCGCAGCTCGGTGGGCCGCTGGTTGATCGCCAGGAGGCGGTCCTTGACCAGGTGCACCTCGTCCGTGGCCGACCGCCCGGAGGCCAGCAGCCGCGCCGTGTCGTCGTCCAGGCCCAGCTCCAGGACATGCCGGCGCTCGGCGTTCGCGGGCAGGTCCAGCAGGCGCTGCGCCTCGTCGTTGGCGAGCAGCAGCCGGCCGTCGCGGCCGACGATCAGCACCCCCTCCCGGACCGCGTGCAGCACCGCGTCGTGGTGCTCGTACATCCGGGTCATCTCGTACGGCCCGAGGCCGTGCGTCTGGCGCAGCAGCCGTCTGCTGACCAGCGCGGTGCCCGCGGTGGCCAGCGCGAGCGCCGCGGCGGCCGCGGCGAGCAGCAAGGGCAGCTGCTGGTCGGCGGCCCCGCCCACGTGCGCGGTGGTGATCCCGGCCGACACCAGCCCGACCACGGTGCCGTGCGTGTCCTTGACCGGGACCACGGTCTGCACCAGCGGGCCGAGCGTGCCGTTGACGGTCTCCACGACCGTGCCGCCGGCCACGGCCGGACCGATGGTGCCGACGAACTTCTTGCCTATGCGGTCGGGGTGGGGATGCGTGTAGCGGATGCCCTTCGTGCTCATGACGACGATGAAGTCCACGCCGGTCGCCTTGCGCGCGGCCTCGGCCTTCGGCTGGAGGACCGCCGTCGGATCCGGTGAGCGCAGCGCGGCGGCCGTGCCCGGCGCGTTGGCGAACGTCTGTGCCACGGCGAGGGAGCGGTTGCGGGCCTCGGTCTCGCTGTCGTGGCGCACCTGGAGCACCTGGGCCACCACCGCGGAGACCACCAGCAGCAGCACGATCACGACCTGGAGCACGAACACCTGGCCGGCGACGCTGCGCCCGGTCACCGCCGCCCACAGCATCCCCGGCCGGTCGCCGTTCGCACCGGGGCCGTCCGGCGGCGGGGCCAGTGGTGCGCGCGGGTGCCCGAAAGGTCGGGGCGGCCGGGACACTGGCCGGCCGGGCAGTCGCACCATGTGCCCATGTCTACACTGCCCGGCGCCATCAGGCGAGACCGTCACCCCGGTCGGCGGGCGCCGGGAAAGGCGGAGGAGACGCGCCGGGTGAAGCAGCGCGGCGAGCGGGCGCGGGGAGTCCCCCGGCCGGTCGCGGACGACCCGCGGGGCCCGGTCGGTGCGCCGCCGCCCGGACGCCGGCAGCCACCGCGGCAGGACTGGCCGGCTACCCACGGCGGGGCCTTCGCGCCAGCAGCAGGGCCACGTCGTCGGGGCGGGCGTCGGCGTGCCGGGCGGCGGCCGTGAGCCGGTCGGCGACCCCGGACAGGGTCAGGCCGTCGCGCCGCCCGGCGGCGGCGCCCGCCCGGTCCAGGGCCGCGCACAACTCGGCGATCCCGTCGTCGATGTCGGCACCCGCCCGCTCCACCAGCCCGTCCGTGTACAGCCCGAGAATCGCGTCCGGTTCGAGGACCAGCTCGGTCACCGGATAGCGCGCTCCGGGATCCACCCCGAGGACGACCCCGCCGGGCACGTCCAGCGGCCGGGCCCGGCCGCCGGGGGAGAGCAGCAGCGGCGGGGGATGGCCCGCGCGGGCGATCAGCGCCCGCCCGGTCGCCGGGTCCAGGCGCAGACAGCAGCAGCTGGCGAACTGGCCCGGATCGAGACCGATCAGCAGCTGGTTGGTGCCGCTGAGCACCTCGTCGGGCGGCCGGTCGCCCAGCGCGAACGCCCGGACCGCGCTGCGCAGCTGGCCCATCGTCGCCGCCGCCTGCACCCCGTGCCCCTGCACATCCCCGATGACCAGGGCGAGACCGTCCCCCGACTCCACCACGTCGTACCAGTCGCCGCCCACCTCCAGCCCTCGGGTGCCCGGCAGATAGCGGCCCGCCGTCTCCACTCCGGGATGCGCCGACAGCCGGCCCGGCAGCAGGGCCTGCTGGAGCCCGCGGGCGAGGGCCGCCTCGCTGTCGTAGCGCCGGGCCCGCTCCATCGCGTGCGCGATCAGCCCGGCGAGCGCGGTGAGCGCCGTACGCTCCTGCGCGCTGAAGCGGCGCGGGCCGTCGAAGCCGAGGACGCAGGAGCCGACCGGCCGGCCGGACGCGATCAGCGGCAGAAACGCCCGCGCTCCCTCCGCGGCGTCCATCGGCAGCCCCGGATAGGTCGCCGCGAGCTGCCCCATCGACTCGAAGAACAGCGGCCGCCCCGTCGCCAGGGTCTCCACGGCCGGGATCCGCGCATCCAGCGCCACCCCGTCGAACCGCTCCGGGAAGCCCGGCGGGAAGCCGGACTCCCACGCCAGGTGGAGCCGCCGTTCCTGGAGCAGGTAGATGGCCAGCCGGCGGCCCCCGAACACGGGCAGCAGCTCCCGCATCACCACCGCCGACACCTGCTGCGCCGTCACCGCGTCCGTCAGCGCGATGGCCAGCGCGATCGGGCGGTACGCCGCCGCCACCGGGGGACCGCCCGCCACCGGATGCACCGGCTGTCCCGGCTGTTCCGGCTGCCCCGGTGGCCACGGCCCGTCCGGCGCCGCCATCCGGCTGGCCGGGACGAGCGTGCAGGTCAGCAGGTCGGCACCGGGGTGCACCGACACCGCGAACCCGTCGTAACCGCCCGGCGCCCCGTCGGCGCCGCCCGGCCGCCGCACCTGGAAGTGCACCGGCTCCGGGGACAGCAGGGCGCCGCGCAGGTGATCGTCGTACGGCGGTCCGGTCAGCCACGGCAGCGCCTCCCACAGCGTCCGCCCGACCAGCGCCTCCCGCGGCCGGCCGGCGAACCGCGCCGCGGCCGCGTTGGCGTATCCGATCACGCCCAGCCGGTCCAGGGTGAACACGCCCTGCGGCAGCTGGTCGGCGGCCCCGTCGGCGAGGGCGGCCCGGCCGGGGTCGAACACCACCCCGCCGACCCGCGCCGCCGTGCCGCCGTGCCCGCCGATCCCCAGCGCGCCGCCGTCCCCCGCGGGCCACAGGTCCAGCAGCCGGGGCGCGCCGTCGGCCGCCCGCAGGCTCAGCGGGGCCGGCGGCTTTCCCGCGGCGGTGTCGCGCAGCGCGGCCAGCACCCGGTGGGTCTCCGCCGGGGCCAGCGCCTCGGCGAGCGCGGTGTCGGTGCCCGCGAAGTCGCCCGCCGCCAGGCCGAGCAGCGCGTGCAGCCGCTCGTCGGCGTGGACCGCGTGGGTGTCCGGGTCCCAGGTGAAGCGTCCGACGGCCGCCTGCGGGGGCCGGGTCGCGGGTGGCCGTACGCACTGCGGCTCCCCGTCCCAGACGATCGCGTCCGGGTCGCCGTCGGCGAGCGCGAGCAGTTCGGTGCCCAGGCCCTCGGCGAGCCTGGCCGGCAGCTCCGGGTCGAAGGGCTCGTCGTCCCCGTCGTCGCCGGTCGAGGGACGCAGCACCGTGAGCACCCCGAGCGGCCGGCCTCCGCCCGGCACCGGCAGGTGCGCCGAGGCGAAGGGGAAGGGCAGCCCCGCCGCGAACTGCGGGTAGCGGCGCACGGCCTCCGCCGCGTCCCGCAGCACCACGGCGGTTCCGAGCCGGTAGGCGTCGCAGACGGGGAAGGGGCGGTCCGCGTGCACCCGCCACCAGGGGCGGAAGAGGGGACCGGGGAGCCCGGCGAGGACGGCCAGGCGGAGGACGGCGGGCGCGTCGGCGGGACCGGCCGAGCGCAGATACACGCCCGCCACCCGGCCGCCCGCCGCGCGCAGCGCCGCGGTGGCGGCGTCCGCCAGCAGCGCGGCCAGCCGGGCCCGTGTACGGACCGCCCGCTCCCCGCTGCCCGCCATCGGCCCTACCTCGTCCCGTCCGCCGGGTGGATCACACAGCAAGAATGCGCCAGGGGGAGCACCGGGCGCACCCCGGCGGACGGCCGCGCGGCGGGGGCTCACACCGGTGCCTCACTCGGGTGGCGGCGCGGGGGAGCGGCTCCTAGTAATGGACTGCGTACCGCGCGTGCCGTGGTCGGGGGCGTCGGACGCGGCCGTACTCCCGCACTGGAGCCGAGATGACCACCCGATCTTCGTCCACCTGTCCCGACGTCTCCCTCATAGGCACGGCGCCGGCCACGCTCGGGGTCCGGGTGCCGCCGGTCCGGATCCTGACGCGGTCCGGGCCGCCGTCCGGGCCGGGGAACACGCGCACGCAGGGTGTGGGGGAGGGGCGGGGCGCGCGGTCCGGCCACGGGGAGAGCGGCCGGTACGAGGATCCGGTGATCGGCCTGGTTCGGGCGGCCGTCACCACCCGCCCGCTGGAAGACGTCGCCCGCCTCATCGCCCTGCTGGAAGGCTGCACCGAGCACGCGCCCGCCCTGGCCGAGGCGGTGCGGTCGGCGGGGCTCGACCGCTCGGTCGCGGACGTCACCCGACTGGCGGCCCTGCTCACCCGGCCCCCGAGGAATCCCGCCGGTGCCGACGCCGTGCTCCGCGTCGCCGCCGGGCAGCGCCCCGTGGACGAGGTCGGCACGCTGCTGCGGCTGCTGCACCGCGCCCCGCTGGAGCCGCGCTGCGGACGGACCGCCGTAACGGCCGCGGCCGGGGGCCGGACGGTCGAGGAACTGACGGAACTGATCGGCGGGTTGGCGGCGGGTGCGGGTGTGGCTGCGGGTGTGGCTGCGGGCGGGGGCGCGGAATCGGCTGCGGGTTCGTGTACGGCTGTGGCTGCTGCGGGTACGGACGGGGACGGGGACGGGGGCGCGGTCGCGGGTGGGGGTGCGGATCGGCAGGGGCGTGCGCTCGCGGCCGCTGCTCCGGAGCGCGCGGGCCCGAAACCGCCTCCTGCTCCGGAGGGCGAGCGCCCGAAAGCGCCCCCCGCTCCGGAGGACGCGCCCCCGAAGCCGCCCGAGGCCCCACCGCGCCGGGCGCCCCGGCTCAAGCTCCTCCGGCTCGAACCGGCGGCCTACAAGCTCCTCGCCCCCACCCGCACGCCCGTCCCGGCCCCGCCGCCGCACGCCCCCTCGCGTTCCCGCGCCGAGCTCGGTGTGCGCACGGCCGCCCTCCTGGTCTTCCTCTGCGGAGCCGCCCACGCGCCCCGCTACTGGGCCGGGCTGTCCCGCGGGCTCCTCGGTGCCACGCTCGTCGCCTCCGCGCTGTGCATGCTGCTGGGCCTCGCCCTGCCCACGCGGGCGCTGCATGCCCGGCTCGGCGCGGCGGCGGCCGCCCTCGTGGTCACGGCGGGGCTCGGCGCCGGACAACTGCTCGGCGGACGCTTCGGCCCGCCGGACCCGGCACGGCTGTGGGCGGCGACACTGGCCCCGCCCTGGCTCGCCGGTACGGCCGCCGGGGTGGCGGCGCTCGCGGCGCTCGCGGTGGTGGTGGCCGTACTGCTGGGGCTCGACGGACCCGACCGGCGCGGGAGTCGAGTCAGCGGGCGTCGGGCGCCAAGGGCCGCAGCACCAGGTGGCCGTCCGTCCGGGCGGCCACCATCGCGAACGGCATGCTGTCCGCGTCCAGGCACAGCTCGACGTCCTCCGGATGCACCCCCGGCCACCCCCGCCGCACCCCCTCGGTGAGTTCCGCCGCGGCGGCGGAGCGGCGGGCCCGTTCCAGATAGGGACCGGGATCGGTGTCGGCGGAGCGCACCAGGGCGGCGATGTACTCGGCGCAGGCCCGGTCCTCCTCGGCCCGCCCGTCCTCCCCGGTGACGACGAAGGTCACCGTCCGCGCCCCGGCCCGGCGCAGCACCCCGGCGGTCGCCCCGGCCACCAGGAAGCTCGCGCACAGCACGAGCCCGGCGTCCGCCACGGCCAGTGCCCCCGTCGTACCGGCGGTGGTCTTCTGCACGATCGTGCGGCCGCGCACGTCGAGCGAGCGCAGTCGCGCGGGCGAGTTGGCGAGGTCGAAGCCCGGCACCGGCGCCCCGTCCTGGAAGGCGAGCCGGCCCGGACCGCGGGCCTTCAGCGCCAGCGCCTCCTCCCGCGTCCGGGCGAACAAGATCCGCTCGGCACCACGGTGCAGCGCCGAGGCGGCCACGGTGAACGCGCGCATCACATCCACCACGACGGCGACGTCCGGGGCGGCGGGAGCGTCGGAGATCCCGGTGAACACGGTCCGCATCGCACCATGATCCGGTACCCGGCCGGTTCAGGGCAGCCGGGGGCCCTCCGGGCGCGCGGCGCGCATGCTGCGCAGGGCGAGCAGCAGGACGCCGATGTCGTCCAGGTAGACGGGGTCGGGCAGCAGATCGGCCGGGAGCAGCAGATACGCCACCGCGCCCCAGAACACCCAGCGCGGACCCGTGGGCAGCCCGGCCCGCAGCAGCGTCCGCCGGGTACGCACCAGGCGCACCAGCAGCGCGACGGCACCGGCGAACAGGCCGGCGGCGATGGCGGCGGCGAGGATCAGCAGCAGGGTGGTGGTGTCCATCGGGGCTCCTTGCGCGGCACGGGGGCCTTACGACGGCAGGTCGGGGGACGGCGGGTCCGCGCCGTCGGCGGTGTGCGCGGGGGCGGTCTTCGCCCGGCCGGAAAGACCGGGGAGACCGGGGAGCCGCAGTCGCTCGAACGTCCGGGTGAGCTGCTGGAGCGGTGCCGGCGCCTTGACGGCGGGCCGCTGCTGCGGCAGGGCGGGCGCCGGTACGTCACGGTAGGCGGCCAGCGCCTCCAGGGCCTGCTCGGCGGCCTGCTTGTACAGGTCCCGCGACTTCGTCATGGCCTCCAGCGCCTCGGCGTACATGGCGACGAGCCGCCGTTCCCGGTCCAGCTCCTCCTGGTGGGTCATCAGGGTCCAGTTGTCCCTGAGGTCCGCCAACGCCTCGGCCGCCTCCTGTGGCGCGGGCCGGGGCAGCGCGACGAAGTGCCGCAGCGCGGCGAGGAGTTCCGGCGGCTCGGAGCCGTCCAGGAAGACGCTGCGCACCCGGTGCGGCTCGCCGTCGTAGTCCTCCGGGGCCGGGTTCGGCGGCAGGAGTACGGCGCCGCCGCGCGGTACCTCGACGCCGAGGTCCTTCAACGCCCAGTTGACGCCGCGCAGTTGGTGCGGGGCGGCGCGGTGCTCGACCACGCGGTGCCTGAGGCCGGGCGGCAGCAGCCGGGCGAGCGGCAGTTTGCCCTGCTCGTCGGGCGTCATGGCCTCGTGTACGACCAGATTGACGCACCAGGCCTCACGGGCCGCTTCCCGCAGCCGCCGGCGCATCTCCTTGTCGTCCGCGGGCAGCACGTTGACCTGCCGGAAGCGCAGGCCCGCGACCGTGGGGTGGTGGTCCCAGGAGCCGTCGTCGCCGGTGCCGCCCTCGGGCCAGAACAGCGTGGCGGGCGAGGGCCAGCCGTCGTCCCAGGGCCGCTCGGCCTCCGCGACGAGCCGCCACTCGTGCCCCTGCGGCTTGCCGTGCCGGGGTACGAGGGTGAGCCGGGCCCGCACGGTCGCCGTGCCGCCCGCCCGCCAGCGGGCCTCGAAGACCGTGGGCGCCGCGTCGCCGCCGGAGGCGTCCTCGGACGCGGGGGGCTCCGCGAAGTCGTCGATGTCCCCGCTCTCCTTGTGCCGGCGCAGGGTGCGGCGGACGACGTCGTCGGGGGCGGGTCCGGTGTGACGGCCGCGGGCCGCCCAGACGGACTGCGGAAGGGGGGCGCGGTCGGTGGCGGAGTTCGACATAGGCCAATCTGCTGATGGGGGCGGGTGCGCCTTCCAGTATCACCGCTCGCCGCGGCGAAACGTAGACGGCCCGGCACCCGCGCGCGGCGCGGGTCCCTGCCGGGGGTCGCGCGGGAGTCTTCGCCCGGCGCGCGCGAGCCGCTTCCACCGGGGCGCGCGACTCGCCCGCGCCGTGCGACGCGCGCCGGTGCGCGCCCGCGCCCCGCACACGCGAAGTGTCCGGGCCATGAGCGCGGGGCGGTCGGCGTGTGCGCCGGGCCGTCCTTGCGGACCTTTCGGACACGTCGGCTTCTCGGCCGACGGCAGGGCGATCTTCCGGGGGCGCGGGGAACTGCGCGACCAGCCACGACGAGCCCGCACCGCACCCCCGCGAGCCCGCACCGCACCCCTGCCACCAGCCGCCCGCCCGCGTGCCACCCACCCACGGCGGCCGAGGCTCAACCCCCTTCGAACTCAGCCCTTTCGAGCCCAGCCCCGGCCAGGGCGGTGCGCGGAGCGCTCACGCGCCGCTCTCGCGCAGCATGTCCTCCCGCTCGACGATCTTCACGCGCTCGCGGCCCTGTGGCTCGCCCAGGGCGCGCTCGGCGGCGTCGAGGCGGTACCAGCCCTCCCACGTGGTGTAGCGGACCTCCCGCTCGGTGAGGAAGGCGTCGACGGCCTCCGGCGCGGGCGAGGCGGGGGTGTGCAGCCGGCCCTCCGCGTGGTCGGCGAGCAGGTTGGCCACCGTCTCGTTGGCGTCGCCCTTGGTGTGGCCGATGAGACCGACGGGGCCGCGCCGGATCCAGCCGGTGACGTAGGTGGACGTCAGGTGCGTGCCGCCCTCCTCGATGACCCGGCCGCCCTCGTCCGGGACGGTGCCCGAGGCGAGGTCCCAGGGCAGCTTGGGCAGCTTCTCGGAGAGGTAGCCGACCGCGCGGTAGACGGCGGTGACGTCCCAGTCCTTGAACTCGCCGGTGCCCTTGACGTTGCCGGTGCCGTCGAGGGCGGTGCGCTCGGTGCGCAGCCCGACGACCTTGCCGTCCTCGCCGAGGATCTCCGCGGGGGACTCGAAGAAGTGCAGGAACAGCTTGTGCGGCCGGTCGCCGACGTCCCGGATCGCCCAGTTCTCCAGCGTCTTGGCGACCATGTCGGCCTGCTTGTTGCCGCGCCGGGTCTCGATCGAACCGGCGTCGTAGTCGATGTCCTCCGGGTCGACGATGACCTCGATGTTGGGGGAGTGGTCCAGCTCGCGCAGCTCCATCGGACTGAACTTCGCCTGCGCCGGGCCCCGGCGGCCGAAGACGTGGATCTCCAGGGCCTTGTTGGCCTTCAGACCGTCGTAGACGTTCTGCGGGATCTCGGTCGGCAGCAGCTCGTCCGCGGTCTTGGCGAGGATGCGGGCCACGTCCAGGGCCACGTTGCCGACGCCGAGCACCGCGACCTTCTCGGCCTCCAGCGGCCAGGTGCGCGGCACGTCCGGGTGGCCGTCGTACCAGGAGACGAAGTCGGCGGCGCCGTAGGAGCCGTCCAGGTCGATGCCGGGTATGGACAGCGCGCGGTCGGCCATGGCGCCGGTGGAGAAGATCACCGCGTCGTAGAAGGTGCGCAGGTCGTCCAGGCTGATGTCCGTCGGGTAGTCGACGTTGCCGAACAGGCGGATCTGCGGCTTGTCCAGCACCTGGTGCAGGGCGGTGACGATGCCCTTGATGCGCGGGTGGTCCGGCGCGACACCGTAGCGGATCAGGCCGAAGGGGGCGGGCATGCGCTCGAAGAGGTCGATGGACACGCCGGGGTCGGCGGCCACCTCGGACTTGAGCAGGGCGTCGGCGGCGTAGATCCCGGCGGGGCCGGCTCCGACGATGGCTACCCGCAGGGGGCGCGGCATGATCAGGTTCCCTTCGAGTGAAACAGTCGACTCGATCGGGAAGCCTAAGCTAAGGCAGACCTAAGTTGGTACGCGGGTCCCGCCTATGACCTCATAAGGGCATCTTATGACCTCTCCAGGGGTGCCTTATGGCGCCCCTGGAGGACCCCGCCCGGATCCCGGATCACTCCGGATGTGTCAGGGCCTCCTTCTGGAGCTGGACCGCGGCGAGCAGGCTCAGCCTCGGTTCCGCCTGGCGCAGTGCCTTCGTCGCCGCGACCGAGGAGAGGTCCCCCGTGAAGCCGACGGATGCCAGCCGGCCGCGGGTCCAGTCGGCGCGCAGCTCTGCCTCGGTGGCCTCCGCGGTCGACTCGACCAGCGCGACGGCCCGTTCGAGACCCGGCCGCTCCTCCGCCGGCGCCTCCGCCAGCGCCCCGCGCAGCGCCGCGGCCACCACGTCCGCGTCCCGGATGACCAGCACGTGGCTGTGCTTCCTGTTCAGACCCGCGATTCCCGTCATGGTCATCATCCTGGACGCCAACCGCCCGGTGGACCAAGCGGCTTGAGGAAGACCAGAGGCTACGGCGCGGACCGCCGGCAGTGCAGGAACAGGTGCGGCTCCGGTACGGCCGCGGGGTGCGCCGGCGCGAACTGCGCGTGCTCCTCGGCCAGTACGGCGAGACCGGCCCGGCCCGCCATCTCCCTGAACGCGTCCGCGCCGAAGCTCGTGACCCGCACCGGCTGCCCCATGAACAGCCCCTCGGCGCCCTCGATGTCCACGGGCACGGTCGCCAGCACCACGAACCCGCCGGGCCGTACCGCCCGCGCGAGCCGGCCCACCACGGCCTCCTGCTCGGCCCGGTCCATCTGGAGCAGCGAGAAGTAGGCGCAGGCCGCGTCGAACGCCCCCTCCTCCAGCGGGAGTTCGCGGATGTCGGCCCGGCGGAACTCGGCCCCCGGCACCTGCCGCGCGGCCAGCTCGACCATCACCGGGGACACATCGACGCCGAGCACCCGGTGCCCCGCCGCCGCGAGCGTCTCGGCCGTCGGCCGCCCGGTCCCGCAGCCCGCGTCCAGCACCCGGCTGCCCGGTGCCAGCCGCTCCAGCAGCCACCGCAGGGACGCCTGGTGCGCCGCGGAGGAGGCGAACGCCCGCTCGTAGTCGAGACCCAGCGCGTCGAACACCACGGCCGCCGGCACCCGGCGCTCGTCCTCGCCCACCACGGCTCCTCCCGTCGCGCGGCACCGGCCCGCGCGCCACCGCGCCGCGCGGCACCGACGTGTACGGCACCGACGCGCAGGGCGCCGACGTGTTCGGCACCGACGTGTATGGCGGCAACGTGTACGGCACCGCCGCCCGGCATCCTCGTACCCCGCGCGGCACGCCACAACGGCGAGCGGCGAAGCCCCGTTTGCGCACCGCGCGTCCGACCCGGCAGGGTGCGGGTGTGCCCACCTTGCTGATCGTCCACCACACCCCCTCGCCCAACTGCCAGGCCCTGTTCGAGGCCGCCGTCTCCGGCGCCACGGCACCCGAGATCGAGGGCGTCCGGGTCGTGCGCCGCGCGGCCCTCGCGGCCACCGCCGCCGACGTCCTCGAAGCCGACGGCTACCTGCTCGGCACCCCCGCCAACCTCGGCTACCTCTCCGGCGCCCTCAAACACTTCTTCGACCAGATCTACTACCCCTGCCTGGACGAGACCCGCGGCCGCCCCTTCGGCTACTACGTCCACGGCGGCAACGACGTCACCGGCGCGGTGCGCGCCCTCGACACCATCACCACCGGCCTCGGCTGGCGCCGCGCGGCCGAACCGGTCACCGTCACGGGTGAACCCGGCCGGGCCGACACGGAGGCCTGCTGGGAACTCGGCGCCACCCTCGCGGCGGGCCTGTCCGCCTGAACCGGCCACTCGCGCCCATGGGAGACGGGCTCGTACGACGTGCAGGAGCAGCCGGATAGGGTGGTGCGCCAAACCCCACGACTACAGGGGTGGGAGAGCCGGCGGACCGGCGAGAGGGGGGGGCGGATGCGCGAGCGAGGGAGCGGGACGGCCGGGGAGCCGTCCGGCCGCAGGGCGCGCGGCGAACTGGAGAGCGGCGTGCCGGCCGTGCTCCGAGAAGGAGACCTCCCTCTTCCGGGCCGCGGACCGGCCGCTGACCGCCCGGCAGGTCCTGGACGCGCTGCCCGGCGACCTGGCGTACACCACGGTGCTGACCATCCTGTCCCGCCTGTACGACAAGGGCATGCTGGTCCGGCACCGCGAGGGCCGCGGCCACGCCTACGCCCCCGCGCGGGGCGAGGCGTCCGACACCGCCGCCCGGATGCGCACCCAGCCGGACCGCGGCCAGGACCGGAAGGCGGTACTCGCCCGGTTCGTCTCCGGACTCTTCGCCGAGGACGAGCAGATGCTCCAGCGGCTGCTCACCGGGCCCGGCCAGGACCGCCCCGCCGGGGAGCCGTGACCGGGTGACCTTCACCGTCTACGTACCGCTGCTGGTGACCGTCGTCCTCGCCGTGCTCGCCCCGCGCGCCGCCCGCCGGCTGCCGCCCCGCGCCGCCGCCCGCTCCCTGGCCTGCGCCGCGACGGTCACCGCGGGCGGCTGGCTCGGCTCGCTCGCGCTGCTGGCCTTCACCGGGCTCGCCCAGATTCCCGAGGTCGCCGAGCAGGGCCACTGGTCGGTGGCCGCGCTGCGTGCCGCCGATCCGGTCTCCCTCGCCGTCGCGGTACTCGGCGCGCTCGGCCTGGCCGCCGGGACCGGCTCGCTCGCCGTGGCCGCCGTACGGACGACCCGGCACCTGCGGTGGGCCCGGCGGGAGGCCGCGGCGCTGCCCGGCGGCACCGAGCTGGCCGTCCTCGACGAGGAGATGCCGCGGGCCTTCGCGCTGCCCGGCGCGCCCGGCCGGATCGTGGTCTCCCGCGGCATGCTGCGCTGCCTGGGCGACGACGAGCGCGCCGCCCTGCTCGCCCACGAACGCGCCCATCTGCGCGGCCGGCACCACCTCTACCTCGCCCTGTGGCGGCTTGCCGCCGCCGTCACCCCGCTGCTGCGACCGCTCGCCGACGCGGGCGGCTTCGTCCTGGAACGCTGGGCCGACGAGGCCGCCGCCGCGCACGTGGGCAGCCGGGCGGTGGTCGCCCGCGCCGTCGGCCGCGCCGCCCTGGCCACCGCCGCCGCCAAGGACCGGCCCGCGCTGGCCGCGACCGCCGGGCCCGTGCCGCAGCGGGTACGCGCCCTGCTGGCCCCGCCCCCGCCGCCGCGCGCCCTGCCGGTCGTGGCCGGCGCCGCGCTGCTCGCGCTGTGCTGCGCCAGCCTCGCCGAGGCCGCCTCCGACAGCGAGCGGATGGTCGTCACCGCGCGCACGGCCGAGCGCGCCACGGCCACCGCCACCCCCGCTGCCGCCGGCCCGGACGCCCATGTGAGCGCCCGCGTGGGCGGCGCGGCGCGCCGGCATCACCACCGCGGCCCGCACCGGCGCGGCGGATCGGCGTAATACCCCCCTGTACCACCCCCTCTGCCCCGTTCAGCCCCCATCACCACGGGTTCACGGGGTTTCGGCGCCTAGCGTGGCGGATGAGACGTCAGACGTGACGGACGCCGCCGCCCGTGAGGGCGCGACGGACGCCGCGGTCCGCGAAAGAGGGAGCCCGCATGATCGAGGCACGACGACTGACCAAGAGATACGGCGAGAAGACGGCGGTCGACGCACTGGACTTCGTCGTCGAACCCGGCACCGTCACCGGGTTCCTGGGCCCGAACGGCGCCGGGAAGTCCACCACCATGCGCATGATCGTCGGCCTCGACGCCCCGACGAGCGGCTCCGTCACCGTCAACGGCCGCCGCTACGCCGGCCACCGCGCCCCGCTCCAGGAGGTCGGCGCCCTGCTGGAGGCCAGGTCCGTGCACCCCGGCCGCTCGGCCTACCAGCATCTGCGGGCGCTCGCGCTGACCCACGGCATCCCGCGCCGCCGCGTCGAGGAGGTCATCGAACTCGCCGGGCTCGGCAGCGTCGCGGACAAGCGGGCCGGCTCGTTCTCGCTCGGCATGGGCCAGCGGCTCGGCATCGCCGCGGCCCTGCTCGGCGACCCGCGCACGGTGATGCTGGACGAGCCGGTCAACGGCCTCGACCCCGAGGGCGTCCTGTGGATCCGCAACCTGCTCACCTCGCTCGCCGCCGAGGGCCGGACGGTCTTCGTCTCCTCCCACCTGATGAGCGAGGTCGCCCAGGTCGCGGACCATCTCATCGTCGTGGGCCGGGGGCGGCTGCTCGCCGACACGACCGTGCGGGAGCTGGTGCGCGCGGCGGGCGGGGACACCGTACGGGTCGCCACCGAAGATCCGGGGCGGCTGCGGGAGGTGCTCGCCGGGCCGGGCGTGGAGATCAACGGACGGGTCGGCTCGGAGGAGCTCCAGGTCAGCGGGGTGAGCGCCCGGCAGATCGGGCTGACGGCCGCCGAGCACGGCATCCCCCTGTTCGAACTGAGCACCAGGGCGGTGACGCTGGAGTCGGCCTTCATGGAACTGACCAGGGACGCCGTCGAGTACCACGGCACCACGACCGGCACCGACGCCGCCGTGGTCACGGCCGGCACCGACCGCACCGGGAGCGCCGCATGAGCACCCTCACCGAATCCGCCCCGGCCGCGGGGAACACCGGGGCCGCGCCCGGCCGCCCCGCCTACCGGGTGACCGGGCGCCGCGTCCTCGCCTCCGAGTGGGCCAAACTCTGGTCCTTGCGCTCCACTTGGATCACCCTCGGCCTGGGACTGCTGTTCCTCGTCGTCTTCGGCGTCATCGCCGCCTACCGCTTCCGCTCCATGACCGGCTCGCCCCGCATGGACAAGGACTTCGCCCGCTCCACGGCCCTCAGCCTCTCCCTCTTCGGCGCCAACTTCGCCCAACTCGCCCTCGGTGTCCTGGGCGTGCTGGTCACGGCGGGGGAGTACTCCACCGGCATGATCCGCTCCACCATGGCGGCGGTGCCCCGCCGGCTGCCCGTGCTGTGGTCCAAGGCGGCGGTGTACGGTCTGGTCGCGCTGGTCCTCGGCACGGCCGGCGCGTTCGCCGCCTTCCTCGCCGGCAGCCGGATCGTCTCGGACACGTCCGCCGCCCTGACGATCGGTCAAGCGGGCGTCGTACGGGGCCTGTTGGGCGCCGGGCTCTACCTCGGCCTCGTCGGCGTCATCGGTACGGCCCTGGGCGCGCTGCTGCGCTCGGTGGCCGGCGGCATCTCCGTCCTCGTCGCCACCTTCATGCTCGTCCCCGGCCTCGCCTCCCTGCTGCCCAGCTCCTGGCAGGACGACATCGGTCCCTATCTGCCGAGCAACGCGGGCCAGGCGATGTACGCCCTCACGCACGACACCACCGCGCTGTCTCCCGGAGCCGGGCTGCTGGTCTTCCTCGGCTGGACCGCGCTGGCGCTGGCCGGGGCGGCCTACCGGCTGCGGCGGGGGGACGTCTGACCGACGCGGACACGGGCGCCGGACACCGGGCCCCGGCGCCCGTCCAGCCCGGCCCACGTGACCGCCGTACCCCCAGGCCCCCCCGATGGCCGCCGTACCCCCAGCCGCCGACCGCCCTGCCCCTGAGCCCCTGACCCGCCCACCCCCCCCGGCACCCCTAGCTAGGCCACACGAGTGACCCGGACCCGTCGGGAAAGTACGGCCTGGCCCGACGGCCCCGCGCCCGCCGGCCTTCACCCCACGGCGTGCGCCCGGCGCCACACCCCGCCCGCCGCCCGCGTCACCACCCCGGACGAAGGTGCGGGGCCGGTGGGGCTGGCACACGATGGACGCGGGTCGCGTCCCGCCGACGCGACCGCAGCCGTCGAACGTCGTCGAGCCGAGGGAGCGTCGGATGCGAGCGGACGGCACCGCACCCGGACGGCCCGCGCCGGGCGGTCCGGAGCCGGGAGACGTGCTGCGCGACTGCGCGCGGGACGTGCTGGAGATCGCCGAGGGCATCCGCGCGGTGTCCGAACACACCGCCACCACTCTCACCGCCCCCGAACTGGCCGCCACCACCCGCCGCCACCCCCGCACCGGCCTCGCCGGATGCCGGGCCCTGCTGCGGGCCCTGACCGCGACACCGGGCCTCGGCGCCCCCGCGGGCACCGGTCCGCGCGGCACCATGGCCCGCGCCCTCGGCCTCGCGGGCCGGGCGCGCGGCGCGGAGAACCTGGCCGCGCTGGTGGGGCTCACCTCCCTGCGGCTGCGCGTCACCGCCGTGCTCGCCGACCATCCCGAACTGGCGCGCACCCCCGGCATGCGCCTGCTGAACCGGGCGCTCGCCGCCGACCGCGACCAGGACGCCGTACGGGCCCTGCGCGCCCTGCTCAGGGACCGCACGGCCCAGCGCGCGCTGTCCGGGCTCGCCCCGCTGATATCCGAACTCCTCGCCGTGCACGCCCTGTTGGACGGGCCGCCCGACCACGGAAGCACCCCCGAGGGCGGCGCCGGGGCCGTCGACCTCACCGACCAGCGGCGGCGGTCCATCGCCACCGAGGGTTCCCTCCTCGGCTTCCTGCGCAACATCGAGGCGCTGGCCACCGACGGGCGGATCCTCGTGCAGAACGTGCGCGGGCCCGACGGCGTCGTCCGCTATGTGGTCCAGGCGCCCGGCGCGGCCCCCGGCCGCCCCCGCGGCGACGCCCCGCAGGACCTTGTGGGCGCCTGGCGCGACCTGTGCGCGACGGACTCCCCGTACACCCGCTCCCTGGTGCACGCCCTGGCCGCGCACGGCATCCCGCGCGGCGCCGAACTCGCCCTGATCGGCCACGGCGAGGGCGGCAACGCGGTCCTCAACCTCGCCCAGGACGAGGACTTCTGCCGCACCTACCGCGTCACCCACGCCATCGCCGTGGGCTCCCCGTCCGGCGACCGCAAACCCGCCGACCCCCGCACCTGGATCGCCACCGTCGCCAACCAGTACGACCTGGTGGCCGCCCCGGACGGCCACCGCACCCGTCCGGCGCCCGGTCCCGGCCGCTACCGCGTCGAATACGCCGGGCCCACCCGCGAGTTCCCCCTGTGCCACCGCCTGCGCGAGTACATCGAGCACCTGCGGAGCCTGCTCCCGGAGGCCCGCGCGGACCTGGACGAGGCGCTGGCGCCCTACCGCGGCCCCGTCGTGCGCACCCAGGCCTACCGGCTCACGAATCACGCCCACCCGCCCGCCGGGCACCCCTTCCTCACCCTCGCCACCGCCCCCGTGCGCACCACGGTGGGCCCGGTCGAGGTGCCGGTGCGGTACTACGACTCCGCCGCCGCGCACCTCTGCTTCCCCGTCGACCCGGCCGCCGCCCGCAGCCTGCTGCCCGACGCGGACTGGCTGACGCCCAGCCGGCTCGGCCCCCGCGCCCTCGCGGTGCTGTCCGTGCACGAGCACCGGTGCACCACCATCGGCCCGTACACCGAGATCGCCCTGTCCGTGCTGGTGGACGACCTGTGGCGACCGCGTCCGTACGACGCCGTCACCGATCTGCTGCGCCGCGTCGACCTGCGCCGCACCGGCCGTTACGTCCTCTCGCTCGGCGTCACCACCGAGGCGGCCCGCGTGGTCGCGCGGGAGGTCTGGGGGCAGCCGGTGTTCACGATGCGCGCCGAGGCCGACCTGACCGGCCGGGAGATCCGGGCCCGTTCGGAGGACCTCGGCCTCGTGGTGGAGGGCCGCCTCGGGCCGGGGGTGCGCTGCCCGGACGCCGACCGGGCCCTGTACGGCCGCCGGGGAAGTGGCACGGTACGCACCCTGGTCCGGGCCCACGGGAGGCTCCGGCTGCATCCGGGCGCGGGCGTCCGGGTACGGCTGGACACCGCGGCGGCCGAACCCCTCGCCGGGCAGCTGCGCCGGCTCGGCATCGACGCGGCCCGGCCCCTCTTCGTGCTGGCCTGCCCGCAGTTCATGGCGCACCGTGGCGGCGGAGCGGAGCTGTCGCGCTGAAGTCCCGTACGAAAGCTACCTAGTTGGGAGTACGCATGGTGACCGAGTCCGCCGGGGCGCGCGTCGCGCAGCCCGATGAACTCCTCGCCCACATCGGCCGGTTGCGGGCGGACGCCGACCTGATGGACGGCTACGCCCGCCGCCTGCGCGCCACCGCGACCACCCTCGGCGACTGCCCGGCGGCACCCGGCTGGAGCCGGCCGGCCCTGGAACGGCACGCGACCGCCTGCGCCTCGGCGGCGGTCCGACTGCGGTCCGCCGCCGAGGCGTTGCTCGCCCACGCGCGCGCCGACCGGCCGACGCGGGGCGCGATGTCGGGGCCGTAGAGAACCCATAGGCCGATGGGGGCGTGGCGCACGGTTCAGCCGGGCTGCTCCTCCGAGCCGGGCTTCGGGCGGGTGCGGGTCCAGGAGGGGGCGACGAGGTGGGAGGCGTGGTGCATGGGGGTCCTTCGAACTGGTGGGGGGCTGTCCGTGACGGTGGTTCGAGGGGCGTCGGGCTGTCCGGACGGACCGGTTGAGGCAACTTCCCTCAGGCGAACGACAGTTCCGCTCAGGCGACACGGGTGGATCGGTCGGAAGAGAGGGACGCGCCCCAGGCGAGGCTCAGCGCCTCCACCAGGAGCAGCCCGCGCCCGTGCTGCTCCTCGGGGCCGGGGCGGCGGGTCACGGGGAGCGCGGCGCCCGTCCCCCCGGTGATCTCGTCCGTCACCTCCGTATCCGCCCGGCCGTCCCGGAGGCCGCGCGCCGCCTCGGGGGCGGAGCGTTCGCGCGGGTCGGCGGAGGGCACCCCGTCCGCGCGGGGCGACTCGTCCGTTCCGGTGTCCGGGGGCGGGCGGTGCAGCGGTCGGGGGAGGGAGGGGCCATCCGCCGTGCGCCTTTCGTCCGGCCTCGCGTGGGGAGCGTCCGGCCGTGCGTGGTGGTGGGGGGACCGGTTGGCCGGCAGTGCGCAGCAGACGGCATACGCCCCGGACGGGGCCGTGCCGCATCCGGCCGGTCGGCGGCGCGCCGCGATCGCGCCCTCACCTACGACCGCCATGACCATGACGACGCCAGAGGGCGATTCCCGACGCCGTCCCCCGCGCGGACAACGAGCGGGGCACCCGCATGGCCCTCGACCGGCTCGCCCGGCCGCCGGAGGAACGGTAGAACCGGATACATGACCGGATCGGTACGTGCCGCGACCGGAAATCGACGCAACCTTTCCCGATGTGCCGCATGCCGTGAATCATCCGGAAACCACCGGAACCGCCCTCGCCGAAACACGGTCTTACCAGCCGTCAACGTCCGTGATCAGCCCGTCCGTCACGAAACCGGGGGAACGAGACACATGTCCGTCCGCAGCCGTACGACCCTGTTCACCGCCCTCGCCCTCGCCGCCGGCCTCAGTCTGGCCGCGGTGACGCCCGCCCTCGCCCGCACCTCCACCCCGCGCGCCACCGCCGTCGTCCAGGGCGACGCGCGCAATGCCACCCAGCACGTCGCCGACTTCTACGGCGCCTACATCGACGCCGTCTGGGCCGCCGACGACAAGGCCGCCGGCGCCGAGGCCAAGGCCCTGCGCGCCTTCTACCTCTCCCCGTCCGCCCAGAAGAAGGTCACCGCCTACGAGGCCAAGGAGCACGCCGACGGCATCCTCTTCGCCCAGAACGTGCCGGTGCGCTGGCAGGTGGCCTACACCGGTTCGGGCGCCGGGCACGCCACCAGCCAGGTGACGCTCACCTGGAGCGACGGCCCGCGCGCCAAGGTCACCCGGATCGACGTCCAGTCCGACCTGCGGACCCTGAAGATCACCGACCTCCGCCCGGCCGACTGACCCGACCGATCGGCCCGGCGGCCCGGCCCGGCCCCGTGGTCGTACGGCCCCGCTCCCGGCCGCCGCTGGGGCGGGGCTACGGCCGCTCGGCGCCCGCCACGCCCCGCCGTGCGGCCGCCCGACCGTGATCGCGGCCGTGGCCGTGGTGGCGGTGCCGTTCGGCCGGGGTGCGGTGCAGCGCGATCAGCGCGGCGTCGTCGCCGAGGCGGCCCCCCGCGTGGGTGAGCAGATCGCGCCGGATGTGGTGCAGCAGCGCCTCGGGGGTGTCGTCGGTCCACCGCGCCACCCGCTCCGCCAGCGGATAGAACCGGCCTCGTGCGTCCCGCGCCTCCACCACCCCGTCGGTGTAGAGCAGCAGCGTGTCACCGGGTTCGAAGGAGAAGACGTCCAGCGTGTGCTCCACGCTCACCGGCAGCCCCTGCACGCCGAGCGGCGGCGAGGGGTGCAGGCTCGGCACGGTCACCACGTGCCCCGGACTCAGCAGCAGCGGCGGCGGATGCCCGCAGCTGGTCATCCGGGTGATCTGGTCCCGGTCCGGGATCTCCACCAGCAGCGCGGTGGCGAACCGCTCGCTCGCCTCGTCGTCCGGCTCCAGATCGGCGGTGTACCGGGTGACGCTCTGCTCCAGCGTGTCGACCAGGTCCGGCAGCGAGTGATGGCGGTGGGCGCTCTCCCGGAACGCGCTGAGCAGCAGCGCGGCCTCCCCGATGGCGGGCAGCCCCTTGCCGCGGACGTCCCCGATCAGCACCCGTACGGCGTTGTCGCACACCGTCGCCGCGTAGAGGTCGCCGCCGATCTGGGCCTCGTCCTCCGCGGCCAGGTACAGCGAGGCGATCCGCAGCGGGCCGATCTGCTCGGGCAGCGGCCACATCAGCACGTGCTGCGCGGCCTCGGCGACCGTGCGCACCTGGGCGAGCTGGGCCTGGCGCCGCTCGCGCAGGGCGCTGTAGAGCACCACCGTCACCGAGAGCGCCGCGAGGGTGATGATCTGCACGATGTGGTTCGAGGTGCCGATCCCGCCGTGCGCGACGCCGATCACGATCTGCGCGAGCGTGGCCAGCGCGCCGACGGCGGCGGTGGTGCGGGGGCCGGCGAAGGACGGGGTCAGCGCGGGCGCGATCACCAGGGCCGGACCGAGGTGGATGCTCTCCGGCGCCTGTACGTCCACCACCGTGATCACGACGATGAGCATGACCGGCAGCAACAGCAACGCCTGCGAGGACTGCCAGAATCGCCGCTCACCCGCCGACCCGAGCCCGAATCTCATGCCTACCAGCGTGCTCCCGGCCGCGACGGGCGGCCACTTGCGCCTAAGGGCGCGCCCCTAGGGGGCTCCCGGAGCCGGGGGAGTGGGGAATCTCGGGGTGGCGTCCGGGCCGCCCGGCGGCGTGCGCTGCGGGCGCGTCCCGCCGGGCCCCGGTGTCGCCGCCGTCGCGCCGGGTACCCGTACCAGCCCCGGTGCCCGCTCAGGTCGCCGGGGCAGGTGCCGGGAAGGGAGGGCCATGACGCACAACGGGGAGGAGGCCGCGTCCGCGCGGCGGCAGGACGTACCGGAGGCCGCCGGGCTGCGCCTCGCGACGGACGGGACCCAGCCGCGGGCATCGGACGACCGGCCGTACGCCCTGCCGGAACACGGAACGCGGCCGCAGCAGGGAGGCTCGCCGGAGCCTGGTCCGGGGCCGCGGTCACCCGTCCCGGCGGAGCCCGAGGGGACGACGCAAGCACCACCGGCATGCGAGCCGCAGCCGCAGCCGGAGACCCGTACGGCGCCCGACCTGCCGCACGACCGCAGTCAGGCCATCCTGGAGGCCGCCAAGCGGATCGGGGCCCTGCTCAAGCGGGCCGGTCACCCCTTCGCGCTGGCCGGGAGCGTCGCCGTGTACGCGCACGGCGGCAGCCGCTACCTCCAGCACGACGCCGACTTCTGCGTGCTCCCCGACGACGCCGACGCGGTGGCCGCCACCCTGCGCGAGGCCGGTCTTGAGGTCCGCACCCCGCCCGAGGACTGGCTGCTGAAGACCACCTGCCACGGGCAGAACGTGGACATCATCTTCGCGCTGGCCCACGAGCCCGTCACCAAGGACATGCTCGACCGGGCGCACGTCCTGCCCGTCGACTCGGTGCTGATGCCGGTGCTCTGCCCGACCGACCTCATCCGCAGCCTGATCAGCGCGTTCTCCGAGCACTACTGCGACTTCGGGGCCGTGCTGCCGGTCGTCCGCGCCGTGCGCGAGAAGGTCGACTGGGACGTGGTCCGCGACACCTGCGGCGACCAGCCGATGCCGGCCGCCTTCCTCTTCCTCCTCGAACGCCTGAACGTGATCGAACCCCGTGAGGACCGGCCATGACCGACGCCCCGAACTCACCGGACACCCAGCTGGACTACCGCGTCGCCCACCTCGCCGAACGCCTGGCCTCGGGACGGCTCGGCGAACTCGGCGTACGCCTGGAACTGCGCGGCGACACGGTCCTGCTCACCGGCACCGTCCCGTCCGCCGAGTGCCGGGACGAGATCCTGGCCACGGCCCGCGAGGAACTGGCGCACCACCCCGTCCACAGCGACCTGCTCGTCGCCGGCACCTCCTCGCCCGACCACGGAGAGGACCTCACATGATCCGCGTCGCGGCCGTCGGGGACATCCACATGGGCCCCGACAGCCAGGGCACACTCCGCCCCTCGTTCGAGACGCTGCCCGAGTGCGCCGACGTCCTGCTGCTCGCCGGCGACCTGACCCGGCACGGCACCCCCGAGGAGGCCGCGGTCGTCGCCCGCGAGATCGAGGACCTCGGGGTGCCCGTCGTCGCCGTCCTCGGTAACCACGACCACCACGACGAGCACCCCGAGGAGGTCACGGCGATCCTGCGGGACGCGGGCGCGCATGTCCTGGAGGGCCAGGCCGCCGTCGTCACCGCGGGGGACGCGCGCATCGGAGTCGCCGGTACCAAGGGGTTCGGCGGCGGCTTCGTCGGGCGCTGCGCCGGCGAGTTCGGCGAGCCGCTGATGAAGGAGTTCGTCCGCTACACCCGCCGCTGCGCCGACGCGCTGCACGCCGCGCTGAAGGATCTGGAGCAGTGGAGCCCGGACGTGCGGATCGCCCTCACGCACTTCTCGCCGGTGCCCGACACCCTCGCGGGGGAGCCGCCGGAGATCTATCCGTTCCTCGGCAGCTATCTGCTCGCGGAGGCCATCGACACCGCGGGCGCCGACCTCGCCGTCCACGGTCACGCCCACGCCGGCACCGAGCACGGCATGACCAGCGGCGGCATCCGCGTCCGCAACGTGGCCCAACCGGTGATCGGCCAGGCCTTCCACGTGTACCACCTGCCCGGCCACCCGGAGTGAGGTCGGCACCGGCCACCTGGAGCGAGGTCGGAACTGGTCACCCGGAGTGACATCGGCACCGGCCACCTGGAGCGAGATCGGAACTGGGCCACCCGGAGCGAGGTCGGAGCTGGCCCCCCGGCGTGAAGTCGGCGGCCACCCGGAGTGACACCGGCACCTGCCACTCGGCGTGAAGACCGGCCACCCGGCGCACGACCGGTACCGGCCGCTCCGGCACCCGCCTGCGGATCAGGCCGCCGTACCCAGCGCCACCCGCTGCGGTACGTCCCCGTCCGGCGCCGGCACCGCCGCCACCGGCAGCAGACCGCCCCGGCGGCGCAGCAGCAGGCCCGCGGCCACCGACCCGGCGATCAGCAGACCGCCCGTGACCAGGGCGCCGCGCGCGCCCGCCGTCTGCATGAGCAGGCCCAGCAGCGGCGGGCCACCGAGGCCCCACACGGTGCCGATGGTGCTCCACACCCCGAGCACCCGGCCCCGCAGATGCGCGGGCGGATCGGTCTGGAGCACGGCCGTGCCCGCGGTGTCCGAGACGGACTCCACGACGGCCATCGGCAGCACCAGCACCAGCAGCACGGCGAGCGACGGCGACAGCCCGGCCACCACCTGGAGCAGCCCGCCCGCCGCCGCGAGCAGCCCCACCGTGCGCACCGAGGGGCTGCGCAGCCGGGCGCCGAGCACCGCGCCGAGGATGCCGCCGACCGCCAGCACCGTGGAGACCGTGCCGAACGACCCGGCGCCCCCCGCGAGCGGCCCGGTGACCAGGACGGCGAGGGTGAGGCCGTAGTTGCGGCCGAAGACGGAGCTGATCGCGGTGATCCCGGCCAGAGCCAGCAGCCGGGGCCGCCGCACGAAGTACGCGAGGCCCTCACGGGCGCTCGTCCGCACCGGCTCGGGCTCGCGGCGCACCTCGGCCACGGGCCGCTCGGTGGCCGCGCGCAGGGGCCGCAGAAACGGCACCACCGACGCCACGAACAGGAAGGACAGCCCATTGGCCGCGTACGCGGCGCCGGTGCCGAGGAGGGCGACCGTCACCCCGGCCAGCGCCGTGCCCGCGAGCCGCCCCGCGCTGTGCACGAGGGCACCGACACCGATCGCGGACGGCACGTCCTCCACGGGCACGAGGTCGTTGCCGAGCAGCGCGCAGGCCGGGCCGTCCACGGTGGCGATCACACCGGTCACGGCGGCCAGCACCAGCAGCGACGTCATGTCGATCCGGTCCAGGGCCACCAGCAGCGCCATGGTGAAGGCCACCGCGCCCAGCAGCGCCTGGCTGACCGCGACCGTCAGCTTCCGGGGCCAGCGGTCCACGGCCGCACCGCCCAGCAGGCTCACGAACAGCGCGGGCGCCGCCTGCACGGACATCGACAGACCGGTCGCCGCCGCGGAGCCCGTGATGTGCAGCACCAGCAGGTTCTGCACGGTGAGCTGCATCCAGGTGCCGGCGTTGGAGACGAGGTTGGCGACCGACCACCAGCGCATACCGCGGTGCCGCAGCGACCGCCACGGCGCACGCGAGGCGGGTGCGGCCACGTCAGGGGAAAAGGACACGGAGGAGTACTCGACAAGGGTGGGGAGCAGTGACCGACGGTGCCCGCGAGCCGGCTGCGCTGCACGGCCGGGCTACCCGGTCAGGGCGTTGGCCATCGTGACAGACGGCGGGGGAGGGGCGCCTGCCAAGACCCCCGCGGGGCGGGTCGTACGAGGCTCAAACCGCAGTACGGGTAAGGTAGTTGGACCGTCGCGTGGGGTTGCTCACAGGCCCCGCCGGGAGCCGGTTTACGGACGCCGCGCCGGGCTACGCGGACGGGGATCCCGCAAGGGCCGTCACGGGCGCGAGGAGGCCGTCATGGCTGATCACCGGAACGGACGGACGCCACCACCGGCGCACCGCGCACACCCCGCCCCCGCGCGCACTCCAGCGCACGCTTCCGCACGCGCCCCCACCAGCACCGGACCCGCTGGCACGGGAGCCACCGGCACCGAACCCGCCGGCACCGAGCCGGTCACCGCCCGCAGCGCCCTGCGCCTGCGCCTGATCCTCTCCGCCCTCTTCCTTCCCGTCTTCACCGCCGCCACCGTGGGCTTCGCCCTCTGGTCCGCCCACCAGGGCCCCGGCGACAGTCCCGGCAGCGGTCCGCTGACCGTCCTCGCGGTGGTGTGCGGGATCCTCGCCCTGGCCGCGGCACTGGACCTGGTCCGGGTGACGGGCCGCCGGCGGCGCGCGCGCGGCACGGCCGACGACGCCACCGACCGGCCCGAGGACGCCATCGGCTAGCCCTGGCCGAGGGCGCCGCTTTGCGTGGCTTTGGCCGGACGCAGGGCGTGAATATGCCATACGCACGCTACTGAATCCCGGATTCCGGGGGCAGTCTGCTGACGTACCGCCTGCCCCGCCGTGTCACGAGGTCCGGAAGCCTCCCCGCATACGGCGGGGCCGGTGTCCGTCCGGGCCGTAAACGCGTTGCGCCGTACCCCGCGCCCCCGGTGAGCTGGGGCCATGGACACCACGGCGGACGGCATCGAGCGGGCGGCGCGGGCCGGGACCGGGCGAACGGCGCCCTGGCGCGGCCCGGCCGTGCTCGGCGCCCTGATGCTGGCCGCCTTCACCTTCAACACGACGGAGAGCCTGCCGGTCGGCCTGCTGGACGCGATCTCCCGGAGCCTGCGGGTGTCCCCCTCCGCGGTCGGTCTCCTGGTCACCGGCTACGGCGTGACGGTCGCCCTGGAGTCCCTGCCGCTCGCCCACGGCACGCGTACGGTGCCCCGGCGCCATGTGCTCACCGCCCTGCTGGCCGCGCTCGTCGTCTCCAGCCTGCTCGCCGCGTCCGCCCGCTCCTACGGCCCCCTGCTCGCGGCCCGGCTGCTGGCCGCGCTCGCCCAGGCGCTGTTCTGGGCGGTGCTGGGACCGGTCGCGGTGGGTCTGTTCGCGCCGCAGGTGCGCGGGCGGGTGATCGGGTCGCTGTCCGTCGCCGGTTCGCTCGCCCTCGTACTCGGTGTGCCCGCCGGCACCTGGCTGGGCGGGCGCACCGACTGGCGGGTGCCCCTGGGCGCGCTCGCCGCCCCGGGCCTTGTCGTGCTGGCGACGATCGCGGCGCTGCTCCCCACCTCGCCCCCCGAGGCCGGGCCCGCCGCCTACGGCACCGCCCCCGACACCCGCCGCTTCGCGACCGTGCTCGCGGCCGGCGCCCTGTCCGCCACCGGGGCGTTCACGGGATACACGTACGTCGTGCGGTTCCTCGGCACCGTCAGCGGGTTCTCGCCGGGCGCCGTCGACCTGCTCCTCGTGGTGTTCGGCACCGCGTGCCTCGCCGGAGTGGGGATCACCGGGGCGCTGCTGGACCGCTTCCCGCGCGCCGCGCTCACCTGCGCCGTGGCCGTCCAGGCGGTCGGCATGCTCGGGCTGTACGCGACCGGCGCGCACCCGGTGGCGGCGGTGGTGTTCCTCGCCCTGACGGGCGGCGCGCTCGGACCGGTGTTCATGGCCGCCCAGCACGAGATACTGATCTGCGCGCCCGGCCGTACGGATCTCGCCCTCGCGGCCGGTTCGGGCGCCTACAACGCCGGGATCGCGGCGGGCGCCGCCCTCGGCGCGCTGATCCTGCCGCTCGCGGCCGTGCGCGGCACCTTCCTCGCCGGCGGCCTGCTGACCACCGGAGCCTGCGCCGTGCTGCTCGGCCGGCGCCGGAGCATCCGACTCGGACGACGTGTCCGGAGGGGCGGAGGTTGCCTTCCCGCCCCAGTTTTCCGTTCCGTCCGCCTGTGGGGCTTCCCACCCGTTAAAGATCTTGACGACCGTCGCGCGGGTCGCTGAACTGTCCCCTTGGGCCGCGCGACCACACGGCCCGGAGAACACCGTCGGCAGTCACCCGGTGATTGCCGGAAACGAGCGGGTAGGGGAAAGCCTCGTACGGTCGACCACCGGACGCGGGCCGAAGGGGGCGATGGGCATGACAGGTGCGTCGAAGGCGAAGGCGACGGGCTGTCCCGTCTCATGACCGCGGAGAGACGTCTCGACCGGCTCCGCCCGGCGGCGGCCCGCCTCGCCCGCTTCACCGGGCGCACCCTGCGCGGCGAATGGCAGGCCATCGTCGTCGACCCGGTACGGCAACTCGCCCGGCGCGGACTGTCCGGCCTGCTGCTGGCCTTCGTCGCCGCGTTCGGCGTCATCTTCTTCCACGACATCGCCCAGCACCCCACCGGCGCGGTGTGGGTCACCCGGCTCGGCGGCGTCAAGGCCGACCTGCCGCTGTGGCTGTCCCTGCTGCGCACCCCCGTGTCGCTGTACGTCCCGGCGCTCGACCTGCCGGTCTGGGCCGGCATCACCCAGCTGTTCCTGGCCTTCGCGCTCGCCGAACTCACCCTCGGCCGCTCCCGCACCCTCGCGATCGCCTATGCCACCACGCTGGCCGGCACCCTCGTCGCCCGGCTGATGATCGCGATCGGCCCCGGCTGGTGGGGCCTCGGTCTGCCGGCCGAATGCGGGCACGTCCTGGACACCGGGCCCTCGGCGGCGGTCGTCGGCCTGTTCACCTACCTCTCGGTCGTCCGGCGCGCCCCGGTGGTGTTCACCCTGACCGGCGGCTCGATGGTGTGGGAGTCGATCGCCGTGCCCAACCTCGCCGGGCGCGAGCACCTGATCGCGGTGGGCTCGGCCATCGTCCTCGGCCTCCTGCACGGCCGCCGCGAACGACTGCGCACCCTCGCCCGCTCCCTCGCCCGCTCCCTCGTCCCGACCCGCACCCGCACCCGCACCCGCACCCTTCGACCGGCCCCTACGGCCCCTACGGCCCCTACGGCCCCTACGGCCCCTACGGCCCCTACGGCCCCTACGGCCCCTACGGCCCCTACGGCCCCTACGGTCCTCCCCGCGGCCGCCGCCGTCCCCGCCCCCGCGTCCCCCCACCCCGCACCCGCCCCCGCCGGCGGCCGGGCCCCCACCACCGCGATGACATCCCTCGAACGCTGACCCGAGGCACGGCCCGAGCCACGGCCCGAGCCACCGCACACCGCCCACGCCCGGACCGAACCCGCCCCGACCCGCCCCGCACACCTGTGGCGCCGCCCACACCCTCGGTGTGATGGTTTTCGCATACGGCCGCGTTCGGCCAGCCCCTAGGGTTGCGCGGGAAACGGCAGGGCAGGGCGTGTCCTGACCACCATGGTCCCGGTCACCATGACGTTCGTCGCCGCCAGGCAGCTGAAGGGATTCCAGGATGTTCCGTAAGGTGCTGGTCGCCAACCGCGGAGAGATCGCGATCCGCGCGTTCCGGGCGGGCTACGAACTCGGCGCGCGCACCGTCGCCGTGTTCCCGCACGAGGACCGCAACTCGCTGCACCGGCTCAAGGCCGACGAGGCCTACGAGATCGGCGAGCCGGGCCACCCGGTGCGCGCCTACCTCTCCGTCGAGGAGATCGTGTCCGCCGCCCGCCGGGCCGGGGCGGACGCCGTCTACCCCGGCTACGGCTTCCTGTCCGAGAACCCGGAGCTGGCCCGCGCCTGCGAGGAGGCGGGCATCACCTTCGTCGGCCCCGGCACGGCCACGCTGGAGCTGACCGGCAACAAGGCGCGCGCGGTCGCCGCCGCCCGCGCGGCCGGCGTACCGGTGCTCGGTTCCTCCCAGCCCTCCACCGACGTGGACGAACTGGTGCGCGCCGCCGGGGAGATCGGTTTCCCCGTGTTCGTGAAGGCGGTCGCGGGCGGCGGCGGGCGCGGCATGCGCCGGGTCGAGGACCCCGCCCAGCTGCGCGAGTCCATCGAGGCCGCCTCCCGCGAGGCCGCCTCCGCGTTCGGCGACCCGACCGTCTTCCTGGAGAAGGCCGTCGTCGACCCGCGCCACATCGAGGTGCAGATCCTCGCCGACGGCGAGGGCAACGTCATCCACCTCTTCGAGCGGGACTGCTCGCTCCAGCGCCGCCACCAGAAGGTCATCGAGCTGGCGCCCGCCCCCAACCTCGACCCCGCGCTGCGCGAGCGGATCTGCGCCGACGCCGTGCGCTTCGCCCGCGAGATCGGCTACCGCAACGCGGGCACCGTGGAGTTCCTGCTCGACCGGGACGGCAACCACGTCTTCATCGAGATGAACCCGCGCATCCAGGTCGAGCACACCGTCACCGAGGAGGTCACGGACGTCGACCTGGTCCAGGCGCAGCTGCGGATCGCCGCCGGCGAGACCCTCGCCGACCTCGGCCTCGCCCAGGAGACCATCACCCTGCACGGGGCCGCGCTCCAGTGCCGTATCACCACCGAGGACCCCGCCAACGGCTTCCGCCCGGACACCGGCAAGATCAGCGCCTACCGCTCGCCCGGCGGCTCCGGCATCCGGCTCGACGGCGGAACCACCCACGCCGGTACGGAGATCAGCGCCCACTTCGACTCGATGCTGGTCAAACTCACCTGCCGGGGACGGGACTTCAAGGCCGCCATCGGCCGCGCCCGGCGCGCCGTCGCCGAGTTCCGCATCCGCGGCGTGGCCACCAACATCCCCTTCCTCCAGGCCGTCCTCGACGACCCGGACTTCCAGGCCGGGCGGATCACCACCTCGTTCATCGAGGAGCGCCCGCACCTGCTCACCGCCCGCTCCTCCGCGGACCGCGGCACCAAGCTGCTCACCTACCTCGCCGACGTCACGGTGAACAAGCCGCACGGCGAACGCCCCGAACTGTTCGACCCGTTGACCAAGCTGCCCGCGCTGCCGGCCGGTGAGCCGCCCGCCGGATCGCGTCAACTCCTCGTGGAACTCGGCCCCGAGGGCTTCGCCCGCCGGCTGCGCGAATCGCCGACGATCGGCGTCACCGACACCACCTTCCGCGACGCCCACCAGTCGCTGCTCGCCACCCGCGTGCGCACCAAGGACCTGCTGGCCGTCGCCCCGGTCGTCGCCCGCACCCTGCCCCAGCTGCTGTCCCTGGAGTGCTGGGGCGGCGCCACCTACGACGTCGCGCTGCGCTTCCTCGCCGAGGACCCCTGGGAGCGGCTGGCCGCCCTGCGCGAGGCGGTGCCCAACATCTGCCTCCAGATGCTGCTGCGCGGCCGCAACACCGTCGGCTACACCCCGTACCCGACCGAGGTCACCGACGCCTTCGTCCAGGAGGCCGCCGCCACCGGCATCGACATCTTCCGCGTCTTCGACGCCCTCAACGACGTCGGCCAGATGCGCCCCGCCATCGAGGCCGTGCGCGAGACCGGCACCGCCATCGCCGAGGTCGCCCTCTGCTACACCGGCGACCTGAGCGACCCCGGCGAGCGGCTCTACACCCTCGACTACTACCTGCGGCTCGCCGAGCAGATCGTCGACGCGGGCGCCCATGTCCTCGCCATCAAGGACATGGCCGGACTGCTGCGCGCCCCGGCCGCCGCCACCCTGGTCTCCGCGCTGCGCCGCGAGTTCGACCTGCCCGTGCATCTGCACACCCACGACACCGCGGGCGGCCAGCTCGCCACCTACCTCGCCGCGATCCAGGCGGGCGCGGACGCGGTGGACGGCGCGGTCGCCTCCATGGCCGGGACGACCTCGCAGCCGTCCCTGTCCGCGATCGTGGCCGCCACCGACCACTCCGAGCGGCCCACCGGCCTCGACCTCCAGGCGGTCGGCGACCTGGAGCCGTACTGGGAGGGCGTGCGCCGGATCTACGCGCCGTTCGAGGCGGGTCTCGCCGCGCCGACCGGGCGTGTCTACCACCACGAGATCCCCGGCGGGCAGCTGTCCAACCTGCGCACCCAGGCCGTCGCGCTCGGCCTCGGCGACCGCTTCGAGGACATCGAGGCCATGTACGCCGCCGCCGACCGCATCCTGGGCCGCCTGGTCAAGGTCACCCCGTCCTCCAAGGTGGTCGGCGACCTCGCCCTGCACCTGGTGGGCGCCGGGGTCTCCCCCGCCGACTTCGAACAGACCCCCGACCGGTTCGACATCCCCGACTCGGTGATCGGCTTCCTGCGCGGGGAGCTGGGCACTCCGCCCGGCGGCTGGCCGGAGCCGTTCCGCACCAAGGCGCTCAAGGGTCGCGCCGCGGCCAAGCCGGTGCCCGAGCTGTCCGCGGAGGACCGGGAGGGGCTGGCCAAGGACCGCAGGGCGACCCTCAACCGGCTGCTGTTCCCGGCGCCCACCAGGGAGTTCGAGGGCCACCGGCAGGCGTACGGCGACACGAGCGTCCTGGACAGCAAGGCGTTCTTCTACGGGCTGCGGCCGGGCAAGGAGTACGCCGTCGACCTGGAGCCCGGCGTGCGGCTGCTGATCGAGCTCCAGGCGATCGGCGAGGCCGACGAGCGCGGTATGCGCACGGTGATGTCCTCGCTCAACGGCCAGCTGCGGCCCATCCAGGTACGCGACCGGGCGGCGGCCTCGGACGTGCCGGTGACGGAGAAGGCCGACCGGTCGAATCCCGGCCATGTGGCCGCGCCGTTCGCCGGTGTGGTGACGCTCTCGGTGGCCGAGGGCGACGAGGTCGAGGCCGGTGTCACCGTCGCCACCATCGAGGCGATGAAGATGGAGGCCTCGATCACGGCTCCGAAGGCGGGCCGGGTGTCCCGGCTGGCCATCAACCGGATCCAGCAGGTGGAGGGCGGCGACCTGCTGGTCGAGATCGCCTGAGCGCGCGGAAGCGGCCGGGTCCTCGCCGGACCCGGCCGCTGGTGCGCTGTCAGCCTTGCGGTGACGAGGGGCCGTCCCAGAGCGGGTACGACATCACGCGCTGGAAGCCCTGCGGCCGCGCGCCGGTGTAGGTCAGGGTCAGCTGGGTGAAGCGGTCGAAGGAGGGGTGCTTCTTCCACCGCGTGTCACCGCTGAGCCGGATGACCACCGGGTAGGGGTGGAAGGTGCCGGCCGCGCAGTACGGCTTGCAGTCGTTCACCCAGTTCGTGCCCGTGCCCGTGGCGCCGCCGGCGCCCCAGCTGGACCACTGGAGCCCCTTGAGGCGGCTGTTGCCGTCGCCGCAGGCCAGGATGAAGTCCGTGGGGCGCACATTGCGGTGTGCGAAGCAGTCCACCAGCACCCTGTCCCCGCGCGAGCCCCGCGCCGTCGCGCCCGGCGAGGTGGTCGCGGCCGGTGACGCGGTCGTGTTCGGTGCCGGGGTCGTGGTCGGCGGGCTGGCCGAAGCCGTCGTCATTCCCGCCGTCAGCAGTGCCGCTGCCGCCAGGGTCACCGCCGTTCCCGCCACTGATCCGCGCATGGCCGCTCCCACCGTTCGTGCCGTGTCCGAGCAGATGCCATCGACGCTACGGCCACCTGGCGTATTCCACCAGTCGCGCAGGTGGCGCCGCGTGTCACCCGGACGGACCGGTTCCGCGCCGGGCGCCCGGCCGGGGACGCGCCCGGCGGGGTGACCCACCGCGCGCGCCCCCGGTCACCGGGCGGGCGCCGGTTCAGCAGGCACCCTCGTCCTGCCAGGGTCCCCAGGCGGAGGCGCCGGGCACCTCGTTCTGGGTCCACCACTTGGCCTTCCAGTTGTGCTGCTGGTACGACACCTCGGACCCGCCCGTGTACGCGGTGGACGAGTTCCACGCGGGCTTGCACGAGGTCGGCGTAGGCGTCGGGGTCGGGGTGGGCGTGGGGGTCGGCGTGCCGGTCGGCGGGGTGACGCCCGCGAACTTCACCGAGTACTTCGCGAAGTCCCAGTCGCTCTGCGCGACGCTGGAACAAGTCCCGGATGTACGGCCCCCGTTGTCGGGCGGGCTGCACTGGCGGTCGCGGTTGAGCGACCAGAACGTGAAGCGGTCCATGTGGTGGCTGGTCGCGTAGTCCAGCACCGTCTGGAAGTCGCTCTGGGTGAAGATCTCTCCGGTGTCGCTGCGGCCGTTCATGCCGGAGAAGCCCTCGTGGGCGTAGGCGGTGGCCTCGTCCCAGCCGAAGGTGGACTGGAGGATCGCGTTGAAGTTGGTCAGCGCGCTGGTCTGGCTCGCCGCTCCGTTGAAGCCGCCGTCGAACGGCATGATGGAGAAGTTGTTCGGGGTGAACCCCTGCGACTTCGCCTCCAGCAGCATCTGCTTGCCGAACCAGCCGGTGCCGTCCGCCGTGCCGGCCGTCGTCACGGACACGTACAGGCCCGGATTGTTCTGCTGGAGGATCTTCGCGGCGCCGATCTCGTTCGTGATGGCCGCGGTGTTCTCGTACTCCGGCTCCTCCAGGTCGAAGTCGATGGCGTGCAGGCCGTACTTGGTGATCACCTGCTGGTACGCCGCCGCCGTGGACGCCGGGTCCGCGCAGGCCTGGCCGAGCTTGATGCCGCCGTAGCCGCCGATGGAGACGGACACGTCGCCGCCCTTGGCGCGGATCGTGTCGATCATCGACTTCACGGCGGTGTCCGAGGAGACCGGTGCGGTGCCGCCCCAGGTGGGCGAGCAGCCACCGCCGTTGGGGGCGAGCACGAAGGCCAGCTGGAACGCCTTGAGGCCGGTGGCGTCCATGATGGCGGCCGGGTCCGGCGGGTCGTTGTCCAGCGGCATCAGATAGGGAGCGGCCGCGTACCAGCGGTTGCTCAGGGCGTCCTGGGGAGTGGCGCCCGAGGCGTTGGCCGCGACCAGGGCGGTGGTGCCCGCGGCGGCGAGCACGACGGCGGCCGCCGCGCTCAGACAGGCGTGAAGACGTCTCACTGCGTGCCTCCAGAGGGTGGGGAGAACCCGAGGTGGGGGAGGAGCCCCCACCCTCCGGGAGCTGTTGCGGCCACGTCAATAAGTTGGCCTAGACCAACCTGCTCTTTGGACTAGACCATACAATCCCTTTACCTGTTGTCGACCAATCGCAGACCGAAGCCCCGGTCCAGCGGCAGGCTCGCCGTGCTGACCGTCGTGACATGAGTTGCCGGGTCGAACGACCAGGCGGAGCGCGGCAGTTGGCGCCCGTCCAGCAGGACACGCGCGGGCGCGGAGCCGCCGTGCATGGTGAACCGGTACGTCCGGGCGGCCGGCTTGCCCGCGTAGTCGCCCTTGCTCGCGCCCACGGACACGCTCGTGCCGTGCGCGTCCCGGTGCACCGAGACCCGCTGGGTGGCGTGCGCGCCCTTGGCGAAGTCACGGGTCACGCCGTCGTCCTCGTACAGCGTGTAGCCACTGCTGCCGTGGGCCGACGGGTACAGGTCCCAGTCCAGCTCGTGCCGGTCCCGCGTCTGCCAACTCGTGGTGCCCTTGGGCCACATGGGGACGATCGCGCCCTCGCGCACGAACAGCGGGAGCGTGTCGAGCGGGGCGTGGTAGCCGTTGACGGTGGTCGGGCCGTGGTAGGTGCGGCCGGTCCAGTAGTCGGTCCAGGTGCCCTTGGGCAGATAGATGCCGTCGCGGGTGTCGGAGTCCTGGTAGACCGGCGCGACCAGGAAGTCGGGGCCGGACAGGAACTCGTACGTGGCGTCCGGGCCCAGGGTGCCGGGATCGTCCGGGTACTCCAGCCACAGCGGACGCACCGCGCCGACCCCCGTCTTCGCCGCGTCGGCGGAGAGGGTGTACATGTACGGCAGCAGCCGCTCCTTCAGCTGGAGGTAGGTGCGGTTGATGGAGGTGTACGGCTCGCCGTCCAGCCACGGCTGCTGGTCGGCGGGCTTCTTGGTGGTCAGGTCGGTAGCCCAGCCGTCCATGGTCATGATGGCGGGCAGGAACGCCTTCCACTGGAGGTCGCGGGTGTACATCTTGGCGTCGTGGCGGTAGATGCTGCCCACGTCGCCGGTGTCGTAGGCGATGCCGGACATCGTCGCCCCGGCGTAGGTCGGGATCTGCCAGCGGATGTAGTCCCAGGACAGCTGCTGGTCGCCGCTCCACAGCACCCCGCAGCGCTGGGCGCCCGCCCAGGAGACGGGCAGCCAGACGAAGCCGCGCGCGTCGCTGTTGTCCTCGATGCCCTTCTTCGCCGCGTCGCAGGCGTCCAGGGCGAATCGGTAGCCGTTGCCGACCCAGGCCACGTCCAGCTTGGCCACCCGCTGGCCCGCCTTGACCTGCTCGGCGAGCTTGTCGATGCCGTCCTGCGTCCACAGGCCGAGCTGGGCGTGGTGGTCCTGAAGGCCCTGCGCGGTCTGCTGGAGGTTCTCGTAGCCGCAGCCGTAGCCGTCGTTGACCAGCATCCAGCCCAGCGGCATCTGGTGCTCGGTGTAGCCGTCGGCCACCTTCAGGGCGTCCAGGGTGTGCCGCTCGCCCCGGTTGGCGTTGTGCAGGTAGCAGTCGGAGTCGCCGGGCTCCAGTCCGTAGACCGGCGGCATGAACGGCCTGCCCACCAACTTCGTGTACTTGCCGATGACTTGCTTGGCGTCACCGAGGAAGTAGTAGGCGTCCAGGCGCCGTTCCTGCTGGCCCGTGGTCACCGGCGCGCCGAAGGTGTACACGCCCGGCGCGAAGGTGTTGCGGAAGACGCCGTAACCCGCGCTGGAGAGATAGAACGGCTGGGAGTTGTTGTAGCCGCCCTCGGTCCAGTCGAAACTGTTGGACACGTACATCGTCTGCCCGCGGTGCGAGAAGCTGCCGTTCTGCTCCCCGCCGCCGAAGAACTGCTCGTCGGCGCCCCGGTCCAGGCTCTGCCGCATTCCGCCGGTGGACCAGCGCAGCGGCTTGTCCTCCTGCCAGATCCGGGTGCGGTTGTCCGCCTTGTACAACCCGAACCGCAGCGGCTTCTTGTACACGCGCAGCACCGCCCCGGACGCGCGGATGCCGTAGTAGCCGCCCGCGTCGAAGGACGAGGTGTGCCGGTCCGCCGCCGGCTCCGTGCGCACGATCTCGGTGCCCGCCGGATCGCTCAGCGTGCCCGACGGATCGGCCTGGAGCCGGAGTTGACCACCGGTCAGGAAATCGGCACGCGCCACGAGCTGCCCGGCCCGGATCGTGTAGCTGCCGTCGCCGCCCGAGAAGGACGTCAGATCGCCGGCGTCCTCGGTCGCGGGCAGATAGGCCGTGCCGGTGAAGGAGCCGTCGTGCACGTCGTACGGCACCACCACCACGTGGTACGTCCCGGACGCCCGCGGGATCACCGTGGCCTCGGGGTCGGCGGTGCCCGCACTGGAGGCCACCTGGGTGCCGTGGTCGTCGTACACGTACAGGTCGAAGTCGTCGGTGGGGTGGTCCCACCGGATGTTCAGCGGGACGCCGCCCTCGGGGTTGTCGTCCCAGTAGCCGGACGGCACCGAGACGGTCAGGTCGAAGCGGTCGCAGACCTTGTCGTCGGGATCGGCGCCGGGGCAGGTCTCGGGGCCGCCGCCGGTGCCCTTGGGGTAGGCGGGGCTCTGCCAGCTGACACTGCTGTGGGCGGGGTCCAGTACGGCGCCGGTGGCGGCGGCCGCGGCGGGCGCCGGGGCGACCAGTGCGGTGCCCGCCAGGGCGGTCACCAGCCCCAGCGGCACCCAGGCCGGCCACGGCACCCGGTGTCGGAGTCTTCGCACGGCGGAACAGCTCCCCTCGCGTCGGTGCGGAGTACCTGAGCTTGCACGGAAGTGCTTGAAGAGGCGCGAAACCAAGCAACTTCACGCACGAAGACTCGAAGGAAGCACAGGTTCATGTCAATACCGCGGGTGGATGCGGGACGCTCCGCGCGGGGCGGGGGCACGCATGGCAAAGGGCCGGACCCCGCCCCCCGGCGCGGTCCGGCCCCTCCGGCCGCCGTGTCTCAGCCGGCTTGCCCGCGCAGCACGACCGTGACTCAGCCGGCCTGCCTGCGCAGCACGACCGTGTCTCAGCCGGCCGGCTCGCGCAGCACGATCTGCGTCTGCGTGGTCTGCCCGACCAGCCGGTCCCGGTCGTCGCGCAGCTCCGTCTGCACCACGATGAGCGTGCCGCCGACGTGCAGCGGCCGGGCCGTGGCGTGCACGCGGCCCGAGGTGAGGGCCCGCAGGAAGTTGGTCTTGGACTCGACCGTGGAGGTGCCTGCTGCCCCCTTGGGCAGGTTGAGGTACGCGCACACCGCGCCCACGCTGTCCGCGAGCGCCATCAGCGCCCCGCCGTGCAGCGCGCCGCCGGCCGTGCACAGCCGGGGCGACCAGGCGAGCGAGCCCACGGCGCGCTCGGCGGTGGCCTCCCGCAGCTCGATGCCGAGACCGGCCGCGAACGGCATCGCGGCCAGCAGCTCGGCGGGCTCGGAATGGGACGTCATGACGTACCGCCTCTCCTCAGGGCCAGGATGATCGGGAAGTCTGCCAGCCGGCGCCATCCCCTGTCGCGGAACGGGGAGTTCGCGGGGAGCGGCCGCCCCGCGCCGCCTGCGCGCCCTTGACAGGGTCCGTCTGTTTCGCCAGTTTTGAGCAGCGGCGCACGGCGGGGGACCGGGCGCCCGTCGCGCGGCGGGAAGGCGGGGGAGCCGAGTGGAGATCACCGTCCACGCATCCGGCGAGCTGACGGCCGGTCAGCGCCGGGCCTGGCACGAGGCGATGGACGCGTCACCCGCGTTCGCCAACCCCTTCCTCGCCCCGGAGTTCGCCCTCGCGGTCGGCCGGCACCGGGGCGGGGTCCGGGTGGCGGTGCTGCGCGAGGACGGCCGGGATGTCGGCTTCCTGCCGTACGAGCGGGGGCCTTTCGGCACCGGCCGGGCGATCGGGCTCGGCCTGTCCGACTGCCAGGCCCTGGTGCACCGGCCCCAAGTCACCTGGGACACCGGGGAGTTGCTGCGCGCCTGCGAGCTGAGCAGCTTCGCGTTCGACCATCTCGCCGCCGGGCAGCGGCCGTTCGAGCCGTACGTCACCGCCACCTTCGCCTCCCCCGTCATCGACGTGCGGCCCGGCGACGGCGACTACGCCGGCTGGCTGCGTGGCGCGTATCCCGGACAGGCGAAGACGACCCTGAAGAAGGAGCGCCGACTCGGCCGGGACGCCGGCGAGGTGCGCTTCGTGTTCGACGAGCGCGACCCCGAGGCGCTGCGCACCCTCATGCGCTGGAAGTCCGCGCAGTACCGCAGGACCGGCCGCATGGACCGCTTCTCCCGGCCCTGGATCGTCGCCCTGGTCGAGGACATGTTCCGCCTGCGGGAACCGCACTGCACCGGCGTGCTGTCGGTGCTCTACGCGGGCGACCGCCCGGTCGCCGCCCATTTCGGCCCCCGGTCGAGCACCGTACTGGCCGCCTGGTTCACCGCGTACGACCCCGCACTGCCCCGCTACTCACCAGGGCTGATGATGCATCTGCGAACCGCCGAGGCCGCCGCCCGGCACGGGGTGGGCCTGGTGGATCTCGGACGCGGCGACAAGGAGTACAAGGACTGGCTGAAGACCCGCGAACTGCGGGTTGGGGAAGGCTTCCTGACCCGGCCGCACCCGGTGGCCCTCGCCCACCGCCTGTGGCGCGGGCCCGCGCGCGGCCTGCGCAACACCGTGCTGGCCCACCCCCGGCTGCGCGAACCCGCCGACCGGCTGCTGCGGACGGCGGGCTCGCTGCGCACCCGCGCGCAGGGCGCCGCCCGCCCCTGACGGCGGCACGGCGGGCAGCAGGACTATTACTGGCGCGTACGCGTCAAATGTTCGCCAAGCGGCGGAGCGCCGCCCGCCCGTGTGATCGGGTCTCCTGCGTCGGCAGAGTCGAATGCCTGTTCCTGGAGGTCTGGTGTCCGTACCATCCCGCAGCAGACGGTGGTTCACCGTCTGCGCGATCACCGCGTCGGCCGCGCTCGTCGCGACACCCCCGTCGTCCGCCGCCGGCCGCGCGGCGAGCCCCTTCGGCGTCCGCGCCCTCGGCCAACTCGCCAAGGAGCGGACGGAGTCGGCGGGCGCCATGACGCCGCGGCTGTCGGGGGACGACGACGGCGGCAACGAGGCGGACGAGATCGCCGAGGGCGCGGACCAGTTCGCGGAGGCCCGCACCTCACCCGGCATCGTCGCGCCGGGAGCCTACGGCGCCGCCTGGGGAGACCTGGGCAAACTCAAGAGCACCGGCGGCAGTTGGAAGAACATCACCGACCTGCCGTACAACTCGGACGACCCGCGCTACCGCGACATCGACTCCAACTCCAGCGGCGGCTCGGGCGATGTCACCGGCCGGATGGCCGCCGTGGCCGCGGACGACGACGGCTATGTCTACGCGGGCAGCGCGGGCGGCGGCGTCTGGCGCTCGCGCACCGGCGGCGGGAAGTGGCAGCCCATCAGCGACAAGCTGCCCTCCCAGTCCACCGGCGCGCTCGCCCTCGACGGCGCCGGCCGGCTGTGGCTGGGCACCGGCGAGGCCACCACCAACTCCGACGCCTACCTCGGCAGCGGCGTCTACGTCCTCGCCCACCCGCACCACGGCACCTTCACCCAGCGCACCCGCGTCGGCGGCGACGAACTGGAGAGCACCACCATCCACGAGCTGCGCTTCGCCGGGGGCACGGTGTGGGCGGCCACCAGCGAGGGCGTGTGGAGCCACTCCACCAGGAACCTGAAGGGCCCCTGGAAGCTGGAGTTCGCGCCCAACCCGGACTACCTGCCGAACGGCCCCAAGGCCCACGACCCGGACGCGGCGTACAAGAACATCGCCAACGACATCGCCATCGACCCCAAGGACCCCGCCAAGGTGGTCCTCGCGATCGGCTGGCGCGGCGGCGACGACTACAACGGCTTCTACACCAGGTCCGGCGGCACCTGGAAGCGGATCACCGACGGCCTCGGCGACCTCCCGGCCGACCCGGACGACGTGGGCAACGTGACCTTCGCCCGCTCCGCCGACGGCTCCCGCTACTACGCCATCGACCAGTCGCCCGAGCAACTCGACACCAACCCGGACAGCGGCCTGGAGGGCATCTACGTCTCCAAGTCCGGCTCCCCGGCCGGACCCTGGACGAAGATCGCCGACTACAAGGGCCTGGCCGCCGACAACTCGGCCCTCACGACGGCTGGTTACATGCCCGGCGTGCAGGCCTGGTACAACCAGTTCCTCGCCGTCGACCCGAAGAACCCGGAGCACCTGTACGCCGGCCTGGAGGAGGTCTACGAGACCAAGGACGGCGGCAGCACCTGGTCCACCGTCGGCCCGTACTGGAACTTCACCTTCTCCTGCTGGAGCATCGACCCCGCCAAGCAGACCGGTGACTGCAGCCAGACCACCCACTCCGACCAGCACGGCGTCGCCATCGGCAGCTACCACGGCAAGCCGTACGTGTACGTGGGCAACGACGGCGGCATCTACAAGCGCCCGGTGAACGGCTCCCAGGACGCCTCCGGCCACGCCACCGACTGGACGTCCCTGAACGACGGCACCATCGACGCCCTGGAGTACTACTCCGTGGGCATCGGCAAGGACCTCGACCACGGGGGCGTCTCCGTCACCGGCGGCCTCCAGGACAATGGCCAGTCCATCCTGCGCAGCAACGACACGGTGATGGGCTCCAACTTCGGCGGCGACGGCGGCGACACCCTCACCGACCCCGCCAACGGGTGCGACATTGCCCAGGAGTACGTCTACCTCGCCATCCAGGTCACCCAGAACTGCGCGGTCAACGACGGCAGTTGGGTCAACGACCCGAGCAAGGCCACGTCGTACTCGGTCGCCCCGCCCGACAACGCCACCGACGAGGCCCGCTTCATCGCCCCGCTCGCCGCCGACATGCAGGACGGCAACACCTGGGTCGCCGGCGGCCGCCACGTCTGGGTGCAGCACCACGGCTACGCCATCCGCAGCGGCTCCGAGTGGACCAGCGCCCACGACCTCGGCGAGGGCCGTACCGCCACCGGCGTCGCCGCCTCCGGAGGCAAGGTCTACGCCGCCTGGTGCGGCCCCTGCAACGACCAGGGCTTCGCCCGCGGCATCGCCGTCGGCAACGCGGACGGCACCGGCTGGCACGACATCAACCTGCCCGTGGACGGCACGGTGCCCAACCGCTACCTCAGCGGCTTCGCCATCGACCCGCACAACGCCGACCACGTCTTCCTGACGGTCAACGGCTTCTCCCGGCAGTGGACCGAGGGCCCCGGCGCCGGCGTCGGCCACGTCTTCGAGTCCACGGACGGCGGCACCACCTGGAAGGACATCTCCGGCAACCTGCCGGACGTGCCCACCAACTCCGCGCTGGTGACCGCCGACGGCGGCCTCGCCGTCGGCACCGACCTCGGCGTCGTCTACCGGGCGCCGGGCGCCACCACCTGGAAGCGCGTCGGCGACCTCCCGGCCGTCGCCGTGCTCCAGCTGAAGACCAGCCCCGACGGCGGCACGCTGTACGCCGCCACGCACGGCCGGGGCATCTACACCATCAGGACCGGCACCCTGCGCTGACCGCGGCCGGGGGAGGGGCGGCCGATCGCGGTCCGCTCCTCTCCCCGCGCTACGCGGAGGGCCCCACCACGCTGCGCAGCGACACCCCCGAGGACGGCGCCACCGGGAGGCAGGACCCCGCGGTCCGCGCCCACCAGTCGGCGCCGTCCTCGATGTAGCGCAGCAGGATGCCCTCCCGGATCGCCCACGGGCTGACCACGGCCCGCCGCAGCCCCATCAGCTTCAGCGCGGTGTGCCCGACGACGGCACCGGCCAGGCTCTGCCCGGCGCGCGGCGCGGAGATACCGGGCAACTGGGCGCGCTCCGCGGCGGGCAGCGCGGCCAGGGTGTGCACCGCCGCACCCAGGTCGCGGCGCCGCAGCGCGCGCGGCTCGAACGGGCCGAACCGCCCCGGCGCGGCCCCGCACAACCGGGCCAGCTGCTGGAACGTGCGGGAACTGACCGCGGCGGTGCGCGGCGACTCCCACCGTATCCGCGCCGCCACGTCCCGCAGCTCGTGCCGGATCCGGCGGCGCAGCTCCTTCAACTCGCCCGCGCCGGGCGGATCCCGCACGTCCAGGTACTCCCGCGTCAGCCGGTTCGCGCCCAGCGGCAGCGAGGCCGCGAAGTCCGGCAGCCGGCCCCGCCCGAAGGCCACCTCCAGCGAACCGCCGCCGATGTCGAGCAGCGCGAGCGGCCCCGCGTTCCAGCCGAGCCAGCGCCGGGCCGCCAGGAACGTCAGCTCGGCCTCGGTCTCGCCCGGCAGGGTGCACATCCGGATCCCGGTCCCGGCCGCCACCCGCTCCAGCACCTCCGCCCGGTTCGGCGCGCCCCGCACCACCGCCGTGGCGAACGCCAGCGGGCCCGCCGCCTTCCAGCGCAGCGCCGTCTCACCCGCCTCGGCCACCGCCTCGACCAGCCGCTCCACCGCCTCCCCGCCGATCGTGCCGTCCGCACCGACCTGTTCGGACAGGCGCAGCTTCCACTTGACGGTGTGCACCGGCAGCGGAACACCCCCCTCCACATCCGCGATCACCAGGCGTACCGTGTTCGAACCCGCATCCACCACACTCACGCGCATGGCCGGTGCGTACCCACCTGGCCCGCCGGGACGCCTGCGCACGAGGGGCGGTCGTGCGCACACCACGCGTCGGCGGGTGGCGCCCGGAGCGCTCCCGGCACCCACCGGCGCGCGTCGGACGGGCACCCGCCCCTGTCCAGAACCGGGCCCCAACCGGCCCCCGGCTGTACTTGGATGGTCGGCACCACTGACGGCATGGGGAGCGGCAATGACCGGTACGGCAGCGACCAGGGTCCTGGTGATCGGCGGCGGCATCGCGGGCAGCGCCGCCGCACTGGGCCTGCACCGGGCGGGCCTGGACGTCCGCGTGTACGAGGCCCATCCCGGCGCGGACCAGGACGCCGGCGCCTTCCTCACCCTGGCGAGCACCGGCATGCGCGCCCTGGCCCAACTGGAGGCCGGCCGGGCCGTGACGGCCATCGGTTTTCCGCTGACTTCGCTGCGCCTGCTGGACGCGGCGGGCACCGAACTGGCCCACGTCCCGCTCGGCGAGGTCGCCGAACCCGGCCTGCGCTACCGCTGCCTGCGCCGCGCCGAACTCAACTCCGCGCTCCAGCAGGAGGTTTCACGACGCGGCATCCGCCTCGTCCGCGGCGCCCGGCTGACCTCCGTGACCGAAGGACCGGGCGGCGTCACCGCACGCTTCGCGGACGGCGGCACCGCCGGCGGCGACCTGCTCATCGGCGCCGACGGCCTGAACTCCACCGTCCGCCGCGCCCTCGCCCCCGAGGCGCGGCCCGGCTACGCGGGACAGCGCGTCTTCTACGGCCGCACCCCCGGCGCGCCGGGCACCGGCGGCAGCGGCGCCATCACCATGGTGCGCGGCAGCGCGAGCGCCTTCGGCTACGCGCAGGCGCCGACGGGGGAGACGTACTGGTTCGCGCGCGTCGGCGGCGACCCGCTGCCCGAGCGGGGTCCGGGCGCGCGCAGCGCCGTACCGCGCGAGGAACTGCTGCCCCTGCTGCGCGCGGACCCCACGCCCGCCGCCGCGCTGGTGGCCGCCTGTCCGGGCCCCGTCATGGTCACCAACGCCACCGAGATGCCGCTCGGCACCCGCTGGCACACCGGCAGGGCGCTGCTCGTCGGCGACGCGGCCCACGCCGCCTCCCCGGCCACCGGTCAGGGCGCCTCGATGGCGCTGGAGGACGCGGTCGTCCTCGCCAAGGCGCTGCGCGATCTGCCGGACCCGGCGCGGGCGTTCGAGGCGTACGAGCGGCACCGGCGCCCGCGCGTGGAGCACAACATCACCGTCAGCGGCGGCATCTCCCGCGGCACCCACGCCCCCGCCCGCCCCGCCGCCCCGGACCACCGCCCCGACCACCGGGACGGGGAACTGATCCGCCAGCTGGACTGGGGCACACCGCTGTCCGGGGAAGGCTGACCGGCCGGCCCGCGCGCGAAAGTGCAAGAGGCAGCGCACGGGAGTCCATTGCCGGGACACCGCCGGGGGCTGATCGTTCCGTGGGACCGGACCTTCGGCCCCACCCTCCCGCATCACCTCCGGCATCACCTCCCGCATCGCTCCGGCAACGAGGAGTATCCGTGCGACTGTTGAGCAGAGCGGGCGGCGCCGTGGCTGCGGCCGCCGCCCTCGTCCTGGGCGGCGCCACAGCCTCCCCGGCGTCCGCCACCCCCGCCTCCGCCTACACCGTGACCGTGGGCAGCCCGGTGCCCTTCCCGTACCCCACGGACACCCCCGCGAGCCCCTTCCTCGACCGCGACGGCACCTTCCACTACCAGCAGTCCGCCGCCCTGTACGGCGCCGACGACCCGCGCACCTGGGACTTCTACACCGGCACCGACTTCGACACCGCCACCTTCGACAGCGCGCTGAGCACCGCCGTCAACCCGGCCGACCCCACCGACCGCAACGACGACACCACCGCGCGGTGCGACAACAGCCCCACCGGCCGCGAGGCGAGCTACGCCCCCGCCGGATCGGGCTACGCCCAGAAGAACTACTGCGACCTCTCCGGCGTGTGGATCGACCCCGACACCGGCGACTGGTACGGCCTGGTCCACAACGAGTTCACCCCGCAACCCTTCGGCGACGGGCTGCACTTCGACGCCATCGACTACGCCGTCTCCACCGACCGGGGCCGCACCTGGACCATCGAGGACCACGTCATCACGTCCCCGTTCAGCACCGTGCGCGGCGACACGGCCGCCTTCCCGAACCAGACGTACGACTACGGCGACGGCGACCAGCGCCTCTTCGTGGACACCGCCTCCGGCTACTTCTACGTCTATTACGGCTCCCGGATCGTGGACAAGAAGGGCGGCTGGAAAGCGTTCTACGAGCACGTCGCCCGCGCCCCGATCGCCGGCAAGATGGCCCCCGGCACCTGGCGCAAGTGGTACGACGGCGCCTGGTCCCAGCCCGGCACCGGCGGCAAGGAGAGCGACATCGTCCCCGTCGACGCGGACCACCCCACCGGGTACACCCCCGCCGCCGCCGAGTACGACCCCGTGAACACCGGCACCACCGCCGAGCAGATCGCGGCCGGCAAGACACCCCCGACCTCCCCGCTGTTCGTGATGAACATCGCCTACGACGCCTACCTGGGCCTGTACATCGGCGAACCGCAGGCCGTCGACCAGAGCGGGAACGCGCCGCAGTACCTCTACGCCACCGACGACCTCGCCACCCAGAAGTGGCACCTCATCGGCGACACCGGCGGCTACACGAACGCCTCCTGGTACCGCTGGTTCCTCGACGGCGCCAACCGCACCAGCTCCTCGATCGTCGGCAGGACCCTGCGCTCGTACTGCTCCTTCGGCTGCGCGCACGGCTCCGACGGCGAGTACGTCGACCTCACCCTCGACTCCGCCAGGCGCCCGGCCCCGCCCGTGGCCACCGGGCACCGCTACCGGATCGCCGCGGGCACCGGCCGCGTCCTCGCCCAGACCCCCGGCGCCGCCGCCACCACCGCGGCCCGGCCCACCCCCGCGGCCCGCGCCTCCTGGACCTTCCGGCCCACCGGCGACGGCGCCTACACCGTGACCAACGCCGCCACCGGGGGCCTGCTCGGCGTCGACTCCACCAGGACCGCGGACCGCGCCTGGGGCACCCGGCCGACCGTGAGCAAGCGGAGCGGAAGCCCGGCCGTCGGACAGCAGTGGTTCCTGATCCCGGACGCCACCCCGGCCGGCACCTACCACCTGGTCAACCGCTACAGCGGCCTCGTCCTCGGCCTGTCCGCCGACCCCGGCACCGGCGCGGAGACCGTGCCGGTGCGCACCTGGACCGACACCGGGCACAGCGCCGTCGGCCGGGGCCGCACCGCCGCCGAGCAGACCCTCACGCTCACCCCGGCAAAGGACTGAACTCCTTCACCTCTCGGGCGAGTTGCACATAGGCTGCGCATATGACGATCACCGAGGGGGAATCCGACGCCCGCCTGGCCGTGACCGCGGCACGGGCGGGCGCCGCCGTCGTACGCGACCTCTACGGCGGCCGGCTCGCGCGGTACGAGAAGGGCGGCGACTTCGCCACCGACGCGGACCTCGCCGCCGAGCGGGCCATCCTGGACGTGCTGCGCGCCGGCCGCCCGGAGGACGCCGTCACCGGCGAGGAGAGCGGCAGCGACGGCGCCGCCGGGGCCCGGCGCCGCTGGCTGGTCGACCCCTGTGCGGCACCCTCAACTACGCGGTGCGCACCAGGCTCGTCGGCGTCAACGTCGCGCTGCGGGTGGACGGCGGGATCACCGCGGCGGCCACGGCCGACCCGTTCACCGGCGAGGTCTTCTGGACCGACGGCCACCAGGCGCGGCTGAGCGAAGGCGACGGCGAGGCCGAGGAGAAGCTGACCCCGTCCGCCGCCTCCGCCCTGGTGGACGGCAACCTCGACCCGCCCTTCCCCAACGCCCCCGGATTCCGGGCCCCTTCGCTGCTCGCCGACCCCGACTTCACCGCATGGTTCCGGCCTCGGGTGATCTCCAGCACCCTCGCCGTCGCCTGGGTCGCCGCCGGGCGCCGCGCCGCCTACGTCACCGACGGCCATCTCGCCGACAGCGTGCACTTCGCCGCCGGGATCGCCCTGTGCCAGGCCGCCGGCTGCACGGTCACCGGCCTGTACGGCGAGCCGGTGCACACCGGCCGGGGCGGCCTGATCGCCGCCGCCGACCCCGGCACCCACTCCGCGCTCCTCACGATGGTCAGGCGGCAGACGCCAAAGGGTATTTGACTGAACGTCAGGAACGGGCTGCCCGGAAACGTTCGGCTTCCGAAGGCTTGTGCGCCACACGTCTCGCCACTTAAATCAAAACGTGAACTAAGTAGTGAGCGATCGGGCTCGCCCCAGTCCTCAGGGAGCCGCACATGAGATTCCGCACCGCGGGTGTCGCGCTGGCCGCCATGGCCGCGCTGATCACCCTGCCCCTCGCCCCCGGCCGGGCCGCGGCCGCCGACACCCCGTTGTCCCAGGGGAAGACGGCCACCGCCTCCTCCGAGGAGAACTACGGCACCACCGCGGCCGATGCCGTGGACGGCGACACGGGGACCCGCTGGTCCTCCGCCGCCACCGACGACCAGTGGCTCCAGGTCGACCTGGGCGCCACCGCCTCCGTCACCCGCGTCACCCTCGACTGGGAGGCCGCGTACGCGAAGGACTACAAGGTCCAGATATCGAAGGACGCCGTCAACTGGACCGACCTGAAGTCCGTCACCGGCTCGGACGGCGGGGCCGACACCCTCGACGTCTCCGGCCAGGGCCGCTACGTCCGCATGCTCGGCGTCCACCGCGCCACCCCATGGGGCTACTCCCTCTGGGAGTTCCAGGTGTACGGCAGCACCGACACCGCGCAGCCGGGCTGCGGCACCGCCAACGCGGCCCAGGGCAGGCCCGCCACCGCCTCCTCCACCGAGAACGCCGGCACCCCCGCCTCCGCCGCCTTCGACGGCAACACCGCCACCCGCTGGTCCAGCCAGGCATCCGACCCGCAGTGGGTCCAGGTCGACCTCGGCTCCGTCCAGGACCTGTGCAAGGTGGACCTGAACTGGGAGACCGCCTACGGCAAGGACTTCCAGATCCAGTCCTCCGCCGACGGCCAGAACTGGAGCACCCTCAAGAGCGTCACCGGCGCCACCGGCGGCACCGCGTCCTACGACGTCAGCGGCACCGGCCGGTACGTGCGCGTCTACGGCACCGCCCGCGGCACCGGCTACGGCTACTCCCTGTGGGAAGTCGCCGTGCACACCGGCACCACCGGCACCCCGCCCGTGCAGGGCGGCGGCGACCTCGGCCCGAACGTCATCGTCGTCGACCCCTCCACGCCGAACCTCCAGCAGAAGTTCGACGACGTCTTCGCCCAGCAGGAATCCGCCCAGTTCGGCACCGGCCGCTACCAGTTCCTGCTCAAGCCCGGCACGTACAACAACATCAACGCCCAGATCGGCTTCTACACCTCGATCTCCGGGCTCGGCCTCAACCCCGACGACACCCAGATCAACGGCGATGTCACCGTGGACGCGGGCTGGTTCAACGGCAACGCCACCCAGAACTTCTGGCGTTCGGCCGAGAACCTCGCCATCAAGCCGTCGAACGGGGACGACCGCTGGGCCGTCGCCCAGGCCGCGCCGTTCCGCCGCATCCACGTCGAGGGCGGCCTCAACCTGGCCCCGAACGGCTACGGCTGGGCCTCCGGCGGCTACATCGCGGACTCGAAGATCGACGGCACGGTCGGCCCGTACTCCCAGCAGCAGTGGTACACCCGCGACAGCTCGGTCGGCGGCTGGACCAACGGCGTGTGGAACATGACCTTCTCCGGCGTCCAGGGCGCGCCCGCCACCAACTTCGACAGCGGCCCGTACACCACCCTGGACAACACGCCCGTCTCCCGCGAGAAGCCGTTCCTCTACCTGGACGGCTCCACCTACAAGGTGTTCGTCCCCGCCAAGCGCACCAACGCCCGCGGAGTCTCCTGGCCGAACACGCCGGGCACCTCCCTGCCGCTCGACCAGTTCTACGTCGTCAAGCCGGGCGCGACCGCGGCCACCATCAACGCGGCCCTCGCCCAGGGCCTCAACCTCTTGTTCACACCGGGCATTTACCACCTGGATCAGACCATCGACGTGACCCGCGCCAACACTGTCGTCCTCGGCCTCGGGCTCGCCACCCTGGTCCCGGACAACGGCGTCGACGCCGTGCACGTCGCCGATGTCGACGGCGTCAAGCTGGCCGGGCTGCTGATCGACGCCGGACCCGTCAACTCCGACACGCTCGTACGCATCGGCGACCCCGGCGCGAGTGCCGACCACTCCGCGAACCCCACCACCGTGCAGGACGTGTTCTTCCGCATCGGCGGCGCGGGCCCCGGCCTGGCCACCAACTCGCTGGTGGTCAACAGCGACGACACGATCATCGACCACACCTGGATCTGGCGCGCCGACCACGGCAGCGGCGTCGGCTGGACCACCAACCGCGCGGACTACGGCCTGCGGGTCAACGGCGACGACGTCCTCGCCACCGGCCTGTTTGTCGAACACTTCAACAAGTACGACGTCTACTGGAGCGGACAACGCGGCCGGACCATTTTCTTCCAGAACGAGAAGGCGTACGACGCCCCGAACGCCGCCGCCATCACCCATGACGGCATCGTGGGCTACGCGGCCTACAAGGTGGACGACTCGGTCACCACGCACGAGGCCTGGGGCCTGGGCAGCTACTGCAACTACACCGCCGACCCCTCCATCGTGCAGGCCCAGGGCTTCCAGGTGCCCACCGGACCCGGCATCAAGCTGCACGACCTGCTGGTGATCTCCCTCGGCGGCAACGGCCAGTACGCCCACGTCGTCAACAGCACCGGAGCGGCCACCTCGGGGACCAGCACCGTCCCGTCCAAGGTGACGTCCTTCCCGTGAGCCCGCCGCGCCCCTGGGACCGGTCCGGCACCGGCCCCGGGGGCGCCCGACGAGGCGGAGTGCGTCCTCCAGGGTTTGGCCCCGCCCGACCGGTGCAACCCGTGCGGTACGGCACCGATCAGGAGGACGCATGGACCATTCGCGCGCACCCGTACTGGAGTCCCTGGAGGAATTCCGGCGCCGGGGAGACGTGGTGTTCGGACCGCCCGGACACAAGCAGGGACGCGGCACCGATCCACGGGTCGCCGACGTCCTCGGCCTCGACGTCTTCCGCTCCGACGTGCTCAGCCTGAACGGCCTCGACGACCGCCGCCAGTCCCAGGGCGTGCTGGAACAGGCCCAGGACCTGATGGCGGACGCCGTCGGCGCCGAACGCGCCTTCTTCTCCACCTGCGGCAGCTCCCTGTCGGTCAAGACCGCGATGCTGTCGGTCGCGGGGCCGGGGGAGAAGCTGCTGCTGTCCCGCAACGCCCACAAGTCGGTCATCGCCGCGGTGATCATCAACGGCGTGGAGCCGGTCTGGGTCCACCCCAAGTTCGACACCGAGCGCCATCTGGCCCATCCGCCCGAGCCCGACGACGTACGGCGCAAACTGCGTGAGCACCCCGACGCCAAGGGCATGCTGCTGATCACGCCCACCGACTGGGGCACCTGCGCGGACATCCGCGGCGTGGCCGACACCTGCCACGAGCTGGACGTGCCGCTCATCGTGGACGAGGCGTGGGGCGCCCATCTGCCCTTCCACCCCGGCCTGCCCACCTGGGGCATGGACGCCGGCGCCGACCTCGTGGTCACCAGCGTCCACAAGATGGGCGGCGCCATCGAGCAGAGCTCGGTCTTCCACCTCCAGGGCGACCGCGTCGACCCCGCGGTGCTCAAACAGCGCGAGGACCTGCTCGGCACCACCAGCGCCTCCTCCCTGGTGTACGGCGCCCTGGACGGCTGGCGGCGCCAGATGGCCGAGCGGGGCCACGAACTGCTGGACGCCGCCCTGCACCGCGCCGAACGGATCCGCGCCGTGCTGCGCGAGATCCCCGGTCTCGACGTGATGGGCGGCGAGGTCATCGAGGAGGGGCTGGCCGCCGAGTTCGACCCCATGAAGATCGTCGTGGACGTACGGGACCTCGGCATCAGCGGCATGCAGGCCACCGAGTGGCTGCGCGCTCACTGCCACGTGGACATGGGCGGCTCGGACAGCTGCCGGATCAACGCCTCGATCACCTACGCCGACGACGACGGGACCGAGAAGATCCTCGTGGACTCGCTGCGCACCCTGGTCGACAACGCCGGCTCGATCGAACGGCGGCCCGCGGTGCACCTGCCCGAGCCCGCCGTCCTCGAACTGGAACAGGCGATGCTGCCCCGCACGGCCTTCTTCGGGCCCGCCGAGCAGGTACCGGCCGAGCGTGCCGCCGGGCGGATCGCGGCCGAGATGATCAGCCCCTACCCGCCCGGCGTACCCGTCGTGGCGCCCGGTGAGGTCATCACCGACGAGGTGGTGGACTACCTGCGCAGCGGCGTCGAGCACGGCTTCCTGATCGCGGACGCGGCGGACCCCTCGCTGAAGACCCTGCGGGTCGTGGCCCGCGACTGACCCCTCCGGGCCGCCCCGGACCCGTGCCGCCAGGCGGGTTCCGGGCGCGCCCGAGCGGCCGTGCCGGACTGCGCGCATCCGGGTCAGCCCCTAGGGTGTCGTATGCGGGCGGCCGGGTGCTGCCCTCCACCGGGTCAAGAAACCGGCCCCCGACCAACCCGCCCTCGGCAAGGGGGACTTGACCCTGCCCGAGCGGTCTCCGGGTCCGGACCAGCGTGTCCGGCGGGTCAGCTGTCCCGGCAACGCGACGGGAGACGGCCCGACTTCACCCCGGCCGGAAATCCCCCGATTCCCGGTTTCGGACGCCCCGGCCCGGGGACCTCGGTACCAGGCCCGGCCCACCCCCTTTATGCACTCATGGCCGGAAATATCCGGCCATCGCGTCCCGCCGCGCCGGGCCCGTCCCGTGACCAGCGAAGGAATGGAACTGATGAGCGAGAAGAATCCCCTGAAGCGAGCGGCGGACGCCCTGAAGGGCATGGGCGAGGGCCCGGAGGAGGGCATCCCCGGCAAGCCGGGACCCGAGTCACCGCCGGTCGCCGAGCCGACCGAGGCCCGTGAACCGCTGCCCCCCAAGCCCGACCAGACCGGCCCCGACACCGTCTCGCCGACCGGCCAGCCCACCGGCGCCGACCAGGCCCGGATGGCCCAGAGCGGCAGCTATCTCACCAACGCGCAGGGCACCCGCCTCCCCGACACGGACCACTCCCTGAAGGCGGGACCGCGCGGCCCGGTCCTGCTCCAGGACCACCATCTGCGCGAGAAGGTGATGCACTTCGACCACGAGCGCATCCCGGAGCGCGTGGTGCACGCCCGCGGCGCCGGCGCCCACGGCGTCTTCCGCAGCTACGGCACGGCGGCCAACGTCACCAAGGCCGCCTTCCTCGCCGAGGACGTCGAGACCCCGGTGTTCGTGCGCTTCTCCACGGTCCTCGGCTCCCGCGGCTCCGCCGACACCGTCCGCGACACCCGCGGCTTCGCCACGAAGTTCTACACCAGCGAGGGCGTCTTCGACCTGGTCGGCAACAACATCCCGGTCTTCTTCATCCAGGACGCGATCAAGTTCCCGGACGTCATCCACGCCGGCAAGCCGCACCCCGACCGGGAGATCCCGCAGGCGCAGAGCGCCCACGACACTTTCTGGGACTTCGCCACCCTGCACACCGAGGCCACCCACCACACCCTGTGGAACATGTCCGACCGGGGCATCCCGCGCTCGTACCGCACCATGGAGGGCTTCGGCGTCCACACCTTCCGCCTGGTCAACGCGGCCGGCGAGACCACCCTGGTGAAGTTCCACTGGAAGCCGAAGCTGGGCGTGCACTCCCTGGTGTGGGAGGAGGCGCAGATCATCAGCGGCGTGGACCCCGACTTCCACCGCCGGGACCTCGCCGACGCGATCGAGGCGGGCGCCTACCCCGAGTGGGAGTTCGGCATCCAGACCTTCCCCGACACCCCCGACCAGACCTTCGAGGGCATCGACCTGCTGGACCCGACGAACATCGTCCCCGAGGAACTGGCCCCGGTGCAGCCGATCGGGCTGCTCACCCTCGACCGCAACCCCTCGAACTTCTTCGCCGAGACCGAGCAGGTCGCCTTCCACGTCGGCCACCTCGTCCCCGGCATCGACATCACCGACGACCCGCTGCTGGCCGGGCGCCTCTTCTCCTACCTGGACACCCAGGTCACCCGCCTCGGCGGCCCCAACTTCCCGCAGATCCCGATCAACCGGCCGCACGCGCCGGTCAACGACATGCTGCGCGACAGCTTCCACCAGACCGCCGTGCACCGCGGTGTGGCCCCCTACCGCCCCAACTCCCTCGACGGCGGCTGCCCGTTCACCGCGGGCGCCGACATGGGCGCCTACGTCGAGGCGCCGGTACGGGTGCCGGAGGCGACCAAGGTCCGCGAGGCCCCGGAGTCGTTCGCCGACCACTTCAGCCAGCCGCGCCGGTTCTGGCTGAGCATGAGCCCGGTGGAGCGCGAGCACATCATCGGCGCCTACACCTTCGAGCTGGCCAAGTGCTACGAACAGGCCATCCGGGAGCGGGCGTTGCAGGTCCTCGCGAACATCGACCCCGAGCTGTGCGCGGGCGTCGCCGCCGGGCTCGGCCTGCCCGCCCCCGAGCCCACCGAGCCGCTCGCCGACGTCGCGCCCAGCCCCGCCCTGTCCCAGGTCGGCCACACCTGGCCCACCGACGGCCGGATCATCGGCATCATCACCGGCGAGGACGGCGACCTCGACGGCGTGGCGGCCGTCCGCCAGGCGGTACTGGACGGCGGCATGGTCCCGCTCGTCATCGCCCCCAAGGGCGGCAAGCTCGGCTCCGGCGGTGACGCCCTGACCGTGCAGCGGACCTACGCCACCGCGCGCTCCGTGGAGTTCGACGCCCTGCTGGTGGCGGGCACGCCGGGCGTCGGCGAGGACGCGTACGGCGCCCGCGACGCCAAGGCCGGTCTGCCCTCGGGCCCCTCCACCCCGGACCCGCGGGTGGGGCTGCTGCTGGCGGAGGCATACCGGCACGGCAAGGCCATCGGCGCCGCCAAGGGCGGCCAGGCGGCACTGGAGGCGGCCGGCCTGCCGCTCGACGCGCCCGGCGTGATCGCCGGCGACGACGCGAACTCGGTGCTTCAGCAGCTCGTCGGGCTGCTGGGCGCGCACCGGGTCTGGGAGCGCTTCCCGTCCGCAGCCTGAGCACATCCGTCCGAGCCGGGGTGGTTCCCTCCGAAGGGGGCCACCCCGTCGGCGTATCCGAAGAGGCGGACACCGCGGGGGCCGGGTGTGATGGTGCTGTCCCTAACCTTTCGACCAGTAAGGCAGATTCATGCGCATCCGCAGCATCGCCACCACGGCCGTCCTCACAGGTGTCTTCGCGCTGGGCGGCGCCGCCGGCGCCTTTGCGGCCGACCCCGACCCGACGACCGGCACGGCCGTGGGCAGTCCGGGCGTCATCTCCGGGGATGTCATCCAGGTCCCGGTCCAGATCCCCGTCAACGTCTGCGGCGACAGCATCGACGTCATCGGTCTGCTGAATCCGACCACGGGCAACGCCTGCGCCAACCAGTGACGGCACGCCCGTGCGCCGGTTCCCCGCCGGGGACCGGCGCACGGGTGCGTCAGGGGGCGGTGCGGCAGAGCAACAGGCAGATGTCGTCGTCGTGTTCGGAGTCCCGCAGCATCGGCTTGAGCAGCGCGTCGGCCGCCGCGTCCAGTTGCTCCAGCTCCGCCGTGCCGAGCCCGCCCAGGGCCCGCGCCAGCCGCTCGATGCCCGCGTCGATGCCGGCGGACCGGCGCTCCACCAGGCCGTCCGTGTACAGCGCGAGCGTGGCACCGGCCGGCAACTCCTCGCGGTGCTCCTCGTACTCGTAGGGCACCGGGACGCCGAGCATGATTCCCGGCTTGGCGTCCAGCACCCGCACCTCGCCGCCGGGGCCGCGCACCAGCGCGGGCGGATGCCCGGCCGCCGCCCACACCACACCGGGCTCGCCGGGCGTGAACCGGGCGATGGCACAGGTCGCGTACAGCTCCGGCTGCTGATGGCGCAGCATCCGGTGCAGCAGGGTGAGGATGCGGGCGGGCCCGTTGCCCTCGACCGCGTAGGCGCGCAGCGCGGTCCGCAGCTGACCCATGATCACCGCGGCCCGCAGCCCGTGCCCGGTGACGTCCCCGATCACCGCCAGCACACTGCCGTCGGGTCCGGGGAACGCGTCGTACCAGTCGCCGCCGATGTTCAGCCCGTGTGTGGCCGGCAGATAGCGTGCCGCGAGCGCGAGCCCCGCGGTGTCCGGCAACTCGGTGAGCTGGGCGCGCTGTAGCGCCTCGGCGACGTCCCGATGCTGCTCGTACTGGCGGGCGTTGTCCAATGCGATGCCCGCCCGCCGGGCCAGCTCCAGCAGCATCACCGCGGTGTCCGGCGCGAACCGCTCGCCGGGCGCCGACAGGGTCAGCACGCCCTGCACGGTGCGCGCGCCGAGCGGCAGGCACAGCAGCGGCCGGTCGGGGGAGAGCGCGGAGGCCGGCAGATCGTGCACGCCGGGCAGGCCGCCGGGATGCGGCGCCGCGTGCTGGGGGCGCCCGGTGCGGGCGGCCGTCACCGCGGCCGCGGCGCGTTCGGCGGGCGGGGTCCGCTCGTCGTCCACCAGCCATACGTCCACGTGCCGGGCGTACTCCGGCACGAGCAGCTTGGGCAGCCGGCGCAGGATGTCCTCGTGGTCGAGGGAGGCGTTGAGGGCGGCGCTGGCGTCGGCGAGGAAGGTCAGCAGCCGGCGGGCGTTCTCCGCCTCGGCGCGCGCCGACCGCTCGGCGTCGAGCAGTTCCCGCTGCGCCAGCGCGGCCGCCTCCAGCTCGGCGTGCAGCGCGAGCACACCCTGGTTGGTCTGGTGCAACTCCTCCCGGTGGAACCGGACCAGTTCCTCCGCCTCGTCCAGTCCCGCGAGGACGGCGGCGGTGTCCTCGCCCGCGCCGAGCAGCGCCTCGGCGAGGTCCGTCTCGGTCAGGTCGCCGGGCCGGGGCAGCGGCCGGGGCAGGGGAGCGGGGCAGGCCAGCGTGTGCCGCCAGGGCTCGGGTCCGTCCACGGCGACGCGGAGGCCGTCGTCGCCGGCGGTCACGGTCAGCCGCAGCGGCCGCCCCTCGTGGCACGGCCGCAGCCGACCGGTCAGCGCGGCCAGGAAACGGGCGCGGTCGCGGGCCGGCACCCCCGCGTCCGCCGTGAGCCGGGCCAGCAGGGCACGGGCGCGGGCCGCGTCGACGGGGCCGGTCAGGGTCCAGGTGTCGGTGGTCGTGGTCATGGGTGCCGGTCCGGGGCGAGTACGGCGACGCTGGTGTCGTCGCGCGGGGGGCGGGCGGGGCTGCCCGCGTCCCGCAGGACGGTCGCGGCCAGCACCGACGGATCGTGGGCGAGCAGCCGGGGGTCCTCGGGCGGGGTCCAGCGGCTGGGCAGCCCGTCACTGTGCAGTACGAGCAGACTGTCCCGGTGCCACGGCGCCCGGCGCAAGGGGACGTGCGCCGGGAAGTACGCCCCGACGATCCCCGGATGCGACACCAGTGACGTCCACCCGTCCGGGGTACGCAACCGGCCTCCTATGTTGCCGACCCCGGCGAAGCCGATGTCCCCCTTCGCCGTGTCCACCTGGGCCACGGCGACCGCGGCCCCGCGGGTGGGGCGCAGGGCGGTGTGCAGCCGCCGCAGGATCTCCTCGGGCGGCAGGTGGGCGGTCCGCCGCAGCTCATCGACCGCCGCGACGGAGGCGTGCGCCGCCTTGGGCCCGTGCCCCAGCCCGTCCGCGAGCAGCAGGGTCACCCGCCCCTCGTGGCGCACGCACTCCCAGGCGTCACCGGAGGTCCCGGCCCGGTCGAGCGCTATGACGACGCCGCCGGCCGAGGGCCCCTGAACAACCCCGCCGTCGCGCGTGCGCTCCGCGTCGATCCGCGCCGTCGCCACCGTGCCCCGGCCCGGAGCGCCGTACAGGTGGAAGGCGTCGGCGTTGCGCAGACAGCTTCCGAGGCCCGCGCCGAGGGAGGGCCCGGCGGTGGTGCAGCCGTCGCGCAGGGCCGCCGTGACATCGGCGATGCCCGGCCCGTGGTCCAGCGTGAACAGCCGTACCGAGGTGCCGGTGCCCGACGGCGGTGTCACCAGGTTGACCAGCAGGGTGCCGCCGCCCGCGTGCCGGAGCAGATTGGTGGCCAGCTCGGCGGCCACCAGCTCCCCGGCCGCCGTACGCTCCGGGCCGAGCCCCGCCCGTGCGCACGCCTCACGCACCGCCGTACAGGTGTCCCGGACGCGCGTGGGGTCGTGCACCGGAACCTCCCAGACCCGGCTCATCCCAGCCCCGATCGCGACGCGGGCACCTGGGTCACCCAGGCGACGGCCGTGACGGTGGTGCCCCGGCCCGGCTCGGTGTCCACGCTGAACTCCTGCACCAGCCGCTTGGCACCGCTGAGCCCGAGCCCCAGGCCGCCGCCGGAGGTGTAGCCGTCGGTCATGGCCAGCTCCAGGTCGCGGATGCCGGGCCCGCTGTCGATGAAGCGCATCCGCAGGCCGCGGGCGCGGCCGTTGTCCAGCGGGGTGATCTCCGCGTGCCCGCCGCCGCCGTGCACCAGGGTGTTGCGGGCCAGCTCGCTCGCCGCCGTGACCAGCTTCGTCTGCTGCACCAGACCGAATCCGAGGGCCGCCGCGCACTGCCGCACCTGCTGCCGCACCCAGGCCAGATCCGCGTCCGAACCGATGGGCACGATGGTCGCGGACGCCTGGCCGGACGGCTGCATCATCTCCCCCTCTGGGACAGCACTTCCATGGCCCGGTCGACGTCCAGCGCGGTGGTCAGACCGGGCAGCGCGAGGCCCAGCTCGACCAGGGTGATCGCGACGGCGGGCCGCATTCCGGCCAGGACGGTACGGGCGGCGAGCAGCCGGGCGGTGGACGCGATCTCCGCGAGCACCCGGCCGAGGAAGGAGTCGACGATGTCCACTCCGGAGATGTCGATGATCACTCCGCTGACCCCGGTGGTGGCGATGCGGTGACTGAGGTCCTGCTGCAACTGCTCGGCGAGGCCGTCGTGCAGTTCGCCCTGGAGCGAGACGAGGAGTATGTCGCCGAGGGCGAGCACCGGCACGGGGGCCGGGTGGATCGGGGCGGGTTCGTTCACCGGGCGCTCGTACCCGTCTGCGCACGGGAGACCTCGATGCCCTGCCGGCCCAGCGCGTAGGCCAGCGCGTCGGCGAGCGAGGCGCGGGTGAGCACCGAGCCCAGGTCGATGCCGAGCTGCACGATCGTCTGCGCGATCGCCGGGCGGATGCCGGAGACGATGCACTCGGCCCCCATCAGCCGCGCGGCGGCCACCGTCTTCATCAGGTGCTGCGCGACCAGCGAGTCCACCGTGGGCACGCCGGTGATGTCCAGGATGGCGTACCGGGCGCGCTGTTCGACGATGGCTTCCAGCAGCGACTCCATCACGACCTGGCTGCGGGCGCTGTCCAGGGTCCCGATCAGCGGGACGGCGACGGTGTGCTCCCACAACTTGATGACGGGGGTGGCCACTTCGAGCAGCTGCTGGCGCTGCCGCTCGATCAGCTCGGCGCCCGCGTCCAGGGCGGTCTCCAGTACGACCAGACGCAGGGTGCCCAGCAGCAGGGTCAGCGTCAGCACGCATTCCTGGGCCTGCGGGGCGGTCGGGTCGGCGAACTCCTCGCGCAGCAGTTCGACGGCGGGGGTGCGCAGCGCGGCCACCTCGTCGGCGATGCCGGACGGCGTCGCACCGGTGCGGGCCCGGTTCTGGGTCATCCGGCCCAGCTGCTCGCGCACCGGCTCGTATCCGGGCGCCCCGGTGTCCTCCAGGCGTCCGCTCACGGCCACGTCGGACAGGGCGTCCACGACCGCCTTGCTGGCCTCGACCGCCTCGTCGCGGGAGACCGTGAACACCGACCTGAACAGGGGCGCGTCCGCCCATCGCTGGGCGATCTGCTCCTGGCGTCGCTCCAGGAAGGAACCCACCAATTGCGGCGCCGATGCGGCCGCGTCCTGCTCCTTCGGCACTGTCACACTCTCCTCTCACCCAACCGGGAGCCGCCGGCCGGCAGCTGATCTTCACCGTTTGGGCACCCTAGCCCCAGCCTCCCGGCCGGACCAACCCGAGAAGGGCGCTGACGTGCCAACTCCCCTTGTGGCAAGGGGAGTCCGCGGCATCAGCCGACCCGGTGACCACCTTCCCGGCGCCGGTAGCCGCTCCGGTCCGGCGCGGCTGCCGGGTGGCCGTCTACCCCGCATTCCGCGAGACGTGCCCGACTGTTGCGGATGTCACTCTTCCGGGTGCGCGCGCCCCGCACCGGGGACCGGCCGGCGGAACAGGGCCGTCCACAGAAAGGGCTCCCCGAACAGCGCGGAACCGGGCGGCTGGGGCCGCATGGCACGCAGTTCGATCTCCTCGCGGCGGCAGCTGGTGGAAGCAGCCCGAGTCATGGATCAGCCGGTACGGTCCGCGCAGGGTGTCCGCCGCGAGCGCGAAGGCATCACCGTGCAGGAAACGGACATCGAGGCCCGCCTCCCGCGCCTGCCGTCCGGCCCGCTGGATCGCCGAGGGGGACAGGTCGACGGCGTCCACCTCGAAGCCGCGCTCGGCCAGGAACAGCGCGTTGCGCCCGAGACCGCAGCCGAGGTCCAGCGCCCGCCCGCGCGGCACCAGACCGCGGTCCGGACAGGACGCCATCCGGTCCTCCCTCCGATGCGGAGAACCCAGGGGCGTACGACGCATCGCACCAGGTCAGCGGGGTTGGGCCGAGGGCCGTGGCGCCGGTCTGGGGAGGTGCGGCGGGCCGGGCGGGGGCCGGGTGCCGGGCCCCGCCGACGGGGGCCCACGGGCCTAAGCAGGGCCCCTCGGACGGCACTTGGAGGCCGACCGAGGGGCACTTTTCCGAGGGGTTCGGCGGCTCCTGCTCAGTCCGGCGCGGTCGCGGGGGCCTCACGGCGGGCCGGAACCGGGTCCGGCCGCGGCGCCTGCCGCGTCGCGGAGCGACGCCGGCGCAGCAGCAGCCGCCGGGCCGGGCACTCGACCGCCTCGTACAGCACCCAGGAGAGCCCGAGCGAGACGGCGAACGCGGTCGCGGTGACGGCGAGCCCCGCGAGGACCCCGAAGTGGGGCTTGGTGCCCAGGAGGTTGGTGGTGGAGCGCAGCACCAGCAGATGGATCATGTAGAAGGCGAACGACAGTTCCCCGAGCCGCACCAGCCGCCGGTGCCGCCACAGTGACGGCAGCCCGTTCAGGTCGGCGACCGCCGCCGCCGGGATGAGCAGGGCGAACCCGGTGAGGGTGCACACCGTGGCGGAGTAGCCGGGGGTGACCTGGGGTACCAGGAAGTAGCCGATGATCGCCAGCGCGAGCGACGCCTCCAGCCCCGGCCCGCGCCACCGGCCGAGCAGCACCAGCCGCGCGGTGACCGCGCCGAGCACGAACTCGGGCAGCCGGGCCGCGGGCAACGAATAGAGCGTGTACGTCCACCAGTGGTGCGCGTCCGACCAGGCCAGCACCAGCACCGAGACCGCCGCCAGGGCGCCCAGCGCGGTCAGCGCGCGCGCCCCGAGGCGGCGCAGCAGCAGGATCAGCAGCGGGAAGGCGGCGTAGAAGAACGCCTCGCAGGCCAGCGACCAGCTGACCGGGTTGAGCGTCTGCCACCAGGGGTGCCACCAGGAGTGCAGCAGCAGGACGTTGGCGAGCGCCGGCTCGGGCGCGGGATCGCCCTGGTGCGCCAGGGTGAGGGCCATCAGCAGGGCCACGGCGAGGGTGACCAGGTGCACCGGGTAGATCCGGGCGATGCGCCGCCGCCAGAAGGCGAGTGGTCTGTCGCCCGGCCGGGCCGACCAGGTCAGGACGAATCCCGACAGGACGAAGAAGAACGACACTCCGGTGGCACCGGCGCCGAAGCCCCAGCTGACCAGATGGCCGCCGGTGCCGCCGAAGTAGCCGAAGTTGTTGACGTGCAGTCCGAACACCAGCAGCGCCGCCATCCACCGCAGCCCCGTCAGGGACGGCAGGGAGGGATTGGCGGCGGGTGGAACACGGGAGTTCGTCGTGCCGGTCGGAGCGAGCGGCGTCGTCCGGAGCGTCCGGGTCGTCGCCGTGGTCATCGAATCACCTGCCGCAGAGGGTTGGTGTGAGGAACGAAGGGGACTGCTGCCCGCTTCACCCCCTTCCATCACATCGCATGCCGAACATCACACAGATGCCGAACGAGGCAACCCCGCACGCGCCACGGACATCACCCCCGCTACACCCGTACGAGCGACACGGTCTCCACCGCTTGGCGGCGCGCCCCCGGCGTCACACCCTGGCGTGCGCGCACGTGAAAGGGGCGCGGTCCATGGAACCGCGCCCCTTCGCCGTCTTTGGCCTCAGTCGGCGTCCGGGTGCCCCACGTGCAGGTCCACCTCGCAGGACGTGCCCTCGCCCAGCGTCACGTCCGCGAGGACGGGCCCGTAGCCCGAGGTGACGACGGTGTACGCCCCCGGAGCCAGGTTCCGCAGGGTGTACGCGCCCTCGGCGTCCGTCGCGGCCGAGGCGACCACCTCGCCCGAGGCGCTCAGCAGGGTGATGCGCGCGTCCGGGACCGGCTGGCCGGTGTGTTCGTGGCGCACCGTGCCGTGGACCCTGCCCAGGCCCGCCAGGGTGACGTCCGGTACGACGGGACCGGCGCCGGCGTCGAGTTGCACGGCCCGCGGATGGTGCCCGGTTGCCGAGACGACCAGGGTGTACGACGAGGGCTCACCCGGCGTCAGTTCGTACGCGCCGTCGGGACCGGTGCTGCCGATCGCCCGCTGCCGCCCGGAACGGTCGACCAGGGTGAGGGTCGCCCGCGCGAGGGGCTGCCCGGCGCTGTCGTACACCCGGCCGCGCACCACCCCGGCGGCGGGCGGCGCGGTGGTCGTCGCCGCCGTGCCCTTGTCCTCGACGGCGCTCCGGGTTTCCGCGGCGGTGGGTGAGGCCGGCGCGGGGGACGGCGCGCCCGCCGGTACCGGTTCCGTCCGGCGGCCGCGGATCAGCGACGCGCCCGCCGCCGCCAGCGACATCGCGATGGCGAGGGAGAAGACCACGACCAGGCCGTCGTGGAACGGCTGGGAGATCAGGTGCGGGAAGAACTCGCGGCCGGTGAGGTGTGCCGCGGCGGACGGGGACAGGTGGCCCAGGATGTCCGGGCCGAGCAGGTGCTGGATCGGGTTGTAGCCGAGGAACGCGGCGAACAGGACGCCGACCGGCGGGAGTTGGGCCACCGTGTGCGCGGCCCCCGCGGGCACGCCCTGGGCCGTCAGACCGGTGGTGAGGGTGTCGGGGAGGGTTCCGGCGAGTCCCGCAACCATGAGCGAGAAGAACACGCCCATGGACAGCACCATGCCCGCGTTCTGGAAGGTGGCGCGCATCCCGGAGGCCGCGCCGCGGGCGTCGGCCGGGACGCTGGACATGATGATCGCCGTGTTGGGGGCGGCGAACAGGCCGCCGCCGAGCCCGTTGAGGAAGATCAGCGCGGCGAACACCCAGTAGGAGAAGTCGCTCGGCAGGACCAGCAGCCCGGCGAACGACACCGCCATCACCAGGAAGCCGCACGCCGCGAACAGCCGCGCCCCGAACTTGTCCGACAGCGCGCCCGACAGCGGCCCGGCGAGCAGGAAGCCGATGGTCAGCGGGAGCATGTAGATGCCCGCCCACAGGGGGGTGTCGGCGTAGTCGTAGCCGTGCAGCGGCAGCCAGATGCCCTGGAGCCAGATGATCAGCATGAACTGGAGCCCGCCGCGGGCGATCGCGCCGAGCAGGGTGGCCGCGTTGCCGCCGGCGAAGGCCGCGTCGCGGAACAGCCGCAGCGGGAACATCGGTTCGGGGACCTTGGCCTCCACCAGGCAGAAGACCGCGAGCATCACGGCGCCGCCGATCAGGCCCGCCAGCACCCAGGGGTTGGACCAGCCCATGGTGTGGCCGCCGTACGGCTGGATGCCGTAGGTGATCCCGGCGAGCAGCGCGGTCAGGCCGAGGGCGAAGGTGATGTTGCCCCACCAGTCCATCCGCCCCGGCCTGCGGATGCCGGTCTCGTGCAGCGACTTGTACGCCCACACCGTGCCGATCAGGCCGATGGGCACGTTGACCCAGAAGATGGAGCGCCAGTTCCAGGTGACCAGCACACCGCCGAGCACCAGACCGAGGAAGGAACCGGCGATGCCCGCCACCATGTTGACGCCGAGGGCCATGCCGCGCTGGCGCGCCGGGAAGGCGTCGGTGAGGATCGCCGCCGAGTTGGCCATCAGCATCGAGCCGCCGACGGCCTGCACGATGCGCCAGCCGATCAGCCACAGCGCGCCGCTGCCGCCGTGGAACGGGTCGAGCGAGAGGATCACCGAGGTGACCGTGAAGATCAGGAAGCCCGCGTTGTAGATGCGGACCCGGCCCATCATGTCGCCGAGCCGGCCGAGCGCCACGACCAGTACCGCGGTGACGAGCATGTAGCCCATCAGCATCCACAGCAGATAGCTGACGTTGGCGGGTTCCAGCGGGTCCAGGCGGATGCCGGTGAAGATGCCGGGCAGCGAGATCAGCACGATCGAGCTGTTGATCGTGGCGATCAGCATGCCCACCGTGGTGTTGGTCAGCGCCACCCACTTGTAGCCGGGGTGATCGGCGCCGATCCAGCCGCGCCGGCGGTGCTGCCCGGTCTCGGAGGCGCCGGGTATGCGGTCGGTCTCCCTGGTCGTCATCGGTCGCTCCCGGTGTCAGGCCGTTCGGGCAGGGGGGCGCTCTGGGCGGGTCGAGCGCTCTGGGCGGGGTCGGCGAGCATGCGCCGCACGAGCGGGGCGACGACGCGCATGGCCTCGGCGAGCGCGTGCCGGTCGTCGTCCGGCAGCTTGGCCATCAGGTCGGCCAGGCGTGCGTCCCGTGACCGCCGGCGGGCGGCGAGCACCTGCCGCCCGGCGTCCGTGACGGCGATCAGCGTCACCCGGCCGTCCACCGCGTCACCGACGCGCATGACCAGGTCCTGGCGCTCCAGCCGCTGCACCAACTGGGTCATGGACGGCTGGGCCACGCCCTCCGCCGCCGCGAGGAGCGTGAGCCGGACCGGGCCCTCGCGTTCCAGCCGAGCCAGGGTGGAGGCCGCGGTGAAACTGAGGTCCCGGTGGTCCGTCACGACTCTGATCACGGCAGACGCCGTATCCGCCAGTGACTGTGCGGTCCGCTGTACGTCCGCATCTCTGTGAGAGTGATCCACACTCTTTAAGTATCACCCGCCTATATAGGAACCCTATGAAAATCTTCGTAAGAACTTCCGGACACGCCGGTGCCGGGACGGTGAATCCGTCCCGGCACCGGTTTTTCGGGGGTTTGCGCGGAGAAGCGGTCGCTCAGCGGACCGTGACGTCGAAAACAGGGGACGCCGTGCTGCCGCTGACCATCCGCAGCTCGTTCTTGCCCTTCAGGCCCAGCTCGGCGCGGAGCGCGTAGGAGCCGCTGCGGTTGACGGGCGCGGAGGCGGGCAGGGCGACCCACTTGCCGCGCTGCTTCTGCTGGAGGGTCACCGTGCTGCCCGCCTTGATGCCGGTGGTCTTGCCGGTGATCCGGAACAGCGTCCAGGCGGGCACCGAGGACACCGACGGCGTGGCCGTGATGGCGGGCTTGGCAGTCGCGGCCGCAGGGGCGGCGGGAGCCGCCGTGTGGGTGGCCGGGGTGGCGGCCATCGCCGAGCCCGCGAGGGCGAGCGAGGCCGCGCCCAGGACGCCGACGACGGCAACGCGCAGGGAACGCCGCTTCGTGACCATCATGAATCTGTCCTTTTCTGTGGTGAGTTCGACTGTTCACGCCAAAGGAGAGGAACATGTCGATTGGCGCGGTCACTTGGAACGACGACACCACGGGCGCGGGCGTTCACTGCTGGTTTGTCCCCGTCTTGTAACAGCCGGTCCGGCGTCACTCGCGGGGCCCGATCTCCTTCCCGTCGGCGTCCTGCACGGTGATGGCCTGCATCGGGCAGATGTCGGCCGCCTCCAGGGCGCGTTCCTCGCCCTCCGGGATCCGCTCGCGCACCGGACGCGCATGGTCGCCGTCGAGGACGAACAGGTCCGGCGCGGTCCCCGCGCACATGCCGGACGCCATGCACTGGCCCCGGTCCACGCTCAGCCGCCAGCTCATCGCCGCCTCACCACCCCACCGGCAGGACGCGGGGCCCGCGCACCAGCATCTCGGTCTTCCAGGTGATGTCCCCGGCGACGTGCAGCGACGGGAAGCGGGCCACCAACGCGCCGATGGCCTCCTGGAGTTCGAGCCGGGCGAGGGGTGCGCCGAGGCAGTGGTGCACGCCGTGGCCGAAGCCGAGGTGCGCGTTGCCCGCGCGGGTGAGGTCGAGCGTCCCGGCGTCGGTGAAGCGCAGCGCGTCCCGGTTGGCCGCCCCGATGGCGACCAGCACCGGCTCGCCGGCCCGTACCAGGGTGCCGCCGACCTCGACGTCCTCCTTGGCGTACCGGGCCTGGCCGGCCCCGCTGCCCAGCGGGACGAACCGCAGCAGCTCCTCGATCGCGCCCGTGATCAGCTCGGGCTCCGCACGCAGCCGCGCCAGCGCCTGCGGGTGATCGAGCAGGGTGAGCACGAAGTTGGGGATCTGGGTGGCGGTGGTCTCGTGGCCGGCCACCAGGATGCCGACGCACAGGTCGACCAGCTCCAGCTCCGACAGCCGGTCGCCGTGGTCGCGGGCCTCGATCAGCGCGGTCATCAGGTCGTCCCGCGGCTCGGCCCGGTGCGCGGCGATCAACTCGGCCATGTAGGCGCGCAGTTCCTCGCGGTTGCGGTCGAACTCCTCGGCCGTCAGCGAGCTGGTGGACAGTGCCGCGTCGCTCCACACGCGGAACTGGGGGCGGTCGCGCTCCGGCACCCCGAGCAGCCGGCAGATCACCGCCACCGGGATGGGCAGCGCATAGCGGTCGACCAGATCGACGGGCGGCCCCGCCGCCTCCATCGCGTCCAGCAGGGACGCCGTCAACTGCCGTACCTGCGGTCGGAGTTTCTCCACCTGGCGCACGGTGAACGCCTTCGCCACCAGCGAGCGCAGCCGGGTGTGGTCGGGCGGGTCCATGCTGAGGATCCCGCTGTCCCGGCGGCCCTCGGAGGCCCGCGGCTCGTCGTGTTCGAGGCTCAGCGCACGGCTGAACCGCTGGTCGCCGAGGACCAGCCGGGCGTCCGCGTACCGGGTGGCGAGCCAGGCCGGCTCCCCGTACGGCATCCGTACGCGCAGCAGTCCGGGGGTGTCACGGGCGCGGTCGTACGCCTCGGACAGATCGAGGTCCTGGCCGGAGTTGAAGGGGTAGGCGAGGGGTGTCTGGTCCGTTGCCGTCACAGCTGTCTCCCTTGTGTAAGCACACGCTTACAACGCTAGGAGCCGCGCACCGGGCGCGCAACGACGCTAATCGGCCGTTACTCTGCGGGTCCGGTCGGGATGCGCGCGGGCGCGGGGCGGCGAAGGAGCAGCGGGTGGACGGCGGCGAGTACACGCAGGACCGGCACCGGAGCGCCGGCGGCGCACCGGACGGGGAGCCGCCGCAGCGCCCGCGCGACGCCAGGGAGACCCGCGCACGCATCCTGCGCGCGGCCGGCGCGGTCTTCGCCGAGCGGGGCTACGAGGCCGCCACGGTCCGGGACATCGCCGCCCGCGCCGGGGTGAACCAGGCGCTCATATTCCGCTACTTCGGCTCGAAAAAGGCCCTCCTCGCCGAGGTGATGGCGCAGGACGGCAAGGCGCAGGTGAGCAGCACCCCGCCGGAGCGGCTGTTCGAAACCGCGCTGCGCGGCGTCCTCGCGCCCCAGGGCGGCGCCGGCGCGGACCGGCTGCTCGCCGTCTACCTCCGTTCCATCGGCGGCGCCGACGCCGCCCCGGAGACGGTCCGCGCGCTGGGCGAGGAGTACGCCGCCGCGCTCGCCGCCCTCTCGGGGGCCGAGGACGGCACCCTGCGCGCCCAGCTCGCCATGGCCTGGCTGCTCGGGATCGGCCTGATGCGCGTCGTCGTCGGCCAGGAACCGCTGGCGAGCGCCGACCCGGACACGGTCTGCGCGCACGTCCTCGCGGCACTGGACCGGCTGCTGCCGGTCGCGCCGGGGGAGGAGAGGGGGGCGGGGACGGGGGTCGGACCGGGGGAAGGGATGGAGGCGGGGACCGGGGTCGGACCGGGGGAGGAGGCGGGGGCGAAGCCGGGGGCCGGCCCGGCGGAGGAGCGGCCCGGCGCGCGGTCGTAGCCGCCGCGGTACGGCGTCGAGTGCGGGCGCGGTGGCATCCGCCCGCCGGTCTCAAGCGGCCGGCGCCCGCCGGTCTCGGGTGGCCGCCGCTCGCTGGTCCCTGGCGGCCATGGCTCGCTGGTCCCTGGCGGTCACCGCCCGCTGGTCCGAGGCGGCCACGGCTCGCTGGTCTCGGGTGGCCGCCGCCCGTCGTTTCAGGCGGCGCCGCCGGTCTCAGGTGGCCGCCGCCGAGCTCACCCCGAGCCCCGTGAGATACGCGCCGAGCACCCGGTTCAGCCGCGGCTCCACCTCCACCACCGCGTGGGCGAACCGGGGATCGCCGGCGTACAGCTCGCGCAGGCGGGGGCCGGGCGTGGCCATCTGCCACAGCGCCCCGGCGAGACTCGTCGCCGTCGCGATCGTGTCGACGCCCTGCTGCTCGTCGAGACCGAGCAGCCGGCCCAGTTCGCCGACGATCAGCTCGACCTCCTTCAGGGTGACGAGCTTGAAGGAGCGCACCGACTCGGTCGACACGTTCCGCTCCAGGTTGAGCGGCGCCTGTGCGAGCAGGTCGCAGAACATGGGGCGCGCCGCCAGCGTGCCCGCGAACACGGCCGCCACCTCGGCGGGCGTGGCCCCGGCCCGCCGGCCCAGGTCGGCGCGGAGCTCGGCGGACCACTCCCGCCAGCCCTCGGCGGTCAGCGCGAGGAAGATCTGCTCCCGCGTCTCGAAATAGCGCAGCAGCGCGGACTTGTGCATGCCCACGGCTCCGGCGATGTCCGTGAGGGTGACGTCCCGCACCCCCCGCACCCGGCCGAGCGTCCGGGCGGCGTCCAGGATCGCCGCTTCCCGTGCCTGTTTGGCCTCGGCACTGCGCGCACGCTGAAAGGCAGGCTCACTCATGCGGACATCATAGAAAGCTTTAAGGCAACGGTGTTGCGCTAATAAGAGAACGGTGTTGTACTAACACTATGAGTGCACAGGATTCCCGCGTCTGGTTCATCACCGGTTCGTCGCGCGGCTTCGGCCGCGCCCTGGTCACCGCCGCGCTGGAGGCGGGCGACCGCGTCGTGGCCACCGCCCGCCGCCCCGAGACCCTTTCGGAAGAACTCGCCGGGTACGGCGACCGCGTCCTGCCCCTCGCCCTGGACGTCACCAGCCCGGACGCGGCACGCGCGGCCGTCGAGGCGGCCGTCGCCCGCTTCGGACGCATCGACGTGCTCGTGAACAACGCGGGCTACGCGAACGTCTCGCCCATCGAGACGACCGAGGACGACGACTTCCGTGCCCAGTTCGAGACCAACTTCTGGGGCGTCTACCACGTCACCAAGGCCGCCCTCCCGGTCCTGCGCCGGCAGGGGGCCGGCACCGTCGTGCAGTTCTCCTCGATCGGCGGCCGGGTAGGCGGCTCGCCGGGCATCGCGTCGTACCAGGCGGCCAAGTTCGCCGTGGACGGCTTCAGCCGGGTGCTGGCGACGGAGACCGCGCCGTTCGGGGTGCGGGTCATGGTGGTCGAGCCGAGCGGCTTCGCCACCGACTGGGCCGGCTCCTCCATGACCGTCCACGACGTGCCCGAGGCCTACGACGCGACCGTGGGCGCGATGAACCGGCTGATGCGGCAGAACACGGCCGGCGCGGCCGGTGACCCGCGCCGCGCCGCCGAGATCATCGTCCGCACCGTGCGGCGCGGCGACGTCCCGAGCCATCTCCTGCTCGGGGTGAACGCCGTGACCATGGCGCTGGACTACTCCCGCCGCCAACTCGCCGAGGCGGGCGCCTGGGAGGAGGTCAGCCGCTCGGCGGACTTCGGCGAGCCCTACCCGGTACCGCTCCCGTCGCAGGAGCCCGCGTGAGCGCGGGCCGGTCCCCGTCCGGGGCCGCTCACTTGCCCAGCAGCAGCCCCGCCCCGCTGACGTAGACGTGCACCCCGTCCTTGTCCACCGCGACCCGCTGGACGCGCAGCGCGCCGGAGGGCGGTTCGGGGATCCGGAAGGCGAAGTCGAACCGGTCGGCGATCTGCGGGCGGGTCAGCTTGGTCAGCGAGGTGAGCAGGGACAGGTCGACGCCGAGCCGCTTGAGCACCTCGGGGTGGGCGAGCGCCAGGTCCATCAGGTTCAGCCGGGTCAGCTGGTGCAGGAAGCGCGGTGCGCCGGTGAGCCGGTGGAGCTTGTCCTCGTCGTGCAGTGCGGCGTCCACCGCGCTGTCCGGCACGCCCAGGCGGTGCACGATCTCCGGGACGCCCAGCAGCGCCTTGATCTTGTCCGCCTCCCGTGTGACCCGGCGCGCGGCGGCCTTGGTGAGATGCAGCCCCTCGGCAGGGCCGGTACCGGGCCGGTAGGTCGCGAGGTCGCCGATGTCCAGCCGTATCCCGTCCACCGAGGTGCTGATGCCGCGGTCCCCGTCGCGCCCGACACGGGCGTCGGCGCGCACCCGCACGTCCTGCCCGGCGACGCGCAGCGAGCCGAGCGCCCTGATCCGGTCGGGGCCCAGTGCGCTGAACGCCACCTGGGAGGCGCCCAGTTCACGGTTCATGTCGGCGAAGGACAGCAGGACCTGGCCGTGCAGCTGCCGGACGAGGGCTCCGCGTACGGCAGTCGGTCCGTCGCCGTCGATGCGTATGTCGTGCGCGGTGGCGGTGACCTGGGTCAGGGTGACCCGGTTCGCCGGCACGTCCGGGACGGTGATCTGGACCGAGTCCAGCCGCTGGTCGAGCAGTTGGGTCAGGAAGGGGAAGCCGCCGATCCGCACCTCGGGCGTGGCGGTCAGCTGCAGCCGGTCCTTGAGCCGGTCGGCGGCCTGGCGCTCGGCGTAGAGCAGTGCCCAGCGGTCGGCCAGGGCGACGAGGCAGGCGAAGGTGAGCGCCCAGACGGTCAGCCTGAGCAGGGTGGGCAGCCCGGTGGCGCGGTTGCGGCGGCGGCCCCGGCGCCTGTGGTTGGGTGGCGTCCAGGGCTCGTCGGCGTCCTCCTCCGGCCGGTCCGGGGCGTCGTCCGCGCGCAGGAAGTCGTCCAGCGCACTGTCGGTCGGGCCGTCCGCCGGATCGCCGGGGGGATCGTCCGCGAGCGCGGCCAGTTCATCGTACGGACTTCGCCCGGACGGAACCCGGTGGGGGCCGGGTCCGTCGGAGTGAGTGGTGTGATGCGTCGAGGTGTGGGGGGTACGCATCGGCAGATTTGATCACATAACCCAACCGGGCTCGCAACTCTGGTGAGGGGTTGGACCGGGAATGGCCCGATTCGCACGCGTTATCGAGTAGCGCTCAACTCGCTTGTGCCCGGCCGCCGTTGGAGACTGTCGGCGACGGGTCCGTGAAGGACGGAAAGGAAGACCTCCATGACGGCACGGCAGGGCGGGCGTTTCGCGGGCAGGACGGCGGTGGTGACCGGCGGCAGCAGGGGGATCGGGGCGGCGGTCGCCACCCGCCTGGCGGCCGAGGGGGCGGCCGTCGTCATCGGCTACCGCAGCAACCGGGCGGCGGCCGACGCGCTGGTCTCGGCGATCGAGGCGGACGGCGGCAGGGCCCTCGCCCACGGCGCGGACGTCGCCGACCCCGCCCAGAGCGAGGCGCTGATCGAGCGCGCGGTCACGGAATTCGGCCGGCTGGACGTGCTGGCCTCCTGCGCCGGCGTCGAGCACTTCGGCGCCCTGGAAGACCTCACCCCGGCCGAATTCGACCGCGTCTTCGCGGTCAACACCCGCGGCCAGCTGTTCGCGGCCCAGCACGCCGCCGCCCGGATGGGGGAGGGCGGCAGGATCGTGCTCACCTCCTCGGTCAGCGCATCCCGCGCGGTCTTCGCGCACACCCTGTACGCCGCCTCCAAGGCCGCCGTGGAGGCCATGGTCCTCAACCTCTCCGCCGAACTGGGCCAGCGCGGCATCACCATCAACGCGATCGCCCCCGGCGGCACCGACACCGACATGGCGGCCGAGAACTCGGCCGGATACCAGCACCCCCGGCTGCGCGGCGAGATGCCGCTCGGGCAGTGGCTGTCCGTGCACGGCGCGCTCGGCCGGCTGGCCACGCCCGAGGAGATCGCCGCGGGCTACGCCTACCTGGCCAGTGATGACGCCGCTTACATGACCGGCCGCACGCTCGCCCTGGACGGCGGTTTCTTCTGAGCCGTTGCCCGTGCTCACGACTGGCCGGAGCGCACCGGGTCGTCGGCCGCCTCCCGCGGCCGCTTCCCGGCCCCCGACCGCGTCAGCCGGTCCCGCTGCCAGTCGAACGTGGCGAGCGCCAGGGACGCCACCATGCCGATGAGCGCGGCACCCAGCGCCATGACGACGGCGGTGCGGTAGTCGTGGTGCCGGCCGAGCATCAGGTAGTAGAGGCCGGGCAGCGCGGCCGTACCCACCGCCGCGCCGAGCCGCTGCCCGGTCTGGAGCGCGCCGCCCGCCGCGCCCGCCATCCGCACCGGCACGTCCCGCAGCGTCATCGTGAAGTTCGGCGAGACCACGAAGCCGCCGCCGATGCCGCCGAGGAACAGCACCGGGGCGGCGACCCAGGGGGCGATGCCGAGGTCCACGTAGTGCAGCAGCACCGCGGTGCCGCCCAGGCCGAGGATCACCCCCGCGAGACCCCACACGGTGAGCAGCCGGCCCAGCCGCTCCACCAGCCGCCCCGCGACCACGGCCGCGACCGCCGAGCCCACGGCGAACGGGGTCACCGCGAGCCCGGAGCGCAGCGGGGAGAAGCCCAGACCGTGCTGGTAGAAGAGGGCGAAGACCAGCCACACCCCGCTGAATCCGATGAAGTAGAGGGTGCCGACGCCCGCGCCGACCGCGTAGCCGCGCACGGTGCTGAACAGCCGCGGATCCAGCAGCGGCTGATCGCCCCTGGCCACCAGACGCCGCTGCCACTGCGCGAAGACCAGCAGCACGACGACGCCCACGGGGAACAGCCACCACAGCCGGTCGATCCCGCCGGAGTCCGCCTGGACCAGCGGAAACATCAGCGCGAGCACCCCGAGACCGAGGAGCAGCACACCGGCGGCGTCCACATGGCCCCGGCCGGACCCCCGCACGCGCGGCAGCAGCCGGCGGCCGAGCAGTACGGCGAGGATGCCGATGGGCACATTGACGTAGAAGATCCACCGCCAGCCGTCGCTGCCGGAGGCCAGCGCGAGGATGGCGCCACCGGTGATGGGCCCGACGGCCGAGGAGATGCCGACGGTCGCGCCGAAGAAACCGAAGGCCCGGCCGCGCTCCGCACCCCGGAACAGCTGCTGGATGAGGGCGGAGTTCTGGGGCGCCATGAATCCGGCCGCGAGGCCCTGGGCGAGCCGGGCCACCACCAGCAGGGTGATGTCGGGGGCCGCCCCGCAGGCCGCGCTGAACAGCACGAAGGCGCTGAGCGCGAGCAGGAAGATACGGCGCCGGTCCAGGGCGTCGCCGAGCCGCCCCGCGGTGACGAGCGCGAGGGCGAAGGTGAGCGCGTACCCCGACACCACCCACTGCACCTGGGCAGGGGAGGCCCCCAGATCCCGCTGGACGGTGGGCAGGGCGACCGCCACGATCGTCACGTCCAGCAGGCTCATGAAGCCCGCCACGAGCGTCACCCACAGGGCCCGCCATCGGCGCGGGTCCGGCTGGTAACCGTCGTCCTGGGCCCCCTGGCCGCGGCCGTCCGCCGGCGTCGACGTACTCACCTGGGCTCCTCTCCGCTGGGGCCCCGTCCGGAGGGTTCAGGTTCCCCCTCCGGAGCAGGTGCACACACCTTTCACTGCAACCGCAAAGGGCGGGAGGAAAATCCGCCCTGGGCGGACCGGCGGGCCGGCTGCGGCAAGATCCCGTTGTCAGTGGTGGCTGCGAGGCTTGGACCATGAACGGCGACGACGAGCAGCTGCTGCGCGGCCGGGTCTACGGCCATGACCACGAGGATCCGGGCCCGCGCCCGGACCGCAGGTATGCCGAACTGGTCGGTGGCCCCCTGGACGGCCTGCTCCTGGACATCACCGACCTGCCCGGCGACGCTTCCGCCAGAGGCATACCGCTGGCGACCGAGCTGGGCCGGTTCGGCACCGGCGGCCGGGCGATATACACCCCGCGCCCCGGCGACCCCGGCCGCCTGGACTGGAGCGGCGACATCCCCTGAGGACCACCACACCGGAGTGTCATCCACCCACGGTAGCCGAGTGGATGCGGAACGAAGCGGTGAGTTTGAGCGCGTGAGATCTGCGCAGGCGTTGGCGTGTGCAATGCGTTTCGGCGAAAGGAACACCGCGATGATGGCGACTGACCACGACAATCCCGTGGATACGGCGGATCCCGCCGCGGTCAGACGCCACCGGATGCTCTTTCGTGCCATCGAGAAGCGGCGCAATCCGAAGCTGCGCCGCAGCGACATCACCGTGACCGACGAAGCGGCGGTCAAGCGCGCCACGAAGGCCGCCGCGCTCGGCAACGCGATGGAGTGGTACGACTTCGGCATCTACAGCTATCTGGCGGCGACCCTGGGCAAGGTCTTCTTCCCCTCGGGCAACGACACCGCGCAGCTGCTCAGCAGCTTCGCGACCTTCGCGGTCGCCTTCCTGGTGCGGCCCATCGGCGGCATGGTCCTCGGGCCGCTCGGCGACAAGATCGGCCGCAAGACCATCCTCGCCCTCACCATGATCATGATGGCGATCGGCACCTTCGCCATCGGCCTGATCCCCTCGCATGCCGCCATCGGCATCTGGGCCCCGACCCTGCTGATCTTCTTCCGCCTGGTGCAGGGCTTCTCGACCGGCGGTGAGTACGGCGGCGCCTCCACCTTCATCGCGGAGTACGCCCCCGACAAGCGGCGCGGCTACTTCGGCAGCTTCCTGGAGTTCGGCACGCTCGCCGGATACGTGGGGGCGTCCGGCCTCGTCGTCGCCCTGACCAGCTTCCTCAGCGACGACCAGATGCTGCACTGGGGCTGGCGCGTCCCCTTCCTGGTCGCTGCCCCGCTCGGCTTCATCGGCCTGTATCTGCGGCTCAAGCTGGACGAGACGCCCGCCTTCCAGAAGCTGGAGGGCGGCCTGGCCAGGGCCACCGAGGCCGCCGACGCGGTGGAGACCTCGGCCGCCGCCGACCTCGGCAAGATCTTCACCCGCTACTGGCGGCCGCTGCTGCTGTGCGTCGCCCTCGTGGCGGCGTACAACATCACCGACTACATGCTGCTGTCGTACATGCCGACCTACCTGTCCGACGAGCTCGGCTACGACACCAACCACGGGCTGCTGATCCTGCTGATCGTGATGGTCCTCCAGATGTGCGTCATCAACCAGGTCGGCCGCCTCTCGGACCGTTTCGGCCGCAAGCCCCTGCTGATGACGGGGATGCTCGGCTTCCTGGTCCTGTCGGTGCCCTCGTTCCTGCTCATCCGGCAGGGCGACGTCGCCCTGATCAGTCTCGGCCTGCTGCTGATGGGCCTGTCCCTGGTGGCCATGCTCGGCACCATGTCCGCGGCCCTTCCGGCGATCTTCCCGACGCACGTCCGCTACGGCTCCCTCTCGGTCGCCTACAACTTCTCCACCTCCCTGTTCGGCGGCACCACCCCGCTGGTGATCACGGCCCTGATCGGCGTCTTCCACACCAATCTGGTGCCGGCCTTCTACGCCATGGGCGCGGCGGCCGTGGGCGTCATCGCCGTCCTGTGCATGACGGAGACGGCGAAGAAGCCGCTGGCCGGCTCCCCGCCGTCCGTCGAGTCGGAGGCGGAGGCCGCCGAACTGGTCCGCGCCCAGTCACCCGACCCCAAGTTCTGACCGGCCGACCACCCCTCGACCGCCGGGTGCCGCACCGCGCCCGGCGGTCCGGCTTGATCAAACCGGCCTTTATCTGGGAGCGCTCCCGTGGGAGCGCTCCCAGATTGGCATAATGAAGGTCCACCGTTCCCGGGGGCCGTGTCAAGGGAACGAACACTTCGAGTCGGTGCGACTGACGGGTTGTCATCCATGGTGACGGGCAAGGGCGCGATGGCTGCGGGCGAGGGGCGGGGCGGCCGGCCGACGCTGGAGATGGTCGCCGCGCGGGCCGGTGTCGGGCGGGGCACGGTCTCGCGGGTGGTCAACGGCTCCCCGCATGTCAGCGCCCAGGCGCGGGCGGCCGTGGAGGCGGCGATCGCCGAGCTCGGCTACGTGCCCAACCGCGCCGCCCGCGCGCTGGCCGCCGACCGCACGGACGCGGTCGCCCTGGTCATCCCCGAATCGGAGACCAGGCTGGGCGCTGAGCCGTACTTCCTGGACATCGTGCGCGGCGTGAGCACCGAACTCGCCGATACGGACATGCAGTTGCTGCTCACCCTGATCCGCACCCCGCGCGAACGCCAGCGCCTGGGCCAGCACCTGGCGGCCCGCCGCGTCGACGGCGTGCTGCTGGTGTCCGTGCACGAGAACGACCCGCTGCCCAGCCTGCTGGAGCGGCTGCGGGTGCCGACCGTGCTGAACGGCCGGCGCTCGGAGCGGGAATGGATGTCCTACGTCGACGCCGACAACGTGGGCGGCGCCCGGTCGGCCGCCGAGCATCTGCTGGGCCTGGGCCGGCGGACCGTCGCCACCATCACCGGACCCCTGGACATGTACGTCGCCCGCTGCCGCCTCGACGGCTACACCCAGGCGGTGAACTCCGCGGGGCTGGACGGCGGCACCTCGCTGGTCGCCCACGGCGACTTCACCGAGGAGGGTGGCCGCGCCGCCATGCGGACCCTGCTGGAGCGGCACCCCGGCATCGACGCCGTCTTCGCCGCCTCCGACGTCATGGCGAGCGGTGCCCTGCACGTCCTGCGCCAGTCGGGGCGCCGGGTGCCCGAGGACGTGGCGCTGGTCGGCTTCGACGACTCCGCGGTGGCCCGGCACGCCGACCCGCCGCTCACCAGCGTGCGCCAGCCGACCGAGGAGATGGGCCGCACCATGGCGCGGGTACTGCTGGAGGAGATCGAGTCCCGCAACGGCATCCGCCGCCATGTGGTGCTCTCCACGGAGCTGGTGGTACGCGAGTCCGCCTGAGCGGGGCGCCGGGAGACCGCCACGGCGACCGGGCGCCGCTCGGGCGCTGGCCCGCTCGACGCCGGCGGGCTACGCCGGGTGTCCGTTGCGGCATCCGGGTGCTGCTCCGGGTCTGGTCTGTTCGGCGCTGGTGGGCCGCGCCGGGTGGCCGGTTCGGCGTTCGGGTGCTGCTCCGGGTCTGGTCTGCTCGGCACCGGCGGGCCACGCCGGGAGAGCGTTCCGGTGTCCAGGGCGCCGCTCCGGGGCTGGGCCGCCCGGCACCCGCGCGCTACGCCGGGAGAGCGTTCCGATATCCGGGCGCCGCTCCGGGGCCGGCCCGCCCGGCACCCGCGGGCCACGCCGGGAAGGCGTTCCGGCCCCATGCGTCCGCGTCGGGAGGCCGTTTGGGCTCCATGCGCCGCGCTGGGAGACCGTTCCGACATTCGCGCGCCGCGCCGGGAGAGCGTTCCGGCGTCCGTGCGCCAGGCAGGCCGGGCGTTCCGGCATTCATCTGCCACGCCGGGGGGCGCACCCCGTGGTGCGGGGCCACCCCCTCCGTGCATGTGCCGAATGGCTGTTTCTCCGCCTTGCTTCCGGCGCCGCGCGGCGACCGGTTCCCGACGGCCCGATGGCGGCTGCCCAGCGGTAGGCGTCGCTTCCGTCGCGCATAAGCGCCGGATGCGGCGAGTTCACCGTGATCCAGTGCGGTGCCCCTCGGCCGGAGGCTCGCGCGCGGGCCCCCGCACCGAGCGGGCGCGTGAACTCGCCATTGCGCACAGGTTTCACCGGGCCCCCTTCACAGCGCTGTTTCGAGTTGTTACTTTCCTCACTTGCTGGGAGCGCTCCCACGCTCAACGCCCTGGAATCAAGCCTGAGTTGATCGTCGCCGCCACCAAGCGGCCCGCGGCCTCCGGCCCGTTCGCACCCAGGGCGGCGCTCACCGGCGCGGCACCATCGCGTTCGAACCGCACCGCGCCCCGCCAGGGGAGACGGCGCGGCAGCGAAGTCAGTCAGCACGGGGGCACGCCCTACAAGAGGAGTTGGCTGCTATGAGACCTGCGGACTTGGGCCCACCTCGGCGGTACACGGCCATGGGTGTCGTGGCCGCGATCCTGCTCGCCCTGCTGGCCGCCGTGTCCGGTACGGCGCCCGCGCGGGCGGCGGGCACCGCGGGAGCGGGCTACTGGCACACCAGCGGTCGCCAGATCGTGGACGCGAACGGCATCTCGGTGCGCATCGCCGGGATCAACTGGTTCGGGTTCGAGACCGACAACCACGTGGTCCACGGCCTGTGGTCACGGGATTACAAGAGCATGCTCGACCAGATCGCAGCGACTGGATACAACACGCTGCGCATCCCGTATTCCGACGACATCTTCAAGTCCGGCACGATGCCGTCCAGCATCGACTTCTCCGGCGGCAAGAACGCCGACCTCCAGGGGCTCGACTCCCTTCAGGTCCTGGACAAGATCGTGGATTACTCGGGGCAGATCGGCCTGAAGGTGATCCTCGACCGGCACCGGCCGGACTCCAGCGGCCAGAGTGCCCTGTGGTACACGAGCAGCGTCCCGGAGTCGACCTGGATCGCCAACCTCAAGTCGCTGGCGGGCCGTTACGCGAACAATCCCACGGTCATCGGCATCGACCTGCACAACGAGCCCCACGACCCCGCCTGTTGGGGCTGCGGCGATACGACCATCGACTGGCGGCTCGCCGCCGAGCGGGGCGGCAACGCGGTGCTGTCGGTCAACCCCAACCTGCTGATCTTCGTGGAGGGCGTCCAGACCTACAACGGCGACTCCACCTGGTGGGGCGGCAACCTTGAGGGCGCCGGCACCTACCCGGTCCAGCTCGACGTGGCCAACCGCGTGGTCTACTCGGCCCACGACTACGCCACCAGCGTCTCCAACCAGCCCTGGTTCAGCGACCCGTCGTTCCCGAGCAACATGCCCGGCATCTGGGACAAGTACTGGGGCTACCTCCTCAAGAACAACATCGCCCCCGTCTGGGTCGGCGAGTTCGGTACGACGCTCCAGTCGACCACCGACCAGACCTGGCTGAAGGCCCTGGTCGACTACCTCCGCCCGACCTCGCAGTACGGCGGCGACAGCTTTCAGTGGACCTTCTGGTGCTGGAACCCCGACTCGGGCGACACCGGCGGGATCCTCAAGGACGACTGGCAGACGGTGGACACCACCAAGGACGGCTACCTGGCGTCCATCAAGGCCCCTGGATTCGGCACCGGCACCGGTGGCGGTGGCGGCGGTACGGACACCACTGCGCCCACCGCGCCGACGGGTCTGGCGGTGTCCGCGACGACCAGTTCGAGCGTGTCGCTGAAGTGGTCGGCGTCGACGGACAACGTGGGGGTGGCCGGGTACGACGTGTACCGGGGGTCCACGAAGGTGGGCAGCACCACGTCCACGTCGTATACGGACAGCGGTCTGTCCGCGTCCACGTCGTACTCGTACACGGTGAAGGCGAGGGACGCGGCGGGGAATGTGTCGGCAGCGTCGGGCGCGGTGTCGGCGACCACGGCGGCGAGTGGCGGTGGTGGTACGCCGGGCACGGGTGTGGTGAAGGTGCAGTACAAGAACAACGACAGTTCCCCGACTGACAATCAGATCAAGCCGGGGCTGCGGGTGGTGAACACCGGGAGTTCGGCGGTGGATCTGTCGAAGGTGACGATCCGTTACTACTTCACGGGTGACGGCGGCGCCCCCACCTTCACCACGTCCTGCGACTATGCGGCCGTCGGCTGTTCAAACGTGACGCAGAAGGTGGTCGCCCTGTCTTCGCCGAAGTCGGGTGCGGACCATTACGTGGAGGTCGGGTTCACCTCCGGTGCCGGCACTCTGGCGGCGGGGGCGAACACCGGGGACATCCAGAGCCGGATCAACAAGAGCGACTGGTCGAACTTCAGCGAGAGCGACGACTACAGCTGCGCCACCAACACCGCCTACGCCGACGCGACAAAGGTGACCGTGTACGTCGACGGCACCCTCGCAAACGGCATCGAACCCTGAGTTCTCCCTCCCCAAACGGCGCGTGGTGTGCCGTACGGCCGCATCGCGCGCCACCCCACCCCATGGAAGGAACCCTTGGTGAAGAAGCCTCCACCTCCCCCGAGATCAAGGCTCACCCGCGGCTTCGCGGTACTGTCGGCGCTCGCGCTCGGCTCCGCGCTGGCCCTGACGCTCGACGCGCCGACCGCCTCCGCCGCCACCGCCCGAGTGGACAACCCCTACGTGGGCGCGACGGGTTACGTGAACCCCGAGTGGTCCGCGAACGCCGCCGCCGAGCCCGGCGGCAACGCGGTCGCCAACACACCGACCGCGGTGTGGCTGGACAGCATCTCGACCATCCAGGGCACCAGCGGCCGGATGGGCCTGCGCGACCACCTCGACAAGGCCGTGTCCGAGGGCGCCAACCTGATCACGCTGGTCATCTACGACCTGCCGGGCCGGGACTGCGCCGCGCTCGCCTCCAACGGCGAGCTGGGCCCGACCGAGATCGGCCGGTACGAGACCGACTACATCGACCCGATAGCCAAGATCCTCGCCGACCCGGCCTACGCCAACCTGCGGATCGTCAGCGTCATCGAACCCGACTCGCTGCCGAACCTGGTGACCAACGCGGGCGGCACCGCCGGCTCCACGTCGCAGTGCGAGACGATGAAGGCGAACGGCAACTACGAGACCGGCGTCGGCTACGCGCTGAACCACCTGGGCGCGATACCCAACGTGTACAACTACATCGACGCCGGCCACCACGGCTGGCTTGGCTGGGACACCAACCTCGGCCCGGCCGCGGACGAGTTCTACAAGGCCGCCAACACCGCCGGCGCCACGGTCAACGACGTCCAGGGCTTCATCGTCAACACGGCCAACTACTCGGCGACTGTGGAGCCCAACTTCAAGGTGACCGACACCGTCAACGGCACGACCGTACGCCAGTCGAAGTGGGTGGACTGGAACCAGTACGTCGACGAGCAGTCCTACGCCCAGGCGCTGCGCACCACGCTGGTGGGGAAGGGCTTCAGCTCCGGCGTCGGCATGCTGATCGACACCTCCCGCAACGGCTGGGGCGGCTCCGCCCGGCCGACCGGCCCCGGCCCGACGACCTCCGTGGACGACTACGTCAACGGCGCACGCATCGACCGCCGGATCCACGCCGGCAACTGGTGCAACCAGAGCGGCGCCGGCCTCGGCGAGCGGCCGACCGCGGCCCCGGCCGCCGGGATCGACGCCTATGTGTGGGTGAAGCCTCCGGGTGAGTCGGACGGTTCCAGCCAGCCCATCGACAACAGCGAGGGCAAGGGCTTCGACCAGATGTGCGACCCGAGTTACACGGGCAACGCGCGCAACGGCAACAACCCGACCGGCGCCCTGCCGAACGCCCCGCTGGCCGGTCACTGGTTCTCCGCCGAGTTCCAGCAGCTGCTCCAGAACGCTTACCCGCCCATCTCCGGCACCGGTGGCGGTGGCGGCGGTACGGACACCACCGCGCCGTCCGCGCCGACGGGTCTGGCGGTGTCGGGGACGACCAGTTCGAGCGTGTCGCTGAAGTGGACCGCTTCGACGGACAACGTCGGTGTCACCGGGTACGACGTGTACCGGGGGTCCACGAAGGTGGGCAGCACGACGTCCACCTCGTATACGGACAGCGGTCTGTCCGCGTCCACGTCGTACTCGTACACGGTGAAGGCGAGGGACGCGGCGGGGAATGTGTCGGCAGCGTCGGGCGCGGTGTCGGCGACCACGGCGGCGAGCGGTGGTGGCGGTGGTACGCCGGGCACGGGTGCGGTGAAGGTGCAGTACAAGAACAACGACAGTTCCCCGACGGACAATCAGATCAAGCCGGGGCTGCGGGTGGTGAACACCGGGAGTTCGGCGGTGGATCTGTCGAAGGTGACGATCCGTTACTACTTCACGGGTGACGGCGGCGCCCCCACCTTCACCACGTCCTGCGACTATGCGGCCGTCGGCTGTTCAAACGTCACACAGAAGGTCGTGGCGCTGTCTTCGCCGAAGTCGGGTGCGGACCACTACGTGGAGATCGGGTTCACCTCCGGTGCCGGCACTCTGGCGGCGGGGGCGAACACCGGGGACATCCAGAGCCGGATCAACAAGAGCGACTGGTCGAACTTCAGCGAGAGCGACGACTACAGCTACGCCACCAACACCGCCTACGCCGATGCGACAAAGGTGACGGTGTACGTCGACGGCACCCTCGCCGGCGGCGTCGAGCCGTAAGCCGGGAGACACCTGAGGGGTTGGTTCGCCCAGTACGCCGGCGCCCGCGCCGGGGCGGCGGCGCACTGGGCGAACGTCATGCGCGGAGCCCGCGGTCAGAGGCCGCGCAGGCGGGCGAGCGTCGCGTCCAGACCGTCGTCGCCGGGGCGGTTGTAGGGGAGCTTGGCGAGCAGGGCGGCCATGCCGCAGGTGTTGCTCACGGCGGAGAAGACCAGACCGCCCGCGACGCCGGCGGACAGCAGCCGGAACGCCGGGTGGACGAATTCGCCCAGGGCGAGGCCGAGCAGGACGAGGGACCCGGCGGTGAGCCGGACCTGCCGGTCCATGCTCCACACCGGCCTGGCGTCGCGGTTCGCGGGGCGGTCCAGCGCCTGTCCTCCGGCGGCCCAGGCGCCGGTGCCGCCCGCGAGGGTCGCCGCGCGGACGCCCTGCTCGGCGAGGCGGCGGCAGGCGTTCTCCGAGCGGGCACCCGAGGCGCACACCAGGAGGACGTCGCCGCGCTCGGCCGCGTCGCGGATCTCGGGCAGCGCACGGTCGAGCTGGTCCAGCGGGATGTTCAGGGCGCCGGGTATGTGACCGCCGGCGTACTCGCCAGGAGTGCGGACGTCGATCACGGTGAGCTGGTGCAGCCGCTCCCTGGCCTGGTCGGGAGCGAGAGTGGTGAGGGTGGTCATGGCAGTTGTCGTCCTTGTGTCGTCGAGGGCGTCCCGGAGCGGTGAGTGACCCGTGGGGGCGGGGAGGGTGCGGGGACGCCCGGCGTTTCCACTGTGGCAGGGCTCTGTGACGGCAACGTCACACGAATACGTCGGCGAGCATGAAGACCGCCACGGCGAGCAGCACCCAGGCGAAGACGCGTTGCAGCGTGCCGCCCCTGAGCCGTCCGGCCAGCCGTTTGCCGTCCCAGGCGCCGAGCATGGCGGCCGCGGTGAACGGCGCGACGACCGCCCAGTCCAGGTGTATCCCGGTGCCGGCGCGGGCGCCGAGCGCGGCCAGCGAGTTGACCGTGATGACCAGCAGGCTGGTGCCGACGGCCCGGCGCATGGGCAGCCGGAGCACACCCACCAGCGCCGGTACGGCGAGGAAGCCGCCGCCCACGCCCAGGAACCCGGTCACCGCGCCGAGACCGGCCCCCACCGCGCCGGCCTTGCCCGGATCGATGCGGGTGCCGGAGCCGGGGGCGGTGCGGGCGGGGCGCAGCATGCGCAGCGCGGCGAGGGCCGCGATGAGAGAGAAGGCGATGGTCAGCAGGGCCTGCGGCAGATGGCCGGCGGCGGCCGCGGCGAGCATCGCGGGGACGATGCCCGCCGCGGCGAACAGCAGTCCGGTGCGCCAGGCGACATTGCCGTCCCGCGCGTGCCCGGTCAGCCCGGTGACCGAGGTGAGGGTGACGATGACCAGGCTGGCCGTCGTCGCCTCGGCGGTGGTGAAGCCGAGGAGGTAGATGAGGGCCGGTACGGCGAGGACGCTGCCGCCCCCGCCGAGGCCGCCCAGGGCCAGGCCGATGACGGCACCGGCGACGAGCGCGAGGATCAGGGCGGTCATGCTATGGAACCGCTGGTCCCGCAGTCGTCGACGGCCGGGCGCCCGGTGCGCCGGTTGTGCCGTACGGCCTCGGCGACGCCGACGCGGTACGCGCCACGGGGGAGGAGGGACATCACTCGACCTCTCGGGAAAACAAGGAAACAAATGGATGGACCGGAGCCTGTGCTCACGGGAGAACGGGGGGCGGGGCCGGTGGGGGGCCGGTCACCCGGTGACCACGGTCAGTCCGGCGGCGCCGGCGGAGTCGAAACCGTCGTCCACGGCCACCACGTCCCGGCCCGACGCGTGCAGCAGGGAGGCCGCGATACCGGCCCGCATGCCCCCGGCGCAGTGCACCCAGACGGTACCCTCCGGTACCTCCCCGAGCCGCTTGTGCAGCTGGTGCACCGGAATGTGCACGGACTTCTCGAGGTACCCGGCGGCGCGTTCGGAGTCACGGCGCACGTCCAGGACGACGACGCCGTCCGTGCCCCGCTCGGCCAGGGCGGCGAAGGTGGCGCGGGGGAAGCAGGCGAGCTTGTCGCCCTCGGGCACCCACCGCTCGGGTGCGCCGGTGGCCGCGGCGGCGGGCCGGTCGATACCGACCCGCACCAACTCGCGCTGAGCGGCCGCCAGTTGACCGGGGGACTCGGCGAGCAGGGTGACCGGCTTGCCCCACGGGATCATCCAGGCCAGATACGTGGCTATCTTGCCCTCGGCCTCGAAGTTGAAGGATCCGGCGACATGGCCCTCGGCGAACGCGACCCGGTTGCGCAGGTCCACGACCCACTCGCCGGCCGCGAGCCGGGCCGCGATCTCCCGCGCGTCGGCGACGGGCGGCGCGGTGAGGTCGACCGGCGCGGGGCCCGCCGTGTTGGCGGGGCCCATGTGGGTGTAGTAGGCGGGGATGTCGTCCAAGTCGGCGAGCAGGCCGGCGACGAAGGAGTCGACGTCCGTGGTGAGCGCGGCGTTGGCCGACTTCTCCTTGCCGATGGTGGTGGTGTCGCCCTCGGCCTGCGCCGAGGAGCAGAAGCTGCCGAAGCCGTGCGTGGGCAGCACGGACGTCTCGTCCGGCAGCTCGGCGGCCAGGCGGTGCGCGGAGGCGTGCTGGGCGCGGGCCAGCCGCTCGGTCAGCCGGGGCTCGACCAGATCGGGCCGGCCCACCGTGCCGATCAGCAGCGAACCGCCGGTGAACGCGGCCACCGGTCGGCCCTGCTCCCGCAGGACGTACGAGGTGTGATGCGGGGTGTGTCCGGGAGTGGCGACCGCCCGCAGCTCCAGCGCGTCGTCCACGGTGACGGTGTCGCCGTCGGCCACCGGCACCCGCGCGAACGACACCCGCGCGCCGGCCGGCACCAGATAGGCGGCGCCCGTCAGCCGGGCCAGCTCCAGACCACCGGTGACGTAGTCGTTGTGGATGTGCGTCTCCACCACGTGGCTGATCCGTACGCCGCGCCGGGCCGCCGCCGCGAGCACCTGGTCGATGTCGCGCGGCGGGTCCACCGCCACGGCCGCCTGTCGCCCGCCGGCCAGGTAACTGCGGTTTCCGAGGCCCTCAAGCTCGATGGTGTCGATGAAGAACACGCGGACGTTCCCTTCGCTGATTACCCCCTGGGGTATATCTCGAACCCTAGCACGGGTACCCCAGGGGGTATTTCGTACGCGTGCCGGTACGCCTTGGTCGGGCCGGTCCCCGCTGGTGGGAGGGGTCGGCCGGGGCGTCAGAGGCGGCCGGTGAGCATGCCGTGCCAGTAGATCCGCGGCAGCAGGTACCGCTTGAAGACCCACATGTCACGCCGTTCCTTGAAGGTGTCGATCAGCGGGAAAGTCGGCCGGGGTGTCAGGTCGTAGTCGAACTCGGCGAGCAGCATCCGGTCGCGGGCGGTCACCAGCGGGCATGAGGTGTAGCCGTCGTAGCGGTGGGCGGGCGTCCGGCCGTTCAGCACGTCGAGCAGGTTGGCGGCCACCACCGGGGCCTGCTTGCGCACCGCCGCGCCGGTCTTGGAGGTCGGCAGGTGCGCCACGTCGCCGAGCGCGAACACCTCCGGATATCGCGGGTGTTGCAGCGTGTGCTTGTCGGCGGCGACGAAGCCCAGCGGGGCGGCGGGATCGGCGAGCGGGCTCCGCTTGACCCAGTCGGGCGCGCTCTGCGGGGGCACGGCGTGCAGCAGGTCGTACGCGATGGTCTCCGCGCGTCCGCTCGCGTGGTCGGTGACGGTGATCTCCCGGCGGTCGCCGACCACGGCGGTCATCTCCGAGCGCAGCCGTACCTCGATGCCGTACCGGTTGGCCACCCGCTCCAGGACGCGGCGCCACTCGGGCACCTTGAACAGCGCGTCGTCGGGGATCACGAGGATGATCCGGATGCGGTCCAGGACCCCTTGCTTACGCCAGTGGTCGGCGGCCAGATAGGCGATCTTCTGCGGTGCGCCGCCGCACTTGACCGGCGTGGCCGGCTGGGTGAAGACCGCCGTGCCGGAACGCATGCCCCGGATCAGGTCCCAGGTGCGCGGGGCGTACTCGGGCGCGTAGTTGCTGGCCACCCGGTCGTGTCCCACCGCCTCGGCGAGACCGGGCACGGCGTCCCAGTCCAGTTGCAGTCCGGGGGCCATCACCAGGTGCTCGTAGGCGAGTTCGGCACCGCCGGACAGGGCGACCGTCCGCGCGTCGGGGTCGACGGCGAGGGCGTGCCGGCGTATCCAGCGCACCCCGTCCGGGATGACGGACGCCTCGGCGCGGCGGGTGGTGCGCAGGGCCGCCTGACCGCCGCCGACCAGGGTCCACAGCGGCTGGTACCAGTGGCTGTCGGACGGTTCGACGAGCGTGATGTCGCTGACGCCCGCGCGGCGCAGCCGGGCGGCGACACTGATTCCCGCGCTGCCGCCGCCGATGATGGCGACGCGATGCCGGCCGGCGATCGTCTCGGTGCCGGGTACGGGGCTTGCGGCCATGGGGGAGTCCTTCCTGTATCGGCCCTGCGGGCACACGATTTGGTTGTCTCCTCAAATACCCCAGGGGGTTTCCGCGACCGAAGTTATGACGGCCCCCGCGAAAGGGTCAAATACCCCGCCGGGTATTTGCCTCGGAGGTAAATCCGGGGGCGCGCGCGAGCGCCGGGGACCCGTGCGGGGGGACGCGGCGGCGCGCCGCGCCAGGTGAACGCCCCGGTCCCGTCCGGGCGTCGTAGCGTCCGGGCATGCGTGTACGGGGCGAGGAGCCGGGGTCGCCGACGAGCGCGCGCCCCGGCCGGGCGGGCGTCCTCGTCGCCGCGCTCGTCTGCGCCGTACTCGCCGCCGCGCTCGGCGGCTGCCCGCGGATGCGTGCCCTCGCCGGATCCGCCCCCGACGCGTCGCACCGGCCGCTCGCCGCGACCGCGCCCCGAGCGGTGGCCGGACCCCGGTCCGTGGCGACGGAGGCGCGGAAGGCGGCGGGCCCCCGCTGCCACGGCGGCGGCGCGCTCACCGCGGCGACCCCCGCCCCGGCTCCGAGCGTCCACGCCTGCGTCCCGAACGGCAGGTACCGAGGCGAGCCCGGCACCTCTCCGCCGCCGCACCCGGAGCCGCGCGTCCCCCGGCGGGTGCCCGACGGCCGACCGGAACCGCTGCTCAGGGTCTAGGGAATCCCCGGTCGCGGCGCCCGCCCGGCCTCTTCGCGTCCCCGAAACCGCTGCGGCACACCAAGGAACCCTCATGCCCGCTCGCCCCGCCCGCGGCAGCCGGTTGTCCGGCCGGATCCACCGGCACCTGGCTCCGGCCGTCCTCGTCTGCTACCTGCTCGCGCTGCTCGTCCCCGGACCCGGAACCCGGCTGCGCGGGATGGCGCTCGGCCTGGCCGGGCTGCGCCTGGACGCGTCGGCGCTCGCGCTGTTCGTCATCCTCTTCGCCGCCGCCTTCCAGGTGCCGCCGGGACGGGCCCTGGCCGCCGTCCGGCAGCCGAAGGCCGTGGTCGCGGGGCTGGCAGCGCATCTGCTGACCGCCTTCGCCCTGGCCCCCGCCACAGCCGTGGCGCAGTACGGCGCCGGGCTGCGGGGCCCGGCCGCCGGCCTGTCCACCGCCGTGGCGCTGATCGCGGCGGCACCCGTGGCCGCCGCCGCCACGGTCTGGGCCGGCCGGGACGGCGATGTCACCGCGCTGCTCGCCGTCGTCCTGCTCTCCGCGCTGCTCAGCCCGCTGACCATGCCGACGACGCTGAGCCTGCTGGGCCATGTCCTGCCGTCCGCGGGCCACACCGGGGCGCTCGCCGAGAGCGCCGCGGGGCAGGCGCGGGCGCTGCTCGCCGGGGCCGTCGCCCTGCCCTGCGCGCTCGGACTGCTGGCCCGGCGGTCCCTCTCCGCCGCCCTCACCGGCCGCCTGCTCGCCGGGGCGCCGCTGCTGGCGGTCACGGCGATGCTCGCGCTCACATACGTCAACGCCACCGCCGCGGTCCCCGTGCTGCACAAGGAGCCGTGGCCGGTCGTCACGCTCTGCGCCGCCGTGGGCTGGGGGGTGTGCCGGCTGGCCTTCCTCGCGGGTGCGCTCACCGCCCGCGCGCTGCGGCTGCCGCCCGCCGCCGGGGCCACCGTCACCCTGGCGTGCGGCATGAGCAACGTCAGCGTCAGCACGGTCGTCGTCGTCCAGGCGCTGCCGGAGCAGCCGGGCGCGCTGCTGGTCACCCTGGTGTACGGGCTGGCGCAGAAGGTCGGGGCCCGGCGTGCCCTCGGGCACGGGGCCGCCGCGCCGTCGTACCGGGCGGTCCGCGAACGGCGTGCCGTGCGCTGAGCGGCCCCGCGCGGCCGGTGTCCGCGGTCTCTGGCGGGCGCGCGGCGGTCTCTGGCATCATCCCCACGCATCACCCGCACCGCCTGCACCGCCGCCCCACACGTCGCCCGGTCTCACGCAGGAGGCTCCCCCATGAAGGTCCGCTCGGCCCTGACCGCCCTCGCGCTGGTCGTCGCTCCCGGCGTCGCCGTCCTCGGCACCGCGACGGACGCCTTCGCGGTCACCAAGATCAGCAATGCCACCGCGACCCAGATGTTCCGCGACGCGGGCATCACCTGGTCCTCCTCCGGTGGCTGCTCCGACCGCGACAACGCGACCTGTACGTCCTTCGACCAGCTCAACCTGGCCACCGCCCAGGGCGCCGTGACGCTCAAGCACGCCAGCGGCTGCGCCCTGAACATCACCGGCGGCACCGAGACCGGGCACGCCTCCGGCACGTACTCCCACTGGAACGGCTACAAGCTCGACTACGGGAAGAACACCTGCATCACCAACTACATCAAGAACAACTTCACCTACTCCGGCCTGCGCGGCGACGGTTACCCGATGTGGACCGCGGCCTCCGGCAACGTCTACGCCGACGAGGGCACCCACTGGGACGCCCTGTACTACAGCTGCGGCTGCTGACACCGGGCCGGCCGGCATCCGGGCGACCGCCGTCCTCCGGGTCCGCCGGCACCCCTCAACTCGGCTCCCCCGGCTGCCCGTTGGTGTCGTCCGCCGCCTCGGCCATGAGCCTGAGGACCGCCTCGACGACGACACCGGGGGCCGGCCCCGCGTCCACGGCACCGCCGCGTTCGCCGGACTCCAGCGGTTCCAGCGTCGCCTCCTGCGACTCCAGCAGCGCGCGCGGCATGAAGTGGCCCGAGCGCTCGCTCATCCGCCGCCCCACCTCCTCGTGACGGGCCGTCAGGTGCACGAAAAAGGCGTCCGGGCAGGCCGCCCGCAGCACGTCCCGGTAGCGGCGGCGCAGCGCCGAGCAGGGCACCACACCCCCGGTCCCGGCCCGGTCGCGGTCCCGCAGCCAGCCGCCGATCGCCGCCAGCCAGGCCCCCCGGTCGGCGTCCGTGAGCGGCACGCCCGCCGCCATCTTGGCGACGCTCCCCGGGGAGTGGAAGTCGTCCGCCTCCGCGAACGGCACGCCCAGCCGCCGCGCCAGCAGCCGAGCCACGGTGGTCTTGCCCACCCCGGACACCCCGATCACGACGACGCACGGCGGACGCTCCGACGGGTCACGGCGCATCGGCTGCCCCCTCTCCTCACGACCGGCTCTCATCGGCCGCCGTACCCAGGACCGTCTCCTCGTGCAGCAGCGCGTCCCTGGTCAGCGGGCCGGGGCCGTAGGGGTGCCGGGGCGCCGGGCCGTCCGAGCCCGCCGGGTACTCCTCCAGGGGGACGAGGCCCCGCTCCCAGGCCGTGAGCACCGGGGTGAGCACCCGCCACGCCTGCTCCGCCTCGTCACCGCGGATCGACAGCGCGGGATCGCCCCGCAGCACGTCCAGCAACAGCCGCCCGTAGGCGGGCAGTTCGGCGGGCTCCAGCTCCGCGGACAGCTCCAGCTCGGTGAGATGCCCGGACCGCGCGCCCGTGCCCATCAGATCCAGGGTCAGCCCCTCCGGCTCCAGACCGAAGCGCAGCACATTGGGCGCCACCTCCCCGGTATGCCCGAACGGCAGATGCGGCACGGGCCGGAACCGCACCGCGACCTCCTTGCGGTCCGCCCGCAGCCCCTTGCCGCTGCGCAGCCGGAACGTCGTACCCGCCCAGCGCCAGCTGTCCAGTTCCAGCTCCACCTCGGCGAAGGTCTCGGTGCCGCGTCCGGGGTCCACGCCCTCCTCCTCGGCGTACGACGGCACCTCGCGGCCGTCGATCCGGCCCGCCGAGTAGCGGGCGCGGCGGGTGCGGTGCACCACGTCGTACTCGGTCGGCATCCGCACCGAGCGCAGCACGTCCACCTTGCGGTCCCGCAGATCCCGTTCGCCGAGGGTGACCGGCGGCTCCATGGCGACGAGGCAGAGCACCTGGAGGAGGTGGTTCTGCACCATGTCCTTCAGGGCGCCGACACGGTCGTAGTAGCCGGCCCGGCCCTCCAGCGCGAGGCTCTCGTCCCAGACGATCTCCACCTCGGCGATGTGGGTGCTGTTCCACAGGGGTTCCAGCACCCGGTTGGCGAGCCTGCTGCCCAGTACGTTCTGCACCGTCGTCATGGCCAGGAAGTGGTCCACCCGGAACACCGCCTGCTCCGGCACCAGTTCGGCCAGGCGCGCGTTCAACTCCCGTGCGCTGTCCAGGTCCTCCCCGAACGGCTTCTCCAGCACGACCCTGCTCCCGGCCGGCAGGCCCGCCGACCGCAGCGCGGAGACCACCTGCGGAAAGAGCGAGGGCGGCAGCGCCAGATACAGCGCCACCGGCTCGTCGCCGCCGATGAGCGCCCGGACGTCCTCCTGATCGGTGACATCGGCCCGCTGGTAGTACGCCGACGCCACCACCGCCCGCCGGGCGGCGGCCGGGACATCGGCGGCCTGCCGGTCGAGCCAGTCGTTGATCCACTCCCGGAACTCCTCCGTGGTCAGCTCCTCACGGCTCGCCCCGGTCAGCCGGAACCCCTCGTCGAGATGGCCCGCGGCGTGCAGCGCGGCGAGGGCCGGCATGAGGAACCGCCCGCTGAGATCCCCCGTCGCCCCCAGGACGACCAGCCGCCCGATCATCGCCGGCTCGCCGCCCTCGCCCGCTGGAGGTTCACACCGCTCGCGATGACACCGATATGGCTGAACGCCTGGGGGAAGTTGCCCATGAACTCTCCTGTGGTGGGATGGATCTGCTCCGACAGCAGCCCGACCGTGCTGGCCCGCGCGCACAGGGACGCGTACAGCTCCCCGGCCTCCTCCAGGCGCCCTTGCCCGACCAGGTTGTCGACCAGCCAGAAGCTGCACAGCACGAACGCGCCCTCGTCACCGGCCAGTCCGTCCGGGGCCTCGTCGTGCAGATAGCGGTACAGCAGTCCGCCCCCGGCCGACAGCCGCTCGGCGACGGCCGCCGCCGTGGCCACCATCCGCGGATGACCGGCCGGTACGACCTCGCGCAGCGGCAGCGCCAGCAGGCTCGCGTCGAGGACACCACCGCCGGACAGATGGGCGCTCAGGGTCCGCGACTCCTCGTCCCAGGACTCCTCCAGGATGACGCGGCGCACCCGCTCGGCCGCCGCCCGCCACTGCCCGATCCGGCCGGGCAGCCGGTGCCGCTCCCCGATGCGCACCGCCCGGTCCAGGGCGACCTGGCACATCCCGGCCGAGTACGTGAACGCCCTTCCCTCGCTGCGCACTTCCCAGATCCCCTGGTCGGGATGGCACCAGGCACGCTCCGCCGCGTCGGCGAGTCCGGCCAGGCCCGCCCACAGCGCCGGCTGCACCTCCCCGCCCGACAGCAGCCACTGGTCGGCGCAGTCGAGGATCTCGCCGTACACGTCGTGCTGACGCTGGTCGGTCGCGCCGTTGCCCCAGCGCACCGGGGCCGAGCCGCGATAGCCCGCCAGCTCGCCGTCCGTCACCTCGTCCGGCACCGTGTCGCCCTGGAGCGTGTACATGATGCGCGGCTGCCGGCTGTTCTCGAAGGCATCGAGGACCCAGCCGAGGAACGAGTCCGCCTCGCCGTCGAAGCCGATACGGCGCAGCGCGAACACGGCGTACGCCGCGTCCCGGATCCAGGCGTAGCGGTAGTCCCAGTTGCGGATGCCGCCGATCGGCGCGGGCAGCGAGGAGGTCGGCGCGGCCACCAGCGAGCCGCAGGCCCAGTCGTCGCACATCTTCAGCGTCAGCGCGGCCCGTCTGACCAGGGCCGCCTCGGGGCCGGCGTAGTCGCAGTGCCGCATCCAGCGGTGCCAGGCGTCGGCGGTGCCCTTCAGCATGGCGTCGGTGTCGAAACGGTGGTGCCGGTGGAAGCGCCCCCAGGACAGCACCAGGTCCAGACGGTCGCCCTGCCGCAGCTCGTGGACGCTGCGCAGACCGGTCAGCGGACGGTTGGCGCGCAGGTGCAGACGCAGGCCCGGCTGCCGGTGCGGCCGCACCTCCAGCCCGCTGAACAGCGCCTGCGCCTGCCCGCCGCCGCGCGGCTCCAGCTCGGCCCGCAGCCGTACGTGCCCGTCCAGGACCACCGCCGAGCGCACGAGTTCGGCCCGCCCGGCCGGCATGTCCTCGGTGAGGTCGGCGCCGGCCCTCAGGGCGAGCGCGTCGGTCAGGCGCACCAGCCCGGTGCGCGAGCGCAGCTCGGTGACCAGCACACCCGTGTCGGGCTGATAGCGCTGGCGCGCCTCGACCAGATCCTCGGGCGCCACCGTGAAGTGGCCGCCGCGCGCGTGGTCCAGCAGAGAACAGAAGACCGCGTCCGAGTCGAAGCGGGGCAGGCACATCCACGGGATCGAGCCGTCCAGGCCGATCAGCGCCGCCGTGGTGCCGTCGCCGATCAGGCCGAGATCCTCCAGCGGAAGGTAGCCGTCCCTCCTGCGGACGGCCCGGAAGGGCGGATCGGGATCGTACATGCGGCCTCGCTTCGTGGACCTTCGGTGGGCCGGACCGTGCTGCGGGTCCGGGGCGCGTCACTCGTCGAAGCCGACCAGCACCTTCACGGTGTCCTCCAGCTTCTTGTCCGACACCTCGAAGGCCCGCTCCATCTCGCGGAAGGGGAAGCGGTGGGTGGTCAGCCGGGTCGGGTCGACGCGTTTGTTCTCCAGCACCCGCAGCAGCCGCTCCATGCGCAGCCGCCCGCCGGGACACAGGCCGGTCGCGATCGTCTTGTCCGCCATGCCGACACCCCAGTCGAGGCGCGGGATGTGCACGAACTCGCCCTCGCCGAAATAGCCGATGACGGAGATGGTGCCGCCCGGCTTGGTGACCTTGACCGCGGTCTGGAAGGTCACGTCCGCGCCGAGCGCCTCGATGGCGGTGTCCACGCCCTGCCCGCCGGTCAGTTCGGCGATTCGCTCGACCACGTCCTCCCGGCCGAAGTCCACGATCACGTCCGCGCCGTAGAACCGGGAGAGTCCCTGCCGGCTGGGCACCGACTCCACGCCGATGACCAGGCCCGCGCCCCGCAGCCGCGCCCCCGCCGTGGCCATCAGCCCGACCGGGCCCTGCGCCAGCACCGCCACGGTACCGCCGATCGGGATGTCGCCGTGCTCGGCGCCCATGAAGCCGGTGGACAGCATGTCGGCGCAGTAGACCGCCACGTCGTCCGGGATGCCGTCGGGAATCCGCGCCATGTTGGCGTCCGCGTCGTTCACATGGAAGTACTCGGCGAACACGCCGTCCTTGAGGTTGGCGAACTTGAAGCCGCCCAGCGGGCCGCCCGACTGCGAGGGGTAGCCGTTCTGCGCGGCGAGGTCGCCCCAGTCGGGGGTGATCGCGCCGACCACCACCCGGTCGCCGGGCCGGAAGTCCCTGACCTTGCTGCCCACGGCGTGCACGACGCCGACGCCCTCGTGACCGAGGGTGAGATCCTTGCGCGGCCCGATGCCGCCCCGCACGGTGTGCGAGTCGGAGGTGCAGATCAGCGCCTTGGTCGTACGCACCACGGCGTCGGCGGGCCCCGGTTCGGGAACGGGCTTGTCCATGAAGCCGACGCTCCCGATCTCCTTCATCACGAATGCCTTCACCGGCCTGCGCCCTCCTGTCGGACGACCGACACCGCGCCACCGGCCGCGGTACGGAACCGTCCGCGGCGGCCGGTGGCATGCCTCGCACACCGTGATCACCGTCTCACGGGGCCCTGGGCAGCGCGCGGCGGCCGCGGGAGGCGTTGATGCGTTCCGGTGAAAGCGGGGCCATGTCGCACGGCGAATCCGCCGCGCTCCGGCGGGGCGCCCGCATCGTGGTGACTCCGTCGTGCTGCGCGCGGGGCGGAGGGCGGAGGGTTCATGTCCGGCAGTGCCGCAGGGCGCGCCTTCATCGGGTCGTTCACATCGGCGGGCGGACCGGGGATCGTCGTGGCCGACATCGACCCGCGCACCGGCGCGCTGACCCGGACGGGCGCCGTGCGGTCCGTGCCCGACCCCTCGTACCTCGCCGTCGGGCACGGCGAGGCGGGCCCCGTTCTCTACGCGGTCTCGGAGACGGTGGCGGGCGTGGTGGCCGCCTACGACGCCACCGGGGCGGTGCCCCGGCCGCTCGGCGAGCCCGTGCCGGTCGGCGGCGACGAACCGACCCATCTCGCCCTGGCCCAGGGCCAGCTGCTGACCGCCAACTACGGCTCGGGCAGCGTCAGCGTGCTGCCGCTGACGGCCGAGGGCCTGCCGCTGCCGCCGAGCGCGGTGCTGCACCACGAGGGCTCGGGACCGGACCCGGAACGCCAGCGCTCCCCGCACGCCCACCAGGTCGTCCCCGACCCGTCGGGACGCTGGGTGCTCGCCGTGGACCTCGGCGCCGACTCCGTGCAGGTGTGCTCACTGGACGAGCGCACGGGCGGACTGCGCCCGCACGGCGCGACCGCCCTGCCGCCGGGCACCGGACCCCGCCATCTCGCCTTCCACCCGTCCGGAGACCACGCCTACGTCCTCGGCGAACTCCGTCCGACGGTGACGGTGTGCCGCTGGGACGCCGCCGCGGGGGTGCTGCGCGCGGTCGGCGAGACCTCGCTGCTCCCGGACGGCGCTGACGGCGCGGACGGTCCGGCGCAGCCGTCGGCCCCGGTGGTGGCACCGGACGGCCGGTATCTGTGGGCGGCGGTGCGCGGCCCCGACACCGTGGTCGTCCTCGCGCTCGACGCGTCCGGGGAGCGGGCGGAGCCGGTCACGGCCGTGCCCTGCGGTGGCCGCTGGCCGCGCGATCTGGTGCTCGATCCGGCGGGCCGGCGGCTGTACGCGGCCAACGAGCGCTCGGGCGAGGTGACCTGGCTCGACGTCGACCACGCGACGGGCATTCCCCGGCCTGCCGGATCGCTGCCCGTGCCCGCCGCCAGCAGCGTCGCCTTCGGCTGAGGGCGCCTCACACGAGGACGAGGACGAACACGAGGACAAGGCCGAGGAACGAAGGCCGAGGGACGAGGGACGAGGGACGAGGGACGAGGATGGCGGAGCGGCAGAGCGAGAGAGAACGCGTCGTGGTCGGGGTGGACGGCTCGGAGGGCTCCAAGCAGGCCCTGAACTGGGCGGTGCGCCAGGCGGAACTCACCGGCGGCTGGGTGGAGGCGGTGATCGCCTGGGACGTCCCGCAGTTCCACGGCGCCCTCGGCTGGATGCCGCCCTCCAGCTCCGACGAGGCCGCGCTGGAGGCACGGGCGCAGAGTGAGGTCACCTCCGCGGTGGAGGAAGCCGTCGCGGGCCGCCCCGCGGTGCAGGTCAGCACGGTGGTGCGCTACGGCGCCCCCGCGAGCGTCCTCCTGGAGGCCTCCCGCGGCGCCGCGCTGCTCGTGGTCGGCAGCCGTGGCCTCGGCGGATTCAAGGGCCTGCTCCTCGGCTCGGTCGCCCAGCACTGCGTCCAGCACGCCCACTGCCCGGTCCTCGTTCTCCGGGGACAGGAGGACTGAGGCGCGGCGGCCGGGGCGCCCGGCCCGGCGGACAGGGACGTACCGCCCGGCGGACAGGACCGGTACCGCCTGGCGGCTCAGCCCGCCGGTGCGTACGCGTCCCCGCGTGCGGCCCGCCGTCTCCGCTCCCCGGACGCGCCGCCGACCACCCCGCCCGCGAAGAGACCCAGGGCCCCGGCCGCCCTCCTCAGCCGGGGGCAGGCCCGGCCGGGTATGGAGGCGAGGGCAGAGGGGAGTGCGAACAGGGCGCCGACCGTCGCGAGGAGCAGGCGGAAGAGGTGGTCGCGGGGGAAGAGGAAGAAGTGGTTGCGGGACGAGCTGAACAAGCGGTTGCGGTGGACATCGATGTGGTGGCCCCAGGCGCACACGGCCGCCAAGGTCAGCGGGACGAGAACCGTCAGCTGTTGTCCGCCCATCCGGTCCTCGACGAACGGGGCGGCCCATGCGGACGCCGCGGCCAGCAGGGCCAGCGCTCCCAGTGCCATGGCGAGCGGCGTGGAACGTGGTTGCATGTGGCCTCCCCCCTGGCCGCGGCGGCGTGCAGATCTTGTGCGTGAAAGGAGATTACGCCGCGCGGTCCGGCCTCCGAAAGGCCTGTGGACAACTGTCGGCGTGCTCGCGTCACGCGGAGGGGGAGAGCTGGTCGCGCACCCACGCGGGGTCGGGGTTGACGTGTGGCCGGCCCGCCACGACCACGGTCGGCACGGTCTCGTCGCCCCCGGTGGCCGCCCGCACCACCGCCGCGCCGTCGGGGTCGCGCCAGATGTCGACCCAGTGCAGTCGGCGGGCGCTACGGCCCAGGCGCAGGCGGAGGCGAAGGCAGTACGCGCAGCCCGGCCGCCAGTAGACGACGGGCCTGCCGTCGGCCTCGCTGCGGCGCAGGGCCTCCGAGGCGCTGACCGAACGCGGGTGGGTCAAGGGCGAGTTGAGGGTGGCGAGCAGCACGAACACCGCCGCGAAGGCCGCGCCCGTGCCGGGGTGGCCCGACCGGAACAGCTCCGTCGCCACGGCGGAGCCGCAGAGCACCAGCAGGATCGGCAGGGTCCAAGGGCGTCTCATGGTGAGGGAGGTTATCCGTGCGGGGACGGAGCGCTCCAGGAGGTCGCCACGGGGCGGGAGTGAGCCAGGCGGTCGGCCACCGGGGGGCGGGAGTGAGCCAGGCGGTCGCCACTCCTGGCTGTCTCTTCCTCGGCCGGGCGCTGCGTCCGCTCCAACTCCTCGGCGCCGACGGGGTGGTGGGGCCGAGGTCCGCACCCGGCCCCGCTGCCGTCAGTCGTCCTCCGACTCCTCGTTGGACTCTTCGTCGTAATAGACGACGCCGTCCTCGTCCATCCGGGGGTGGATTCGTTCGGGGCCGTAGTCGCTGGTGTCGGACGGGCGCGGGCCCTCCGGGCCGTCGGGGCCCCAGCGCAGCATGCGGCGGGTGCGGATGATCCGGTATGTGGTGCCGAGGACCTCCAGCTGGTTGACGCGGCCGGAGCGCAGCCGGTCGGAGGCCTCGGCGTACGCGACCAGCACGGGATCGGCGCCGGGGTCGTCGGCCACCACGGTGCGGGCGGTCACGAGGTGGCCGTCCTCCACCTCGATCAGTCCGCGGGTACGCGGTTCCAGCCATGTCAGGCGGAAGTCCAGCGCCTTGCGGGCGCCGAGCGTGGTGGTGTGCGGGCGGCTCACCGGTTCCCAGGCCTTGCCGTTGCGCTCCGCGACCGTGAACGTGGCCGGCAGCAGGACGACGTCCGGATGGGTGGCGCGGGCCCGGCGGGACTCGCGGATCACGAAGTCGGGGAAGCGCGAGCCGGCGTAGACGAAGTCGCGCAGCGCCAGCCGCTCGGTGGCCTGCGCCGGGGTGAGCGGCGCGTCCGGGTCCAGGACCAGGCCGGCGTCGACCTCCGGCTCCCGGTTGCCGGGGCTCCAGTCGGGGTCGACGGGTTCCGGATCGGTCGGACGCGGCAGTTCGATACCGTCCGCGCCGGTGCCGGCCCACTCCTCGGCGCGCACGATCCGGTAACGGGTGCCCAGCACGGTGAGTTCGTCGACGGGCTCGGTCTCCAGCCGGGCGACCGCCGCGAGCAGGGCACGCCGCTCCGCCTTGTCCTTGGCCTCGTCCTTCGCGCGGAACCACAGAAGCGAGTTCAGGCTGTCGCGCGACAACTGCGGGAAGGGGGAGGCGATCGAGGTCACCGCACGCCAGCGCGGTCCGTCCTCGGGCCGCTGCTCGACCACCCCGAACAGCGGTCCGCGCACGGCCACTTCGCCGGCGCTGAACACGGCGTCGAGGGCGTCGGCCTCCATGGCGGCCTCGACCGGCTCCACCGGAACGCGCACGACCACCGGCCGGACCCCGTCCGGCCTGACATTCCCAAGGTCCATGCCCTCCATCCTGCCGACCGCGAGATGCGCCCAGTGGGGTTTTTGGTGAAATACCGCTTCCCGTGCGGAAAACCAGCCATCCGTGGCAGCGGAGGGCGCCGGCGACTTGACGGTGGCCCCGGTCGCGCCGCAAGGACCTGCGGGCACGTCCCCGCCGACGGCCCCGCCAGTCCCGACGGCCCCGCCAGCCCCGGCAGCGCCGACGGCCGCCAGCCCCGGCAGCGCCGACGGCCGCCAGCCCCGGCAGCGCCGACGGCCGCCAGGCCCGCCAGCCCCGACGGCCGCCAGCCCCGCCAGCCCCGCCAGGCCCCCTCGGGTCCGTCCGTCAGAACTGCCAGACACGGCGCTCCCGCCGACACCCCCGCGCTATCCGGCGGAGCCGCGCCAGTGCCGGATCTCCAGCGCCGCGGCGACGTCCAGCGGGTGCTCCGCGAGGGGGCGGGGAAGCAGTCGGTCGGCGCGGTTGAGGCGGCGCAGCAGGGTGTTGCGGTGGGTGAACAGCCGGGCGGCGGCCCGCGAGGCGTTGCACTGTTCGGCCAGGTAGGCGCGGACCGCGTCGGTGAGGTCGTCCGGGGCGTGCTCCAGGGCGCCGAGGGTGCGCTGGACGAAGCGGTCCGCGCGTTCGAGGTCCTGGGAGAGCAGGGCGACGAGTTCCACCTCGTCGTGCGAGGCGAGCCGCTGCGCGGAGGCCAGCCGGGCGAGCATCCGCTGGGTGGTGAGGGCGTCGAGGTGGCTGCGGCGGAAGCCGTCGATACCGGGGGCCGGTGAGCCGAGCGCGACCCGCACGGCCGGCAGCCGGTCGAGTCCGGCCCGTACCCGTGCGGTGTCCGGCCGCCCGGTGAGCCACACCCAGCGGGTGGCGTCGCTCGCCATGACGCTGAGCAGGTGCGCGGGGCCCGCGGCGGCGGCCAGCAGGTCGGCGGCGCGGTCGAGTTGGCGCAGCTCCGCCTCGGGCGCGTCGGTCCAGACGACGGCGGCGGTGTGGCTGGCGTCCAGCGGATAGCCGAGGCGGGCCTCGGCACGCCGGCGGGTCATGGGCGCGCCGTCCAGGAGCAGTGTGACGGTCTCCCGGCGCTCGGCGTGGGTGCCGCTGGTGAGGTCGGTCAGCTCGGCGTTCATCTGCGCGGACATGACCGCGACGGTCCGGTCGACGTAGTCGGAGATGGAGCGCAGGGACACGTCGAGCAGCTCGGCGAGTTCCCCGTGGTCGCCGGTGAGCGAGCAGGCGATGCGCGTCCACACGCGCACGGCCACGCTTTCGCCCGCCCGGTAGGAGTCGAGCGCGGGCTCGGCCAGCCCGCGGCGCACGATGTCCCGCGCGATGGCGCGGGTCACGTCGCTCTCGTGGGCGGGCACGGGCGCGCCCGGCGCGTTGACGTTGGCGGCGGCCCAGTGCAGCAGATTGGCGCGGTTGGCCCGCCGGATGCCGGCCGACAGCACCGGATCGTCGGCGATCGGCCGGCGCGTCTCGCCGGTCAGCGTGGCCGCGTCCAGCTCGGCCAGCCACTCGGGCCGGGGGGTGAGGGTGATCTCGGCACCCTGCCGGATCAGCTTCCGGATCCGGGGCGAGGGCGGGGTCCATGACATGACGGACATGATGGCAACGCGGTGGTGCAGAATGCACCAGCCGGCGGGGAACGCGGGGCGAACTGCCTCTAGGCGTCGGCCGTGTTCGTTCCGACCATGGAGCGATCCACCGCCGCTGTGAGGGAGCCGCCCATGTCCTGTGAAGCCGACGCACCCGCCGTCGAACACCTGGACGTCCTGATCGTCGGCGCCGGGATTTCCGGCATCGGCGCCGGGCATTATCTGACGACCGGACTGCCGGACAAGAGCTTCGCGATCCTGGAGGCGCGCGCCGGTCTCGGCGGCACCTGGGACCTGTTCCGCTACCCCGGCATCCGGTCGGACTCCGATCTGCACACCTTCGGCTACGAGTTCAAGCCCTGGCGGGATGCGGAGTCGATAGCCGACGCGCCGCGCATCCTCGCCTATCTGCGCGAGACCGTGCGCGAGAACCGCCTGGAGTCCCGCATCCGCTACCACCACAAGGTGCTGGGCGCCTCCTGGTCGAGCGAACGGGCGCGCTGGACGGTCGAGATCGAACGCACCGACACCGGCGAGCGCACGACGCTGACCTGCGGCTGGTTCTTCTGCGCGATGGGCTACTACCGTTACGACGCCGGGTTCACCCCGCACTTCGAGGGGCGGGAACGTTTCCGCGGGCGGATCGTGCACCCGCAAGCGTGGCCCGAGGACCTGGACTACGCCGGCAAGCGGGTCGTGGTGATCGGCAGCGGCGCCACGGCGGTCACCCTCGTACCGTCCATGGCCCGCACCGCCGCACGGGTCACGATGGTCCAGCGCACCCCGTCGTACATCATGCCGGTACCCCGCGAGGACCCCATCGCCAACGCACTGCGCAGGCTCCTCGGCGACCGGCGTGGCTACGCGCTCGCCCGGCGCAAGAACATCGCCCGGCAGAGCGCCGTCTGGTCCTTCTGCCGGCGGCACCCGAAGGCGGCGCGCCGGATCATCCGCTGGGTCAACGCCCGGCAACTGCCCGCGGGCTACCCTGTCGACGAGCACTTCAACCCGCCGTACGACCCCTGGGACCAGCGGCTGTGCGCGGTCCCGGACGGAGACCTCTTCCAGGCCATCAGGAACGGCAGCGCCTCGATCGTGACCGACCGGATCAGCACCTTCACCGAGAAGGGCGTCCTGCTGCGGTCGGGCCGCGAACTGGCGGCCGACATCATCGTCACCGCCACCGGTCTGAACGTACAGGCGCTCGGCGGCATCCCGATGACCGTCGACGGCACCGCGGTCCACCTGCCCGACACCATCGCGTACAAGGGCATGATGCTCTCCGGCGTCCCCAACCTCGCCTACGCCATCGGCTACACCAACTCCTCCTGGACCCTGAAGGTCGGCCTGCTCTGCGAGCACTTCTGCCGCCTGCTGGCCCACATGAGCACGCACGGCTACGACAGCTGCCGCCCCGAACCCGCCGACCCCGCCATGCCGACCCGGCCGTTCCTCGACTTCGGCGCCGGCTACATCCAGCGCGCCGTCGACCAGCTGCCCCGGCAGGGCGACCGCATGCCCTGGCTGACCTCCACCGGCTACCGCGACGACGTCAGACTGCTGCGGTCCGACAGCGTCACCGACCCCGAACTGCGCTTCAGCCGGGTCGGCGCCGGCGAACGCCGGGCGGTGGCCCGGTGAACGGCACCGAGGACCGCTTTCTCACCACCCCCGCGGGCCTGCGCCTGTGCTACCGCGTCGACGGACCCGCCGACGGCGTGCCGCTGCTGCTGATCGCCGGGCTCGGCCTCGACCTCACCTCCTGGCCACGGCCGATGGTGGACGCCTTCACCGGCGGCGGCTTCCGGGTGATCCGCCCGGACAACCGCGACACCGGCCGCTCCGACCGCGTCCAGGCCCCGCCGCCGGGCCTGCTGCGCCAGGCGCTGGCCCGGCCGCGCCCGGACGCCTACGACCTCGCCGACATGGCCGAGGACACCCGACACCTCCTCGACCACCTCGGCATCGAACGGGCCCACCTGGCCGGCATGTCGATGGGCGGCATGATCGCGCAGACCCTCGCGGCCCGGCACCCGCACCGGGTCGCCACCCTGACCTCCATCTTCTCCACCACCGGCAGCCGGAAGGTCGGCCAACCCGCGCTCTCCACCCTGATCCGCATGGCCAAGCGCCCCGCCAGGACCCCCGAGGAAGCGGAGACCCGGCACCTGGCGCTGCTCGCCCACATCGCGGCTCCCGCGTCTTCCCGCCCGACGAGGCACGCGAGCGGGCCTGGGCCGGCGCGGTGTGGCAGCGCGGCCGGGACCAGCGGGCCCACCAGGGCGTCGCCCGCCAGATCGGCGCCATCCAGGCATCCGGCGACCGCACCGCCGAACTGCGCCGGATCACCGCCCCCACCGTGGTCGTCCACGGCACCAGGGACCCCATGGTGCACCCGAGCGGCGGCCGCGCCACCGCCGCCGCCATCCCCGGCGCCCGGCACGTGGAGATCACCGGCATGGGCCACCACCTCGCCCCCGGAGTCCTCGACCGGCTCGTCGCCCTGACCACCGACCTCGCCCGCGCCCACGGCGCCGCCGTCACCCGCACCCGGACCGAGGAGCCCGCATGAGCACCGTCACCGGCAAGGTCGCCGTCGTCACCGGCGCCGGCTCCGGCATCGGCCGCGCGCTCGCGGCGGAACTCGCCCGCCGCGGCGCGCGGCTCGCCCTCAGCGACATCGACGGCACCGGGCTCGCCGAGACCGCCGCCCGGGCCACGTCCCTCGGCGCCGAGGTGCACACCGCGCGGCTCGACGTCGGCGACCGCCCGGCGGTGGAGCGATACGCCACCACCGTCGCCGAGCACTTCGGGGTGGTGCACCAGGTGTACAACAACGCCGGAATCGGCGGAGGCGGCGGCACCGTCCTCGAAACCGACTGGAGCGTCTACGACCGTACGATCGCCGTCGACCTCTTCGGGGTCGTGCACGGCACCAAGGCGTTCCTGCCCCACCTGATCGCCTCGGGCGACGGACACGTCGTCAACATCTCCAGCCTCAACGGGATCATGGCGCAGCCCACGCTCAGCGCCTACTGCGCCGCCAAGTTCGGGGTGCGGGGCTTCACCGAGGCGCTGCGCACCGAGATGCTCGCCGGACGGCACCCCGTGCGGGTCAGCGTCGTCCACCCCGGCGGCGTCCGGACCAACATCGCCACCGCGGCCCTCGACGCGGCCCGCGGCCAGGGCATCGAGATCCCCGCCCGGCAGTTCGCCCGCGCCCGCGTCTACAACGACAGGCTCCTGAAGATGCCCGCCGGGCAGGCCGCCGCGATCATCGTGGACGGCGTGGAGACCGGCCGGCCGCGCATCCTGGTGGGCCGCGACGCCCGCCTCGCCGACCTCGTCGTCCGGGTCTTCCCGCGTCTGTCACCGAAACTGACGGTGCTGTTCGAACGCCGGATCTTCGGCAAGGTGTGAGGGCGGGCAGGCATGAGGACTCGCTTCGCCGACGCCACCGTAGCGACCGACGCGCCGGGCGCTCAGGGCGGGTGGTGGTCCTGGAGGGCGGCGAGGAGCCGGTCGGGCGGCCGGGCCGGCAGGGTGTGGCCGGCGTGGCCCGTGGTGGTCGTCGCGGCGAGCAAGGAGTTGAGGACGGCCTCCTCGACGGCGTCCAGCACCGCCTCGAACAGCGGGCTCAGGGCGGCGTCCGGCACCGGGGCGCCGGCGTCCGGGCGGGTGGTGAAGGCGAGGGCGTAGTCGCCGCTGCCGTGGCTGTACGCCGCGCCGGTCCGGGCCGGCGCGAACACACGGCGCGGCGCGCGACGCGGGTGAGCCGGCGGGCGTCGAGCGGGGCATCGGTGGCGATGACGATCACGCAGGAGCCGGTCTCCGCGGCCGGTCCCGGTCCGCCGGTCAGCCCGAGGGCGCGCGGGCTGAGAGTGCGGCCCAGCACCCGCAGCGTGCCGCCCAAGTTCGCCTGCACCAGCGCCCCGACCGTGTACGGCCGCCCGTCCGGGTCCGTCGTACGGGAGGACGTGCCGATGCCCGCCTTGAACCCCAGCGCGCCGGTCCCGGTGCCCGCGCCGGCACAACCCTCGGCCACCGGACCGCCGGACGCCGTCGCCAGCGCGGCCCGCACATGCTCCTCGCGCACCGGGCGGGCGCGGATGCCGGACAGGTAACCGTCGTTGCACTCGCCGACGACCGGGTTGAGGCTGTGCACCTCGCCGCAGCCGGGCTGTTCCAGCATCCAGCCGACGAGGGCGTCGGCGACCCGGAACGCCGACAGGGCCGAGGTCAGCAGGACGGGGGTCTCCAGCGTGCCGAGTTCGGCGAGCTGCGTGGTGCCGATGAGCTTGCCGTACCCGTTGCCGGTGAACATCCCGGCGGGCAGCGGCGCGTGGGGGCCGACGGAGTCCGGCACCACGGCGGTCACCCCGCTGGGCACGTCCGGAGGGCGGCGTACGGTGGTGTGCCCGACCCGGACACCCGGCACGTCGGTGATCGCGTCGAGCGGTCCGGGAGCGAACTCCCCGATGGCGATGCCCAGTTCACGGGCCCGGACCCGCCGCCCCGCGCGGGAGTGTTCCGTGGGTTCCATGGACCGGACGGTACCGCCGCGGGGCAGGGGCGACGGCACCCCCGTAGCCGCCGCCCCGCGGCATGATCGTGCTATGGACGGACACGCACTGTCAACGATCGTTTTCGGCTAGTCATCCGATCGTTGAATCCCCATGTCAGCGCTGGTTGCCCCGGCGAGGACCGCCGAGACCTCCGCCGTGGCGATGCTGACCCTGCGGCTGTAGCGTTGCAACGCCAGTGGCGCGGTGTGGCGGCGCCAAGGCGGACCTGCCCAAGATCAAGCGCGGGCCGGGCCCGCTAGGGTCGGGGACATGACGACCCTCGCCGGCACCGCCTTCGACTCGCTCCGTCTCGACGCCGTGCGCGACCAAGCGGAACTGCGCCGGGCCTACCCGCGGCCCAGCGACTCGGCCGTACGCAAGCAGCTGACCGAACTCACCGAGCAGACACGGCGGTTGATCGGCTGCTCCTCGCTGGTCTTCGTCGCCAGCGCGGACGCCGGGGGCAACTGCGACGTCTCCCCGCGCGGCGGCCCCGCCGGGTTCGTCACCGTTCTGGACGCGCGGACGGTGGCGATCCCGGACGCGACCGGCAACAAGCGTCTGGACACCCTGACGAACGTCATCGCCACCGGACGGGCCGGGCTGCTGTTCGTCATACCGGGACGCACCACGACGCTCAGGGTGAACGGCCGGGCCTGCGTCTCCACCCGCCCGGAGCTGCTGTCGCGGCTGACGGCGGTGGGCAAGCCGCCGGCCAGCGCGCTGGTGGTGGGGATCGAGGAGGTCTACCCGCACTGCCCCAAGTCGCTGCTGCGCAGCGGGGCCTGGAAGCCGGAGCAGTGGCTCCCGGCGGACGCCCAGCCGACCTCGGCCGAGGTGACGCTGGCCCAGCTGCGCATGCCGGAGCTGACGATCGCCGACATCGAGCGGGCGGAGGCGGACTCGCTGAAGTACCGCTACGAGTAGGATCCGGGCCGCGCGCCGGGGCCCACGGGCGGCTCGACCGGCCTGTCGGGCCACGTCCCGCACGACGCACGACCGGGGCGGGGCGGCGCAGGCACCGCCATCGCGGAACGAGAGGGCAGAGCATAGCAGACGATCGGATCGGGGCGCCGGACAGCACCGCGGTGCGCACCGCGCTCTGGCGGGCGATGCACCTCCAGGTGGACCCGCCGCCGTACGTACTCGAGGACGACATCGGGCTGCGGCTCGTGGCCCCGGACGACGGCTGGCGTGAGCGGCCGGACATGGACCCGGTCGGCACCAGGGCGTTCCGGGCGGCCATGGTCTCCCGCGCCCGCTTCGTCGAGGACCTGGTCGCCGAGCAGGCCGGCCTCGGTGTCACCCAGTACGTCATCCTGGGCGCCGGCCTGGACACCTTCGCCCAGCGCAATCCCGGACTCGCCTCCCGGCTGCGGATTTTCGAGGTGGACCGGCCCGGCCCGCAGGCATGGAAACGCCACCGGCTGGTGCGGCTCGGTTACGGCGTCCCCGACTGGCTGCACCTCGTGCCGGTCGACTTCGAGGCCGACGAGTCCTGGTGGGAGCGGCTGATCGGCGCCGGGTTCGACACCGGCCGGCCGGCAGTCGTCGCCTCTACCGGCGTCAGCATGTACCTCACCAAGGACGCCACCGCGGCCACCCTGCGCCAGATCGCCGCGCTCGCGCCCGGTTCGACGCTCGCCATGAGCTTCCTGCTCCCGGCCGACCTCCTCGACGCCGCGGACCGGCCCGGCCTGCGCGCGAGCGAGAACGGCGCACGGTCGTCCGGGACCCCCTTCATCAGCTTCTACACGCCCCAGGAGATGCTGGCCCTGGCCCGCGAGGCCGGACTCGCGGACCCGCGGCACATCTCGGGAACCGCGCTCGGCGACCGCTACTTCGCCGACCGCGCCGACGGACTGCGCCCATCGAGCGGCGAGGACCTGCTGCTGGCCACGGTCAGCGCGTCGGGATCTCGCTGACCGACAGACCGGCAGAGCGAGAGTTCAACATCCCCGTTGCCGCACGCCCGGTCGGCCATGGCGCCGGTCAGCCCCGCGTCGCCGGTCGGCGCTGCCCTGGACCGCGTGCACCCGGTCGCCGCGCGCAGCGGGACGGTCGCGAGGGTCGTCCCGGCGGAGAGGGCAGGATTCGAACCTGCGTGGACCCCTGGGGGTCCGACCTTGAGACGAGCTTGGTCCCCGATCAGCCGCTCCGGGCACCTCTCCTCGTTCCCGGCTTCGGGGCGGTGCCCCTCGCCGTTCACAGGGAAGAGACTGGCAGGCGGCGCTGACGGAGGGCTGACGGCACCCTGATGGGGTCTCTACTCCGGCCGCGTTCCGGCCAGTTGATATGTGTATTGGCCACGAGTGTCATAGGAATGTCTCAGGAAGAGGTGCCCGGCAACCGGGGCGGCGGGGCTCCTGTCTGGATAGTCGCAAGGCCCGCTCACCGGGAGCGGGACCTGTCCCGAGGGGGAATTCGATGCGCGTCCAGAAGATCTCGATGCTCGCTGTCGCCGGTGTGGCTCTCGGCCTGTCGCTCACGGCCTGCGGCGGGAGCGGCTCCGACGGCGCCGCCCCCTCCTCGTCCGCCTCGTCCACCGCCACGCCGTCCGGCTCCGCGACCCCCGCCACCAAGGGCGGCCAGGGCTCGGCCCACACCACGTCGGCGGGCACCGTGAAGAAGTCCGGCGTCAGCTGCACCAACCAGATCGACTACGCGGGCGACCCCAGGTCGAACGCCGAGATCAACTCCATCGGCGAGAACACCGGCTACTGCCCGCCGGTCCAGCACTGAGTTCCGCCCGGCCCCGAGCCGGGGCAGGACCGATACGCACATGACCGCCGCCCGGCCGGGCGGCGGTCTTCGTCGTTTCCGGGCACGGCGCCGGTACCGGCGTCAATTCCGCTTGACCGGGTCCCTGGTTCAGGTGCTTGCGTGAGCTCCTGCGCTTATCCGGTGTTCCGGCAGAAAATAATCAACTCAACGACGCCACCGAACTGGAGCAATACATGCGCCGTACCCGGATCGCCCTGCTCGCCGCACCCAGTGCCCCGCCCGCGGCAAGCGCCTCCGCCGACACCGCCGTAGCGGCGAACGAGGGCGATGCCGTGGCGCACAGGACGCGACCGGCGCCAGACCTGACCGCGCGCCACTCCGGACACCGCACCCGCCCCGCGCTCGGCGGAGCCTCGCGCCTCGTGTTCGGCTGCGGCCCGCGCCTCGTGTTCGACGGCGGCTCGCGCCCCGCGCTCGGCTGCGGCGTCCTCGCCTGAGCCCCGGCCGCCCCCTCTCGCTCCACACCCGCTTCCACCCGCTTCCACACCTTGGAGAACCTGCGCACATGCCCGCCGAACTCGTCGTCATGGGGCTGGGGCACGTCGGGCTGCCGCTCTCCCGAGCCGCGGTCTTCGCCGGCCTGGCGACCGCGGGATACGACGTGTCCCGCCCGGTGGTGACCGGCCTGACCGACGGCCGCTCGCACGTCGGCGGGGTCGACGACGCCGATGTCGCGGCCATGCTGGGCGCGGGCTTCCACGCCACCGACGACCCCGCGGTCCTGGAAGGCGCGCAGACCGTGGTGATCTGCGTGCCCACCGGACTCACGGACAAGGGCCTGCCCGACCTGTCCGCCGTCGAGGACGCGGCCGAAGCCGTCGCCGCCCGGCTGAGCCCCGGCACGCTCGTCGTCCTGGAGTCCACCAGCTATCCGGGCACCACCGAGGACGTCGTACGCCCCTTATTGGAGCGCGGCAGCGGACTGCGGGCCGGCGAGGACTTCCACCTGGCGTACTCCCCGCAGCGCATCGACCCCGGCAACCCGACCTGGGACGTCCGCAACACCCCCAAGGTCGTGAGCGGGTACACCGCGCTGTGCGCCAAGTACGCGGTGGCGTTCTACTCCCGCTTCGTGGACCAGCTCGTCGTCGCCCGCGGCACCCGCGAGGCGGAGATGGCCAAGCTCCTGGAGAACACCTACCGCTACGTCAATATCGCCCTGGTCGACGAGGTGGCCCTGTTCTGCCATGAAACAGGCATTGACATCTGGGACGTACTGCACTGCGCCGCGTCGAAACCTTTCGGCTTCGCGCCGTTCAGCCCCGGACCCGGCGTCGGCGGCCACTGCATCCCCGTCGACCCCCGCTACCTGGCCGCCCGCGCGGAGTCCCAGGGCTTCGCCTTCCGCACCCTGGCAGCCGCCCAGGACGTCCTGAGCCGGATGCCGGACCATGTCGTGGAGCGCGCCCTGACCCTTCTCACCGAAACCGTCGGGCACCCCGAGGGCGCACGGGCCCTGCTGCTCGGCGTCACCTACAAACCCGATGTGGCGGACATCCGCGAGACACCGGCCCGCCAGGTGGCCGCGGGACTGCTCGCCGCCGGCGTCAAGGTGTCGTACCACGACCCGTACGTCCCCGAGTTCACCGTCGGCGGCGGCCCGCTGCCCCGCACCGAGGACCTGCGGGACGCCCTGGACCGGGCCGACGTGGCCATCCTGCTCCAGGACCACGCCTGCTACGCGCATCAGACACTGGGCCAGGCCCGCTGCGCCCTGCTGGACACCCGCGGCAAGGCCGTGGGCAGCAGAGTCACCCTTCTCTGAATTCCTGAGCTTCCTTTCCCCTCTCGCCGGCCTCGCCCGGCGCATCACCGGCCGGTTCGGAACCGGCCCCCAGAGCCCGCGCACCGGCACCGCCGTGCGTGGATGCGGCCCTGCCCAAGTGCCGCAGTTCAGCACCGCCGTAACACCCATCGGAAACAAGGAGAAACAACATGAGCACCGCTGCCGCCAACGAGCGTCTGGTGAAGCGCTTCGACAAGTGGGACACCGACGGCAACGGGGTCCTCGACGCCGCCGACTTCCAGAGCGAGGCCGCGCGCATCGCCCAGAACCTGGGCAAGGACGCCGACTCCCCGGAGGTACAGGAACTGCACGCCGCCTTCACCGGGCTGTACGAGTACCTCGCCGATAAGGCCGGTGTCGGGGCCGGTGGCACCATCAGCCGCGAGCAGTTCCTCGACGCCACCGGGGAGATGCTGTTCAAGGAGGGCGAGGCCAGCTTCAACCGCGCCCTGTCGCCGATCGTGAAGGCGCTCATCCGCCTGTGCGACGAGGACCACGACGGCCAGATCGACGCCCGCGAGTTCCAGTCCTGGCTGTCCGGTGTCGGCGTGCCGCTGTCCGAGGCCGGCCTGGCGTTCCAGAAGGTCGACAAGAACGGCGACGGACGGCTGTCCGAGGACGAACTCCTGGAGGTCGTACGCGACTTCCACTTCGGCCGCCTCGAGGTCGAGCTGCTCGGCTGACCCGGCCGGACCGCCTCCGCTCCGGTGACACGGGGTGGCGCCGCCGGGCTCAGCGGCCGGCGCCATCCCGTGGGCGGCAACACCGGTGAGGAGGCGAAGGCCGGACCGGTCACACGTGGGCCCCTGAACCCGGCCTGGGGTCCAGGGGCCCACGCACGCCCAGTCAGACGGCCTGTGTGAAGGTGACGGCCAGCTCCGGCCGCAGTCCCAGGTCCCGGCCGCTGACCGGGCGCTCGGCATGGATCAGGATGTTGTAGTGGTTCGGCAGATGGCAGGCGTCGAACCCGAGCACTGTGCCGACCACCGTGTCCCCGACACGCACCAGGTCGCCCCGGTCGATCACCCCGCCGCACTCCAGCTCGGCGAAGCCCAGGAAGCCCACCCGGTCGATCCGGGCGCCGGGGCGCGGCTCCCACTGGTCGGTGGTCACCAGCTCGTGCACCTCACCGCGGCGCACACAGCGCGCCGCGTGCTCCTCCACCCGCATGCCCCGGTCCGTGCGCCGGTGTACCAGCACCTTGACCAGGGTGCCGCGCACCACCCGCTTCGGGCCGTCCTCCTCGGGGTTCACCGGCCCGTCTCCGCCACCGGGACCGCGGGCCGGGCGCAGCCGTAGGCGGCCTCCACCAACTCCAGCGCGGGCAGCCCCCCGTGCGCCCCCGGACCGGCTTCATCGCGCCCCTCCACGAGCGCAGCGAACTCGCCGAGGATCGCCTCGTACTCATGCCACAGCGACCCCTTGAAGGCGGTGTGCCCGGCGAGCATGTCGGCGGTAAGGGCCTCCCCGTCGGCCAACTCCACCTGCACGTCCTTGAGTTCACCGGGATACGACCAGTCCAGCTCGACCTCGGCGGTCGCGCCGGTACGGCCGCGCAGGCGGATCGCCGCCCGGCGGTCGACGCCCCGGCCGTCGCGTTCGAGCACGCACCCGGTGACGGTGAGGTCGCCGAGCAGCAGCCGGACCACGTCGAGGGCGTTGGGTCCGTTGTCGGCCAGGCAGCCCCCGCCGCAGCGGCCGGGGTCCAAGTACCAGTCCTCGCCGCCGAGATGCTCCTCGATGCGCTCCAGATAGCGCACCCGGACCGAGCGCACCTGCCGGCCCGCGATCCGGCAAGCCAGGTCGCGGACGGCCGTGTTGTAGCGCCGGTGGAACGCGGTCATCAGCGGGACCCCGGCGCGGCGCGCCAGATCCACCAGGACCCGTCCCTCGGCCGCGGTCAGGGCCAGCGGCTTCTCCACGCACACCGGGACACCGGCGGCGAGCGCGTCCCGGCACACGGGCAGATGGACATCGTTGGGGACGGCCACGACCAGCGCGTCCGGCCGGGCCCCGGCCAGCAGCGTGTGATGGTCGCGGAACCGGGCCGCCGGGCCGGAATACCGCTCCAGCGTCTGTGCACGGGCGTCGCACACGGCGGTCAGCTCCCACTCGGGGAGCCGTTCGGCGGCGGTCAGGTAGTAGGGGGAGATGGCGCCGAGACCGATCACCCCGAGGCGCAGGGGCCGGTTCACGAGCGGCCCCCGAGCAGACCGAGGCCGGTCAGTTCCTCGTACAGGTGCGGCGGCAGCGGGATGCCGTCGCGGCGCCGTTCGGCGGCGCGTTCCGCCTCCCACCAGCCCGGATAGCGCACCGGTTCGCCCGCGCGCACCGGCGGGCAGTCGGTGAGCGCGCCGAACAGGGACCGGGTCGCGCCCGCCACGTCCGCGCCGGGGCGCAGCATCTGTGGGGCGATGGCGAGCAGGAAGAAGCCGATGTCGTCGTCGCTGCCGTGCGGCCGGCCGTCCCCCTCCAGCGCCGCGGGTGCGGGCCCCACGGCCGCGCCGGAGACCACGGCGGCCAGCAGCTCCACGGCGATGCCGAGCCCGAAGCCCTTGTGGACACCGGTCCCGGAGCTCCCGCCGAGCCAGCGCAGGAAGGCCTCGCCGCGGTCGAAGGCGGCCGGGTCGGTCACCGGCTCGCCCGCCGCGTCCTCCAGCCAGCCCGCGGGCACCGGCTCACCGCGCCGGGCGGCGACGCGGACCTTGCCGGTGGGCGCGACCGTGGTGCTCATGTCCAGCAGGAACGGATGCCCGTCGAGGGCGGGCGCGGCCACGCTGAGCGGGTTGGTGCCGAGCATCGCGACGGCGCCGCCCGGCGGCCGGGCGATGCGCTGGCCGCCGCAGTTGCTCGCGACCACGCCGATCATCCCGGCGTGCGCGGCGCGGGCGGCGTGGAACCCGGCGCACCCGAAGTGGGTCGCGCCACGGACCGACACCAGGCCGATCCCGTGCCGCGCGGCGCGGGCCACGGCGTCGTCCATGGCCTCGGCCGCGGCCCACAGGCCGAGCGCCCTGTGCGCGTCGACGACAGCGCAGGCGCCCAGGTCGGTGAGTGTTTCGGGTTCGGCCTTCGGGTCGCAGCGGCCGGAGGCGAGCAGCGGCAGGTAGAGGCGGCCGAGGTTGAACACACCGTGGGAGTCGAGCCCGGTCAGGTCGCCGTGGAGAAGCGCGTCCGCGGCGAGCCGGGCCCGCGCGGCGGGGATGCCGTGCCCGGCGAACAGGGCGGTGAGCGCGGTGTGCAGCTCGGCGTGGTCGACCAGGACAGAGGTGCGCTCGGCCGCCGCTCGGTGGGCGGGGGGTGCCGTCATCCGTATTCCTTAGGGGATGGGGGGTTGTTCTGTAGGGGTGGGCGGTTCGCTACCGGGTGGATCTCCGCGGCCCGGCCCGGCCCGCCCCGCCGGCGGTCGTACCCCGTCCGCGAAGGACGTGACGAGCCGGTGGATCACGCGGGCGAAGTCCTCCAGATCGGCGAGGTCCACGAACTCGCCGGGCGCGTGGGCGCGGTTGGCGGCCAGCGAGCCGGGGCCCAGTACGGCGGTGAACGCGTCCGCCAGGCCCGCGGCCCAGACGGCGTCGCAGGTGAAGCCGGGGTCGTCGGCCGCCGGCCGGGCTCCGGCACCGGCCAGCAGCGCCTCGGCCCACGGGTCCCGGTTGTCCAGCGCGGGCAGCCCCTGCTTGTCCCAGCCGAGCCGGGTGATGCGGGCCGCGTCCCGCGCGGTACGGGCGAACTCCAGGCTGCTGCCGAACAGTTCGGTGAAACGGTCGAGGCCGTCGGCGAGCTGCCGGGTGACCGCCGCCTTCAGCCGGTCACCGTCGGCGGTGGTGCGGTACGACAGGTTCAGCAGCAGCGTGCCGGTGCCGTGGACCCGGTTGTGGGTGTGGCCGGTGTGCAGTCCGGCGACGCACACCCGGCCACCGGGCACGGTCCCGTCCAGGCGGGCGGCGAGATGCTGGGCGAGGAAGCCGAGCAGCACGGTCGCGTTGTGTCCGGCGTCCGGGTGGTCGTCCACCGCGTCCTCGCCCGCCACCGTGATCCGGGCGGTCATGGCGGCCGTCGAGCGGGGGAGCGCGCGCAGCCCGGTCGGCTCGCAGAACACGTTGAGCCGCCCGTGGTACCCGGCCTCCATCAGCGGGCGGGTGCCGTAGGTGCCCAGGGCGCCGCCCTCCTCCCCGGCGACGGCCTGCACCAGCACGGTGACGTCCCGTCCGACGGCCGGGTGCGCGGCGGCGGCCGCGAGCCCGGCGAGCAGGGCGACCGCGGGCCCCTTGGCGTCGACCGCGCCCCGCCCGGTGAACCGGGCGCCGTCGAAGACCGGCGGGGTGTGACCGGCGACGGTGTCCAGGTGCACGTTGAACATCACCGTGTCCGCGCGGGCGCGTTCGGGCCCCAGGCGCAGCAGCAGACTGGGCTGACCGGCGAGGAAGCGCGGATCACGGGCGGCGGCGCGCACCGTGGCCGGTACGCCGGGCCGGTCCAGGCAGTCGGCGGGCGGCGCGGCCAGCCGTACCGTACGGAACCCGGCCCCGGCGGCGGCCGTCGCGTACCGCTTCAGGAGCTGCGGCAGCCGGGACGGCGGGTCGTCCGGGCCGGCCTCCAGCGGGTTGACGCTCGGCAGGCGCAGCAGGTCGAGGAGGAGTGCGCGGTACCGGTCGGTGAACACGGCGCTCACGCCGGGCCGTCCGGGAGCTTGTCCAGCAGCGCGAGCAGTGCCTGCCCGGCCCGCACGAAGAGGTCGGCGGCGTCCGCGCCGGCCCGGATCAGCCCCTCGTGGGGCCGCACGGCGAGGTGCGGTTCGAGGGAAAGTGCCCCGCGGTAGCCGTGGGCGGCCAGGATCCGCAGGCACTCGGCCACCCGGGCGGCGCCCTCGCCGGGCAGCGTGTAGGCGGTGGAGCCGTCCGGCAGGCGCACGGCGTCCTTGATGTGCACGTGGGCGACGTACGGCGCGAGTTCCCGCAGCATGGCCGGGGCGTCGTACCCGTAGGGGACACCGTTGCCGATGTCGAACAGCAGGCGCAGGGCGGGGCTGTCGACGGCGCGCAGCAGGCGCAGCGCGCGGTCGGCCCGGTCCCCGGCCCAGCCCGCGCAGTTCTCGTGCACCAGCACCAGGCCGGCGCGCGCGGCCCGGTCCGCGAGGACGGCGGTGCGGGCCAGCGCGCGGTCGGCCCATTCCCGCTCCGGCAGGCCGTCGTTCGGGTACGACATGATCCGCACCAGGCGGCAGCCGAGGGCGGCGCACCGCTCGGCGAGCACGTCCAGTTCGGCGAGGTCCGGGCCGATGCCGCCGGTGACCGGACGCGACCAGTTCCCGATCCGGGACGCCACGGCGACCACGCTGACGCCGTCGTCCGCGAGGCGCCGGGTGAGCGCCCCGAAGGCGGCGGGGGAGAGGTCGGCGAGCGCGGTGCCGTCGACGTTGCGCAGTTCGACGGCGCTCCAGCCGAGGCGTCGTAGCGCGGCCAGTTGACCGTCCGCGCCGGGCGCGGCCTCGTCCCCGATGCCGGCCAGCGGCCCGAAGCGGGGGGCGGTGGCGGGTTGCGGGCGCATGTCAGCGGCTCCCCGCGAGCGTCTGCGGAACCCTGGGGGGTGGTACGACGGCGCAGTGCTCGCGCGCCGCGCACAGCAGCCGGGCCGTCGCGCACGCGAGCGGGAAGTTCAGGGCACCGGCCGTCCCGGTGGCGAAGCCCCGGTAGGCGTCCTCCAGGAAGCCGGTCAGGGCGTCGTCGCGGAAGACGTGGTGCGCGGGCCCGGTGTCCGGCCCCTCGACGACCAGTTGGGCGTGGTCGTCGTCCTCGCTCAGCGGGAAGTGCGCCGTGGCCGTGCCCCCCTCGAACGCGCAGACGACGCTGCGCTGCCGGACCGCCGCGCCGAGGTCCGAGCGCAGCAGGGTGGTCACGCCCGACCGGTGCTCCAGCTCGACGCGGGCGCCGCCGAGGCGGGGCAGTACGCGGTCCTCGCAGCGCAACTCCCAGCAGCCCGCCGCCCGCAGCTCGGCCGGACCGGCCAGGTCCAGGGCGAGCGCCAGGGAATGGGGGAGCTCCACGTCCAGCGCGGTCGGGTGCCCGTCGGTGGTCAGCGACCGCAGGAAGCGGGGCTTGTGCTGGTCCACGGTGATGCGGCGCAGCGGGCCGAGCGTCTCCTCGCGGACCAGCCGGCGCAGCCGGGCGGCGAGCCGGGAGCCGGTCCAGTGCGACACGACGACCACGTCCAGCCCCGCCCGCTCGCGGAGCCGTACCAGGGCGTCGAGTTCGGCCGCGGAGACAGCGAGGGGCTTCTCCACGATCAGCCGGCGCACCCCGTACTCGGCGAGTCGCGCGATCACGTCGTACCGCTGCCGGGGCGGGGTGCACACATGGGCCACCGTCGCGGCGGGGTCCGCCCCGGCCAAAGCCTCCTCCAGGCTGCCGAAAGCCGTGAGTTCACCGGCCGCCCCCGCGTCCGCCCGTGCTCCGGCGCGCGGGTCGCAGCCGATCACGGGCAGGGCGACCAGCGGATCACCCGTGGCCGCGGTGCGCCGGGCGAGCCGGGCGAGGGTCTTCAGATGCAGTCCGGATCCGGAGCGGCCGAGCCCGACCACGAGGGGCTGGAGCACGGAGCCTCCTGGGAGAAAGGAAAAAGGGGAAGGAGAACCGGGGGGCGCGCGAACGCCGGTCGCGGTTCGCCGCACGGCGCGCACAACCCCGGTGCGCCGCCCGACTATTGCCGCCCGGCGCGGATAGGGTCAAGCGATCCGGAACGCCGTTACCCACAAAGTGTGAAGATGATCCTTTCCTTTCTCCGCCTGCGGAACGATCCGACTAGCGTGGCCGTTCCACAGAAACGACGGGACGGGTGAGAGTTTGCCTTCCAGTGGACAGCTTCGGGCGCCGGCCGGGAGTGCGGTTCCGGCCCCCGAGGGGACGGCCGAATCGATTCCCTTCTTCTCCCAGGCCGCGACTTTCGAACAATTGTGGCCGTCCATCGAAAAGGCGTTGGACGACGTTTTCGACAGCGGAAAATTCAGCCATGGAAAACAGGTCGGACAACTGGAGACGGCCCTCGCGCGGTACACCGGCGCCCGGCATGTGATCGGTGTCAACAGCGGTACGGACGCCCTGGTGTTGCTGCTGCGCGCCTGCGGACTGCGCCCCGGCGACGGGGTGCTGGTGCCGGCGTACTCCTTCTTCGCCACCGCCTCCGCGGTCGTACTCGCGGGCGGGCGCCCGCAGTTCGTGGACATCGACCCGGTGACCTACGCGATGGACCCCGAGGCGCTCGACGCCGCCGTCACCCCCCGCAGCCGGTTCGTGATGCCGGTCCACCTGTTCCACACCATGGCCGACATGGCGGCCGTCTCCGCCGTCGCCCGGCGGCACGGCCTCACCGTCGTCGAGGACAGCGCCGAGGCGATCGGCATGCGCCGCCGGGGAATCCACGCGGGCCTGCACGGCAGGGGCGGCGTCCTGTCCTTCTTCCCCTCGAAGACGCTCGGCGCGATCGGCGACGCCGGAGCCGTCCTCACCGACGACCCGCAGATCGCCCACACCGTCGCGGCCCTGCGCCACCACGGCAGGGGCGGCCGTACGCTGAACGACTTCCCGGCCATCTCCACCGAGAGCGCGCTGCCGGGCGCCAACAGCAAGATGGACGACATCCAGGCGGCCGTGCTGCTCGCCAAACTCCCGCACCTGGAGGAGCACATCGCGCGCCGCGCCGACCTGGCCGCCGCCTACACCGCCCGGCTGCGGGACCTGCCCGGCATCCTCCGCCTGCCGCGCGCCACCGCCGAGACGCCCGACGACCGCGATGTGCACTACGTCTACCTGATCGAGACCGAACAACGCGACGCCCTGGTCGACCACCTCGCCGGGCAGGGCATCGGCACCGAGGTCTACTACCCGCTGCCGCTGCCCCACCAGCCCGTCTTCGGCCACCTCGGCCACCGGCCCGGCGACTTCCCGCACGCGGAGGCCGCCGCCCGCCGGGCCGTGGCCCTGCCCTTCCACCCCGACCTGCGCCCCGGCGACCTGGACCGCGTCTGCGACACCGTCGGCGCCTTCCTCGCCACGACGAGGACCACCGCATGACCACCACGCCCGCCACCGCCGTCCCCTTCTTCCCGCCCGCCCTCTTCGAGGCCGACCGCGCCGAACTGATCGCCCTGGTCCGCGAGGTGGGCCTCGATCCGGAGCAACGTTTCATCCTGGGCGCGCGCACCGCCGCCTTCGAAGAACTGCTGCGCGCCGACCTCGGCGCCGCCGACGTGGTCGCCTGCTCCAGCGGCACCTCCGCGCTGTCTCTGGTGCTGCGCGCCATGGACATCGGCCCCGGCGACGAGGTGATCGTCCCCGCCTTCGGCTGCGCCCCGCTCGCCTCCTCGGTCGTCGCCGTCGGCGCCGTCCCGGTCTTCGCCGACATCCGCCCGGACACCATGACCATGGACCCGGACGACGCCGAACGCCGCGTCACCGGGCGGACCAGGGCCGTGATGCCCGCCCACATGTTCTCCGTGATGGCCGACATGCCCCGCTTCGCCGAACTGGCCCGGCGGCACGGACTGCGCCTGCTGGAGGACTCGGCGGTCGCCCAGGGCGGCGTCCTGCGCGGGGTGCCGGCCGGGTTGTGGGGCGAGGCGGGCGTCTACTCCTTCGTCCAGGTCAAGACGGGCGGGATGCCCGGCGAGGGCGGCGTGGTGATCACCCGTGACCCGGCGCTCGGCGAGCGGGTGCGGCTGCTGCGCAACCACGGCCAGCGGCCCGGCCGGCGGTTCGTCCACCACGCCATCGGCGTCAACAGCCGCTTCGACGAGATCCAGGCGGCCTTCCAGACGCACCGCTACGCCGGATTCCCCGCCCGCCTCGCCCGCCGGGCCGAGATCGCCGCGTACTACACCGAGCGCTTCACCCCGCTCGCCGACCACGGGGTGACCCCGCCGCCGCCCGACCCCGACGGCCGCTGCTTCTACGTGTACACGGTCCTCGCCGCCGACCGGGAAGCCCTCGCCGCCCACCTGGCCGCGCACGGAGTGGCCAGCCACGTCTACTACCCGAGCCCCCTGCCCGCGCACGCCGCCTTCGCCCCCTACGCACCACCCGGCGCCCGCTGGCCCGCCGCCGAGGAGGCCGCCCGCCGCCATCTGTCGCTGCCGGTGCACCACTTGCTCACCGACGCCCAGGTCCGGCAGGTCGCCGACCTGGTGTGCGCCTTCGCGGCGGGGCACGGCTGACCGGCGGCGGCCACCGGTACGGAATGCCACGGCCGCCACCGCCCTGCCGACGCCCGTACCGGAGACACCTGGCGGCCGACCGCCCTCGCCACAACCGTCCGCCCGTGGCGCGCCACCTGTCCGTACGGCACCCAGCACACATCCCGGCCCCCAGACCCACCCGCGCGCCCCACCCCCCGGCGCCGACCACCTCTTCCACCGACCAGATCCGAAAAGGCCCCATGACCGACAGCATCGTGGCCGGCCGTCCCACGGCCACCGCCCACGCTCCCGGCAGGCTGCGCACCTACGCGCGGCTCGGCAAGCTGGACGTGTACGACTACTACCTGGGCATCTTCCTCGCCCTGACCGCCGCCCTGTTCCCGCTCGACGCCTTCACCGCCCGCGAGGCGCTGGTCCTCGCGCTGTTCCTGGTCGGCGAGATCGCCGTACTGATGGCGATGGTCGCCCTGGACGACGTCACCGGGTTCCGCGACGGCAGCGACCTCGCCAACTACGGCCCCGACAACCCCCTGCGCAGCAAGGCACGCAAACCCCTGGTCGCCGGGGCGCTGACGGTACCCCAGGCGCTGCGCTTCGCCTGGACCTGCGCGGTGGCCGGGGTGCTGCTGTGGGCGGGCGCCGCCGCGCTCGCCCCGCACCGCCCGCTGTGGGCGCTCCTCGCCGCGGGCGCGCTGTTCGCGGTGTCGCTCCAGTACTCGTACGGTCTGAAGATCAGTTACCACGGTTTCCAGGAGGCGTTCCTCGTCGCCCTGGGCGCCGTGCTGGTGATCGTCCCCTACGGGCTGCTGACGGGCGAGTTCGCCGGGTTCCTGATGGTGCAGGCGGTGCTGTTCGGGTTCGGCCCGCTGATGTTCGGCGTCTACTCCAACACCAACGACGTCGAGGGCGACCGGGCCGTGGGCCGCCCCACCGTGGCCGCGCTGGTCTCGGAGCGGGGCAACGCCGTCTTCATCGGGGCGCTGTCGGCCGCCGAGTTCCTCATCGGCGCGCTCGCCTCGCTCACCGGCGCGGCCCCCTGGTGGTTCGTGCTGCTGATGCTCCCGGCGACCGCGCTGCGCACCCGGCAGTACCTGACCGGGTTCGTCCGGGGCGACATCATGACCGCCCGCCGCACCGGTTTCACGGTGCACCGGCTGAGCGTGGTGCTGATGACCGTCGCCAACGTCCTCGTCGGCTGGGGGGCCACCCGATGACACCCGAACTGGACGTCGCCGTCGTCGGCGCCGGCATCGCCGGACTGACCGCCGCGCACGAATTGCGCCGCGCCGGACTCTCCGTCCGCGTCTACGAGCAACTCCCGGACGTGGGCGGTCGGATGCGCAGCCTGCGCCACGACGGCTGGACCGTGGACACCGGCGCCGAACAGGTCGCCTCCCACGGCTACCGCGCCACCTGGGAACTGCTGCGCCGCCTCGGCGCCACCGCCGCCGACGTGCCCCGCGTCGGCGGCGGGGTCGCCGTCTGGCGCGGCGGGCGCGCCCGTCCGGGCGTGGGGGAGCGCACGGCCGTCCTCACCGGCGCCGGACTGTCCGCCCGCGCCCGGCGCGACCTGGCCGCCTTCTCCGCCTGGTCCGGCCGCCGCGCCGCCAAGTTCGACGGCGACCACCCAGAGCACACCCCGCTGGGCGCCACCACCATCCGCGAGGCGACCGCCCGCTACCACCGCGACCTGCACGACTACCTCTTCCAGCCGGTCGCCGGCTGCTTCTTCGGCTGGGACACCGCCCGCTCCGCCGCCGCCCCCCTGGTCAGCCTGCTGCTGGAGGCCGGTGCCCCGACGAGCTGGCGCACCTACCGGGAGGGCATGGACTTCCTCGCCCGCCGGCTCGCCGCCCAGATGGACGTCGTCACCGGACGGACCGTGCGCGAGGTCGTGGACGCGGGCGGCCACGCCGTGTTGCGCTGCGACGACGGCGAGGTCAAGGCGCGGGCCGCGGTGCTCGCCGTCCCCGCCCCCGCCGCGGCGGCCCTGCGCCCCGAACTCCCCGCCGACGAACGGCCGTTCCTCACCGCCTGCACCTTCACCCCGATGCTGAAGGTCAGCTGCCTGCTGGACCGCCCGCTCGCCCCGGCCGCCCGGCGCCCGGTGCACATCCTGCTCACCCCGGCCGCCGCCGGGGAACAGTACCTCTCCGGCGTCGTCGTGGACCACGCCAAGGACCCCGGCCGGGCCCCCGAAGGACGCGGCCTCGTCACCCTCGTCGCCGCACCGCTCCAGGTCCCCGAACTCCTGGACGCCGACCCGGACGCCGCCGCCGACCTGCTCGTGCACGCGGCCGAACGCTACGTCCCCGGCATCGGCGCCGCCCGCCGCCACCACTTCACGCACCGCTTCCGCCACGGCCTGCCGGAAGCCACCCCGGCGGCCCTCGCACAGCGCGCCGCCTTCCTCGACCGGCCGGTGCGCGCCGTGGAGTACGCCGGCGACTGGGTGATGCTGCGGCCCGCGTCCGAAGGCGCCGTCCGCGCGGGCGCGCTCGCCGCCTCCCGCGTCCTGAGCAGGCTGGGCCGGCCCCGCCCGGCAGGCCCCGACCGACTGGAGAAGACCGTTGCGACCGCATGACATGGGCACCCTGTTCGACGAGGCCGTGGCGGACGGCGCCCGCACCGTGTTCCACCTCGACCGGCCCCTCGACCTCGCCCCCGACGCCGGAACGCGCTGGACCGTCACGGAACTCGCCGACCTCGTCCGCGTCACCGCCACCCGGCTGGCCGCCGCCGGGGTACAGCCCGGCGACCGGGTGGCGATCGTCAAGGACAACCACTGGGACTACGACCTGCTCGCCTGCGCCGCCGTCCGCGCCGGCGCCGTCCCCGCGCTGCTGTCCGCCCGGCTGGAGCCGGAGACCCTGCGCACCCTGCTGGAGCGGCTGCGCCCGGCCGCGCTCGTCACCACCTCCGAACTGCTCGCCCACTGCGGGGCCGCGAGTCCGCCCCTGCGCGTCACCCTCGACGCCGCCCCGCCCGGCGCCGTCCACCTCGGCGCGCTGGACGCCACCCGGCCCCGCCCACCCGTACGCCGCCGCGACGACGACCCCCTCGTCATCCACCACACCTCGGGCACCACCGGAGTGCCCAAGCTGGTCGTCCACTCCACCCGCACCCTCGTGCACAAACTCGCCCGCTTCGAGGCGGTGCGCTACCCCGGCATCGGCATCCGCCGGGACGACATCCTGCTCAACGCCAGCGCCTACGCCCACGGCCGGACCTTCTGCTGGACGGCGGTGGTGCTGTCGACCCCGCCCGCCGAGGTCGTCGTGCTCACCGGCGACGACCCGGACACCGCCGACCCGCTGCTGCGCGCCCACCCGCCCACCGTCGCCGAGGCCCTGCCCGCCACCTACGTCCAGCTGCGGCCGCTCACCACCCGCCTCGACAACCCCTTCCGGCGGGTCCGCCTCTACATCAGCACCTACGACGCCGTCCACCCGCCCGTGCTGCGCGCCTACCTGACGGCGACCCGGCACGCCCGGCCGCTGTGGATGCAGGGCTGGGGCCAGACCGAGACCGGCCCGCTGACCTTCCGCTTCCACACCCGGCGCGCCGCGCTCGCACCGGACGCGAAGTCCACGGCACGCCGGCTGGGCCGTCCGGTGCCGGGCCGGACCCGGCTGCGCGCGGTGGACCCGGACACCCTGCGCCCGGTGCCGCGCGGCCGCCCCGGACTGCTCCTGGTGCGCACCGCCGCCCTCGCCCTGGGCTACCTCGACGAGGACGAACGCTGGCAGGCCAAACGCGTCGGCGACTGGTGGTCCACGGGCGACATGGGCGTGCTCCACCGCGACGGCAGCGTCAGCGTCCTGGACCGCGAGGTCGACAGCCTGCCCGGCCTGAGCTGCCTGCGCACCGAGGACCTGCTGGAGGCGCGGCTGCCCGAGGCTTTGGAGTGCGTGATCCTCGGCGCCGGCGACGGCGATCCGCTGCCCGTCGTGGTCACCGCCGACGGCCGACTGGACCCGGCCGCCTGGAAAGAGGCCGCGGACGGCCTGCCGGCGCTGCGTGAACCGGCCGTCCTCACCTGGGACGACGTGCCCCGCACCGGCACCGGCAAGGTCCGCCGCGCCGCGCTGGCCCGCCGCCTCACCGGCACCGGACCCGCGGGCACCGGCCGCTGGACCTGACGGACGGCACTCCCGACCCGGCCTGCTCCGTGCCGGGCCGGGCCCGACCTCTCGATGAAAGGAACCCCCTCATGGCACCGCCGGCCCCCGCCCGCGCGGTCTTCGGCAACGGCACCGCGCACAGCCGCGACCAGCACCGCTGCCTGGAGGCCGCCTACGATCCGGTGACCCTGCCCCGGCTGGCCGCCGCCGGGGTCGGACCGGGCTGGCACTGCCTGGAGATCGGCGCGGGCGGCGGCAGCATCGCCCGCTGGCTGGCGGAGCGGGTCGCGCCGGGCGGCTCGGTGCTCGCCACCGACCGCGACCCCCGCGACCTCGTGCCCGGCCCCCGGCTCGCGGTCGCCGCGCTCGACGTGGCCCGCGACCCGCTGCCCGAGGCGGCCTACGACCTGATCGTGGCCCGCCTGGTGCTCCAGCACGTGCCCTCCCGCGACGCCGTCCTGCGCCGGCTCGTACGCGCCCTGCGGCCCGGCGGACTGCTCCAGATCGACGAGATCGACGCGTCGTACGAGCCCCCGCTGCTGACCCCGGACGCGGCGGCCGAGGAGCTGTACACCCGTTTCCTGCGGGCCAAGTCGGCCGCGATGCGCGCCGCGGGCGGCGACCCGCACTGGGGACGCAGGGTGCCGGCCGCCCTGCGCGCGGCGGGGCTCACCGCCGTCGACGTCCATCTGCACATCGGCGTCCGCCAGGCCCGCGATCCGGGCCTCGGGCTCCAGTTGAACCACACCCGCAACCTCCGGGACCGGCTGGTGGAGCAGGGCATGACCGGCGAAGAACTGGACCGGGTGGGGGAGTTGATGCGGGACCCGACGTTCCGCGCCGCCTCCAGCGTCTTCTACTCGGTACAGGGCCGCCGGCCCGGCGGGGAGGACCAGTGAGCCCTCGTACCGCCGCGCGCCCTGCGGTCGCCGCCGCCGTGGCCGACCGGTTGCTACGGCACACCGCACCGGGGAGCCCGCAGGTGCGCGCCGCCCTCGACTGGGCCGGCCCGGTCGGCATGGACCTGCCGGACGAGCGTGCCGTACAGGCCGCCTGCGGGCTTATGCACGTCCACGGCCGGGCCACCGGCGGGCCGGCCCCGCTCGCCGTCGACTACGCCTCGGTGGTGGCCGGGGTGCTCGCCGCGCAGGGTGTCACCGCCGCCGGGATCGGCCGGGCCCGCGGGCTGGACCTGCGCGAGGTGCGGACCTCGGTCGCGCAGGGCGCGTTGCTGGCGGTCGGCCAGTACCTCGCCGCCGCGACGGCCCGCGCGGACGACGGGCCGCCCGAGCCGACGGCCGGACCGGAGCCGTACGCGGGCGGCCTGGCGACCCTGGAGACGTCCGACGGCGTCCGCGTCGAGCTGGAGACCCTCGACCCGCTGGCCTGGCGGGAGTTCTGGGCCCGGCTCGGCGTGCCGCCCGCGCCGGCCGGCCGCGGCTGGCTGCCCTTCCAGCAGCGGTTCGCCACCGCCGTGTGCGCGCTGCCGGAGGAGCTGCGCGCGGCCGCCCGCCGCCGGACCCTGCCGGACCTGCGGGCCGCCGCGCAGGACACCGGCGTCAGCCTCCTCACCATCGGCACCGACCCCGCCCCGGCCGTCCACCCCGACCCCTGGCGGCTCACTTTCGCCCCGGCCGTTTGCGACGCCCCCTGGCGGCTCGGTCCCGCACCGGAGCGTCCGGTGACCGCCGGGCCCGAACCCTGCTCCGGCGACGCCCCGCGCCTCCCGCTCGCGGGCCTGCGGGTGGTGGAGTCCACGCGCCGGGTGCAGGGCCCCCTCGCGGGTCACGTGCTCGGGATGCTGGGCGCCGAGGTGATCCGGATCGAGCCGCCGGGCGGCGACCCGATGCGGTGGCTGCCCCCGCTGGCCGGCGACACCTCGGCCCGGTTCACGGCGCTCAACGCGGGCAAGCGGATCGTCGAGGCCGATCTGACGACCGCGGCGGGCCGGGAGACGGTGCGCGCGCTGGCCGCCGACGCCGATGTCTTCGTGCACAACTGGGCCCCCGGCAAGGCCGCCCGGCTCGGCCTCGACGCCCCCGACCTGCTGTCCCCCCATCCCGCCCTGGTGTACGCCTGGGCCTCCGGCTTCGGCGACACCCTCGGCGACCGGCCGCCCCTGGGCACCGACTACCTCGCCCAGGTGCACAGCGGACTCGCCGCCGCCGTACGCCCGGACGACGAACCTCCGGCGCCCTCCCTGATGACGCTCACGGACGTACTCGGCGGACTGGTGTGCGCGCAGGGCGTGCTGGCCGCGCTGGCGGACCGGGAACGGACCGGGCGGGGCGGCCGCGTCGATTCCAGCCTGGTCTCCGCGGCCGCCCTGATCCCGCGCCCCGCGCAGCGCGTCCGCTTCACGCCGCTGGACCGACCCCTGCGCACCGCCAACGGCCACCTCTGCCTCGGCCCGGAGGCCCGCGCGCACCCCGAGACGGCGCACCGCCTGCTGGACCGCGCCGACCGGCTCTCCCTCACCACCGAGGAGTGGACACACCGCCTGGCCGGAGCGGGCCTGACCGCCGTCCCCGTCCTGACCGACCTGTCCGCCCTGGTGGACGACCCTGCTTTCAAGGCGGCCGTCGTCCCACCGGATGCGGTCCTCGGCCATGCCCGCCCGTACGCGCCTTGGGAGTTCGCGTGACTGTCGTCTCCGAAGCCTGCGGGCATCCCGGTGCGGTGTACCGGTTGCTGGGCCGCACTGCCTGGTTCGCCCGGATCGCCGTCGGCTGGGCCCGGTGCCTGGCCGGAGCGGGCCTGACCGCCGTCCCCGTCCTGACCGATCTGTCCGCCCTGGTGGACGACCCTGCTTTCAAGGCGGCCGTCGTCCCACCGGATGCGGTCCTCGGCCACGCCCGCCCGTACGTGCCTTGGGAGTTCGCATGACCGTCGTGCCCGCCACCCTTCCCGCGGCCCGTGGCGGGCGTCCGGTGTGGACGTCGCGGGCCGGTGTGGCCTTTCCCGATCTCGTGCCGCGGGCGCGGCGTCTGGCCTGGGTGCGTCAGGGGCTGTGTCCGGACGCCGACCTGTACACGCTGTTCACCGGACGGGTCCGCGCACACCCGGACCGCGCCGCCGTGGTGGACGACGCGGGGACGCTGAGCTACGCGGCCCTGGGCGCCGAAGTCCGCCGTATCGCCGCCCTGTTCACCCGGTCCGGCCTCGGCGCCGGGGACGTGGTGGCGCTGCGGCTGCCCGACGGACGGGACGCCGTGGCCGCGGAACTCGCCGTGTACGCGCTCGGCGCCGTCGCCCTGCCCCTGCCCCCGAGCGGCGACGACCGCGATACGCGGACCCTGCTCGCCCGCTCCCGCGCCCGCGCCGCCGTCCTCGCCTCCGCACGGCAGACCGAAGCGCTGACGGACCTCCCCCACCTGGCCACGGTGTACGTCCCCGGCCCGGACCAGGAACGCGCGCTCGGCCTGCACCCGCCACGGCCCCGGACCCCCGAGACCTGGCGGCCGGGGCCGGTCGACCCCTACGGGCCGGCCCGCATCCTCGTGTCGTCCGGGTCCGAGACCGAGCCGAAGATGGTCGCCTACAGCCATCACGCCCTCGCCGGCGGCCGGGCCCGCTACGTGCGCGCCCTGCACCCGGACCCCGCGGTGCCGCCCCGCCACCTCGTCCTCGTCCCGCTGGCCTCCTCCTTCGGCTCGCTCGGCACGCCGGTCACCGTCGCCGTCCTCGGCGGCACCCTGATCGTGGCCCCGCGATTCGACCCGGCGGGCGCGCTGAGGCTGATCGCCGAGCACCGGCCCACCCACCTGTTCGCGGTGCCCACCATGCTCCGCCGCATCGCCGATCTGCCGGCCCGGCCGGGCGAGGACACGTCGTCGTTGCGCGCCGTCGTCTCCAGCGGCGCCGCCCTGCCACCGGCCGTCGCCGAGGTCTGCCGCCGCCGCTTCGGCCGCCCCGTGGTGACCGTCTACGGGTCTTCGGACGGCGTCAACTGCCATACGGCGGGGGAGAGTCGGCCAACGGGGGACAGCGTCGGCACTCCCGACCCCGAGGTGGCCCGCATCCGGATCACCGGCCCCGACGGCACCCCGCTGCCCGCAGGGGAGCACGGCCAGATCGAGGCACTGGGTCCTATGACACCCCTGTGCTACGTCAACTCGCCTGAGTTGAACGCCCGTTACCGCACCCCCGACGGCTGGGTGCGCACGGGTGACCTGGGCCGCCTGGACGAGCACGGCAGGCTGCACGTCCTGGGCCGGCTCAAACGCATCGTCGTCCGCGGCGGCCTCAACATCAGCCTCGCGGAGGTGGAACACGAGCTGGCCGGCCATCCGTCGGTCGCCGAGGCGGTCTGCGTCCCGGTGCCCGACCCGGACCTCGGGGAACGCCTGTGCGCCTGCGTCCGCGCGGCGGTCGGCACCCCCGCGCCCACGCTCGCCGGCCTCACCGCCCACCTGGTGGACCGCGGCCTGGGCCGCCGCAAACACCCCGAACTGCTGCTCCTGGTGGACGAGATGCCCCTCGGCCCCACCGGAAAGATCTGCTACCGGACGCTGACCGCCCGCGCGGCCCGGCTGCACGCCCCGGCCCGCACGTAGGCCGGGCGATGCTCACAGGCGCGCGTGGCCGCACCGGACGACGTGGCGTGCGGCGACTTCTCGTCTCCGTCCACGCGGCCACCGTGACGACGCGGCCTCGCACCGGCCACCCCGCCACGGCGACGGCCGTCCGTCCAGTACGTCGAACGGCCGTCGCAGCGGCGGCGGATCACAGCGCCGAGGTCGTCTCCTCGCCGGTGGCACTGCCCGCGAGCCACTGGCTCCAGTCCAGGTTGAAGTCGGCGTAGCCGTTGTCGGGGTCCGCCTTGGCGCGGCTCGAACCGGTGATGGTGACGGGGTCGCCCTGCTTGACCTGGCCGTAGAACCACTTGGCGTCCGACAGGGACAGGTGGACGCAGCCGTGCGAGCCGCGGGCGCTGCCGCTGCCCGGCGAGGGGTCGCCGGTCGAGTAGTGGACGTACGTACCGCTCTGGGTCAGGTGCACGTCCCAGGGCAGCGTCAGGTCGTAGTAGTTGGGGCTGCTCTTGTCGCAGCTGATGCCGACGCTGCAGGAGGTCATGTGGACCTTCTCCTGCTTGTCGATGACCGCCATCGTGCCGTTCCACGTCGGGTACTGGGCGCTGCCCGCGTTGATGGACAGGGTGCGCACCAGCTTGCCGTCGCGGGTCACCTTCATGGTGTGGCCGGTGACCGAGACGTCCGCGCGCACGTCGTCGCCGATCGTGAAGGTGTGCGTGTAGTCGTGCACGCCGTAGCGTCCGGCGCCGTTGCTGACGCCCTTCATGTCGGCGTCGATCTTCACCTTCGTGCCGGAGGGCCAGTACGTCTTCGGCCGCCAGTCGGCGCGCTTGTCGCCGAACCAGTGCCAGGCGCCGGCCACCGGCTGCGAGGCGCTGACCTTCATGTGCTTCTCCACCGTGGCCCGTGCCTTGGCCGCCACGGGGTTGGTGAAGACCACCGAGATCGGCATGGCCACGCCCACCGTGGTGCCGTTCTGCGGGGTGATCGTGTCCAGCAGCATCGGCGGCCCCGCGGGCTTGGTCGGTGACGGGGACGCGCTCGCGGTCGACTTGCCCGGAGCCTTCGCGTCGTCACCGCCCGCGCCGGCGTTTCCGCTCCCTCCGCAGGCACTCGCACCCATCAGCACCGCACCCGTGACCAGTGCGATCCCTATGCTGCCCTTGCGCCGTCCCACTTTCCTGCCCCGCTCTCTCGTTACCTCGGCCCTGATGAGCCCGACTCCCTGCCAGACAAGGAGAAGGCCGACCATAGTTGCGTGTCCCGCGCAAAGAGTGTCCCAAACTCCGGTGCGTGGTCGGACAGCACGGCGTTCCCCGACAGGTCCTCGTGCCCCGACAGGGCCCTCCGGCCCCGGCTCCGGCCCGGACGAGCGTCGGCTGTGCCGCTCAGCAGCCGTCGCGCTCCGGCTCGATCGTCACCTTGCTGCCGTACCTGAGCATCCGGGCGTCCGTGTACGTCTTGCTGCTGACCTGGTACCAGACCCGGTCCCGGAGGCGCTTGCCGTTCACGTCGTCCAGCATGACGCACCAGCGCTCCTGGCGGATCACCCGGCGGTAGGTCTCCGTGCCCTGCCGCACCTTCGTGCACACGGTCGTCGACCTGGTCGTGTACCAGGTGCGCTTGTTGCTGCCGTGGCCGGAGGTGTGCCGTACCCGCTCGGACCCGGCATGGCAGCGCTTGACCAGGTGCGGCCGGGTCGCGAGCCTGGTCACCGCCGGAACCCGCCGGGTGCTGTCGAGCAGCCCCGACACCTTCCGCGGCTCGCTGTCACAGCCCCCGAGCGCCGCCGCGAGGACCAGGACCACCGCGACGAGCGCCGTCCGGCGTATGTGGTGCTGCACGTTCCACCTCCATTCGCTCCGCGGGAGAGAACGACACCGCGCGCCCCCGGCAGGTATGAGCCCACGGGAGTATGCCGGACCACCGCCGGGAACCGAAACCAGCCACACCCGCGCGCCCCGGCCCGCTGCCCCGGCCGGTCGGCGGGGACGTCCGCGTGTTCCCCCGGCTCCCGCCCGACCGTGCGGCCCGCATACCTGGTGACCGGCCCGCACCCGGCGGAAATCGAACACCGGCGGTGGGTTTCCCGCCGGTGTCGTGGTTTGATCATGTACGGGCGCGAGGTAGTGATCGTCTTGTGCGGCCCGCTACGGCCCGCCGCGTCCCGCCACGGCCCCCGCGCGGGTGGCGCAATTGCCGCCTTTCGGCCCGATAAACCGTGTTCAATTTTTTATCACTGCTTCGAAGTAAGCACGTGAGCATTCCGGGAGCACGGGCTGACCGGCCGATTACGGTCCTCCACGGGGGCGGATCCCCGAGATCCCGCCCCTCGACATTCCTCCCTTTCGCGGTCGGCGCCCCCGTGCGCGCCGGCCGCGAAGTCACGCAAGGAGAGGCCCACTCCGATGACCGTCGACAGCAGCCCGGAGCCCCGGACCGTACCGGCCGCGCCACAGCAGTCGCTGAGCACCGCCGCCGCCCGCAACCTCGCCACCACCACCAAGTCCGCCCCGCAGATGCAGGAGATCACCTCCCGCTGGCTGCTGCGGATGCTCCCCTGGGTCGAGACCAAGGGCGGCGCCTACCGGGTCAACCGACGGCTGCGCCACACCCTCGGCGACGGACGCATCGAGTTCGTCCAGGAAGGGGCCACGGTCCGGGTGATCCCCCGCGAACTCGGTGAACTGGCCCTGTTACGGGGCTTCGACGACCTCGACACCCTCACCGCTCTCGCCGACCGCTGCACCCAGCGCGACTTCGCCGCCGGCGAGATCCTCGTCGAGCGCGGCACCCCCGCCGACCACATCCACATGATCGCCCACGGCCGCGTCAGCCGCACCGGCCACGGCCAGTACGGCGCCGAAGTCGCCCTCCCGGTCCTCGCGGACGGCGACCACTTCGGCGAGGAGGCCCTCCTGGACGGCGACGCCCGCCACGCCTACACGGCCACCGCCCAGACCTCCGGCACCCTCCTCACCCTCTCCCGCGCCGACTTCACCGCCGTACACGACTCCGCGCCGGGTCTGCGGGCCCACGTCGAGCGGTTCGGCTCCGCCACCCGCAAGCGGCAGAACAAGTACGGCGAGGCCGAGATCGCCCTGTCGGCCGGTCACGTCGGCGAGGCCGAACTGCCGCACACCTTCGTCGACTACGAGCTGAATCCGCGCGAGTACGAACTCTCCGTCGCGCAGACCATCCTGCGCGTCCACACCCGGACCGCCGACCTCTACAACGGGCCGATGAACCAGACCGAGGAGCAACTGCGGCTCACCGTCGAGGCGTTGCGCGAGCGCCAGGAGCACGAGCTCGTCAACAACCGCGAGTTCGGGCTGCTCCACAACGCCGACTTCACGCAGCGCATCCAGCCCCACTCCGGGCCGCCGACGCCGGACGACATGGACGAGCTGCTCACCCGCCGCCGCGGCACCAAGTTCTTCCTCGCCCATCCGAGGACGATCGCCGCGATCGGCCGCGGCTTCACCGCCTGCGGCCTCTACCCCGACCACGTCGACGTCGGCGGGCAGACCGTCACCGCCTGGCGCGGGGTGCCCATCCTGCCCTGCGACAAGATCCCGATCAGCGAGGAGCAGACCAGCTCCGTCATCGCGATGCGCACGGGCGAGGAGAACCAGGGGGTCATCGGCCTGCGGCAGACGGGCCTCGCGGAGGAGCACGAGCCGGGGCTCTCCGTGCGTTTCATGGGCATCAACGAGCAGGCGATCACCTCGTACCTCGTCAGCCTGTACTACTCCGCCGCGGTCCTCGTCCCCGACGCGCTCGGCGTGCTGGAGAACGTGCACATCGCCCGCAGGCCGGACTGAACACGCACATCGCCCGCAGGCCGGACCAGAGGAACCGTTTCGCGTGCGGGGCCGCCAACCTCGCCCGACGCGCCACGAGTTCACCGTAAGCCGCCGCAGCAAGGAGTCGCAGATGCCCGTATCCGGGCCCCTCGGGCCAACCGTCCCCGCGCAGCAGCCGCCCGCCCCGTCGATCCCGGCGGGCCCGGTCCCAGCCGTGTCCGCACCCGCGCCCGCCACCGCGGGAAAGGCGACGCCCGCCGTGTCCGCCGCCGCGGAGACGGCCGAGGCTTCCGCCGGCCCCGACCTCCGGCGGATCCTCGGCGGACCGACCGGCCTGGGCACGGCCTCGCTCTCCCTGGCCCGCACACTGAATCCGCCCGCGCCGGAGCTGAAACCCGCACCGGACCTGAAACCCGCACCGGACCTGAAACCCGCACCGGGCCTGAAACCTGGACCGGGCCTGAAACCCGGACGGGACCTGGAGCCCGGCGCGGGCCCGGCGCTCCTCGCGCCGGCCCCCGCCCCGCCCGCCGGAGGCCCGTTCGCCCTGTCCGCCGAAGCCCCGGTCGCCCCGCCCGCCGAAGGCCAGGTCGTCCCCGGCCTCTACCACCACCCCGTCCCGGAGCCCGACCCCGCCCGTGTCGAGGAGGTGAGCCGCCGGATCAAGCGGTGGGCCGAGGACGAGGTCCAGCTCTACCCCGAGGAGTGGGAGGGCCAGTTCGACGGCTTCTCCGTCGGGCGCTACATGGTCGCCTGCCACCCCGACGCCCCCGACATCGACCACCTGATGCTCGCCACCCGGCTGATGGTCGCGGAGAACGCCGTCGACGACTGCTACTGCGAGGACCACGGCGGCTCGCCCGTCGGCCTCGGCGGACGCCTCCTCCTCGCGCACACCACGCTCGACCACCTCCACACCACCCCGGAGTACGCCCCGGAGTGGGAGGAGTCGCTGGGCTCGGACGCCCCGCGGCGCGCGTACCGCAGCGCGATGGACTACTTCGTCCGCGCGGCCACGCCCTCCCAGGCCGACCGCTACCGGCACGACATGGCCCGGCTGCACATGGGCTACCTGGCCGAGGCCGCCTGGGCCGAGACCGGGTACGTCCCGCAGGTGTGGGAGTACCTGGCGATGCGCCAGTTCAACAACTTCCGTCCCTGTCCGACCATCACCGACACCGTCGGCGGCTACGAACTCCCGGCCGACCTGCACGCCCTGCCGAAGATGCAGCGGGCCATCGCCCTCGCCGGCAACGCGGCCACCATCGTCAACGACCTCTACTCCTACACCAAGGAACTCGACAGCCCCGGTCTGCACCTGAACCTGCCGGTGGTGATCGCCAGGCGGGAGCAGCTCTCCGAGCGCGACGCGTACCTGAAGGCCGTCGAGGTCCACAACCAGCTCATGCACGCCTTCGAGGCCGCCGCGGCCGATGTCGCCGCGGACTGCCCGCTGCCCAGCGTGCTGCGCTTCCTCAAGGGCGTGGCCACCTGGGTGGACGGCAACCACGACTGGCACCGGACCAACACCTACCGCTACAGCCTGCCCGACTTCTGGTAAAGAACGGATACTTCTGTGACCACGGAAACGACCCGCCCCCTCTCCGCGACGATCCCGGCCCCGGCGACCCCCTACCAGGAGGACATCGCCCGGTACTGGAACAACGAGGCGAGGCCGGTGAACCTGCGCCTCGGCGACGTGGACGGCCTCTACCACCACCACTACGGCATCGGCGCCGTCGACCACGCCGCGCTCGGCGATCCGGAGCACCGCGAGTACGAGAAGAAGCTGATCGCCGAGCTGCACCGGCTGGAGTCCGCCCAGGCGGAGCTGCTCCTGGACCACCTCGGCGCCATCACGAGCGAGGACACCCTGGTGGACGCCGGCTGCGGGCGCGGCGGCTCCATGGTGATGGCCCACCGCCGCTTCGGCTGCCGGGTGCAGGGCGTCACCCTGTCCGAGACGCAGGCCGAGTTCGGCAACGGGCGCGCGCGGGACCTCCGTATCCAGGACCACGTCCGCTCCCACGTCTGCAACATGCTCGACACCCCCTTCGAGAAAGGCAGCATCGCCGCCTCGTGGAACAACGAGTCCACGATGTACGTCGACCTGCACGACCTGTTCGCCGAGCACGCCCGCTTCCTCAAGGTGGGCGGCCGCTACGTGACGATCACCGGTTGCTGGAACCCGCGTTACGGCCAGCCGTCGAAGTGGGTCTCGCAGATCAACGCCCACTTCGAGTGCAACATCCACTCCCGGCGCGAGTACCTGCGCGCGATGGCCGACAACCGCCTCGTCCCGCAGACGATCATCGACCTGACCGCCGACACCCTGCCCTACTGGGAACTGCGGGCCACCTCCTCCCTGGTCACCGGAATCGAAGAGGCATTCATCGAGTCGTACCGGGACGGCTCCTTCCAGTACATCCTGATCGCCGCCGACCGCGTCTGACGCCACGTCAAATCCGCTACCACCCATGCGGACCGGGGGCGGGACCCCGACCCTCGAAGTCCCGCCCCTGGACGTGGGGGGAGGGGTCGTCATCGACCGGGTGGAAGTCAACGGCGCCGAGGCGAACAGCGACGATCTGAAGCTGCTCGCGCGCCAACTACGCGCATTACTGCGCGGCGAGGACATCGAACCGGACCTGGCCGTCACGACGACCGCTCCCCTTTCGCCGCGGACCACACCGGTGCGGCTGCGGACGGTGGCGTACGAGCGGGACCTGCCGCACATCAAGCACGGCGGGACATTCGGACTTGGCCACAGCCGACGCCAGGCGGTGCTCGCCGGATACGACGACGCCCTGTTCACCGACCGGAGCGGCCTCGTCAGCGAGGCTTCGATCTCGAACATCGATCCCGCCTTCGCGACCGCCGACGTCGCGCATCGCTCGTTGGTAACGTGGCGTGGTTCGTTAGGTGATCATTCGGAGGGCGCGGTGGCCGCGGAGGTGGGCGTCAGGGTGGGGCTCGGGTACGGGTCCAGTGGCAAGCTTCTGGACGTGTACCAGCCCGTCGGTGTGCCGGGGCCGGCGCCCGTGGTGCTGTTCTGGCACGGCCGGGGCCCCGATGAACGGGACGTTCTCGCGGCCGTCGCCCGCGCCGCGGCGGAGCGGGGTGTCGTCGTCCTGGTGCCGGACTGGCGTCCCGACGCCCCGGACGGCGGCCGGGCGCAGTTGGGGGAGTCGGCCGAGTTCGTACGGCGGAACGCGGTCGGGCTCGGCGGCGACCCCGAGCGGATCGTGCTCGCCGGCTGGTCCCTGGGCGGCAAGGCGGCGGTGGCCGTCGCGCTGAACCCCGAGGCGTTCGGCGGCTGGCGGCCGAGCGCCGTCGTGGGGATCGCCGGTGCGTACGGATCGGCCTCCCCCACCACGGGCACCGTCCCCCTCGACGACCTGCGCCGGGGCGGTGACGCGCGGCCGCCGCTGCCGGTGTGGCTGGTGCACGGCACCGCGGATCCGGTGGTGGACGTCGAACGCTCACGCGAGCTGCACACGGCACTCGGCGAACGGGGCTGGCCGACATCGCTCGACGAGGTCGCGACCGATCACGCCGGTGTCATCATGACCGAGTTCGTCCCCGAGCGTCAGCGCTGCCTGCCGAGCACTGCCGACCACGCTGTGCTGGCCGGCTCGCGAACCGCCGACGTACTGGCCCGCGCCGCCGGTATCACCGTCGGGCGTTCGAACCGCCGACCGTGATGAGCCAGGGCCTTCCGCTCCGTGCCGATGGGCTGTGGCCGGCATGGAACTCGATGGCGGAGAGGGCAGGATTCGAACCTGCGTGGACCCCTGAGGGTCCGACCTTGAGGCGTGCTCACTGGTCCCCGATCAACCACTCCGGGCACCTCTCCTCGCTCCCGGCCCCCGGTCGCTGCCGAGTGCCGTTCACATGAACAAGGTTGACAGGACACGCTGATACGCGGTTGACGCACACAGACCGGGTCCCACTCGGCGCACCGAAGGCACGCCCGCCGTGTCGCTACGATCGGCGGATGATACGAGTGCGCCCCATGCGTGAAGAGGACATCCACGGTGTCTCGACGGTGCGGGTGAAAGGCTGGCAGGCCGCCTACGCCGGGATGGTGCCGCAGGATTACCTGGACGCGCTCACGGTGGCGGAGGATGCCTGCCGGCGGCGCGAGATGTTCGCACGTCCCGCGGCCGGCGTGCTGAATCTCGTCGCGGAAGAGGACGGCACCGTCGTCGGCTGGGCGGCGCTCGGCGCCTCCCGCGAGGACGACCGCGAACCTCAGGACGGTGAACTCCTCGCCCTGTACGCGTCCCCCGACCGCCTCGGCACCGGCATCGGCAGGACCCTGATGGAACAGACGCTGATCGCCGCCCGCGAACGCTCCTTCCACCGTCTCGTGCTGTGGGTGATCGCCCCCAACACCAGGGCCCGGCGCTTCTACGAGCGCGCCGGTTTCCGGCCGGACGGCGGCTCCGCGGACTGGTCGGTCAACGGGACCCTGGTCCCGGAACTCCGTTACAGCAGGCGCCTGGAACCGGCGAACCACATCCCGGCGGCCTCGCCCGCCGGGCGCCTTGTCGAGTAAGGCCTCTCATCGTGAGAGTCCACTTGCATGAAGGGTGCGACCTACCTATATTCATGAGAGTCAGTTCTCGCGAAGGGCGTCCTCATGACCATCTCCCCTGTCCCCGCCACCACCCGTACCGTCGACCTCCCCGGCGGCCTGACCGTGACCATCGAGGAGCGCGGAAGCAGCTCCGGGGGGAGGGGATTCCTGCTGCTGCACGGCGGCGCGGGCCCCCAGTCGATGGCCGGTCTGGCGAGCGCGCTGACCGAGCACGCGTACACCGTCGTCCCGACCCATCCGGGCTTCCAGGGCACTGACCGCCCCGAATGGTTCGACTCGGCGGCCGACCTCGCCGTCGCCTACCTGGACCTGATCGACCTCCTCGGCCTGAGCGAAGTCATGGTGATCGGCACCTCGTTCGGCGGCTGGGTCGCCTCCGAGATGGCCCTGCGCGACACCAAGGCCCGCATAGGCAGCCTCACCCTGCTCAACGCGGTCGGCATCCACGCGGTGCAGAAGAAGAACGCCGTCGTCGACGTCCGCACCCTGGCGCCGGCCGACATTGCCGAACTCTCCTTCGCCAACCCGGCCTTCCGCCCCGACTTCTCCTCCTTCAGCGACGAGCAGCGGGCGCAGGGCGCCGCCAACCAGCGGACCCTGGCGGTCTACGGCGGCGAGGAGTTCTCGTACGACCCGAAGCTGCGCGGGCGCCTGCACCGCGTCGGCGTGCCCGTCCTGGTCGTCTGGGGCGAGCAGGACGGCATCGCTTCCCCCACCTACGGCCGCGGGTACGCCAAGTCCTTCCCCAACGGCCACTTCGTCCCGATCCCCGCGGCCGGGCACTTCCCGCACATCGAGCAGCTGGGGCTCACCCTCGATGCCATCGGGAACTTCGCGCAGACCGTGGTGAACGCGCCGGCCGCCGCCTGAACCCGGCGCGCCGCGTGCGCGGGCGGGCGGCTCAGTCGCACTCCGTGGCGGGTGTGGTCGCGTACCGGGCCATGACCCGCACGGTGGCCGGACCCGTCAGCTCCCCGTCCCGCGCCGCCGCGTCGCGCAGGTCCCGGAAGTACTGCACGTACAGGTCGGGCGTGAAGGTGTTGACCATCACCACCGGCTCGTCGCCCGGATTGGCGAAGGTGTGCGGCACGCCCGGCGGAACCATCACCAGTGTTCCGGCGGGCGCCTCGTACTCGTCGCGGCCGACGGTGAACCGGGCCGTGCCGGAGACCACGTAGAAGCCCTCGTCGTGTTCGGCGTGGCGGTGCTGGGGCGGCCCTGCGCTGTGCGGGGCGAGGGTGATCTCCCCGATGCCGAGGCGGTGCGCGGTCGTGCCGCCGTCCTCCAGGATGCGCATCCTCGCCGGCCCCAGCTCGATCACCTCGCCGCCGTCAGGGGGGACGATCGCGACGCTGTTCATGGTCGGACTCCTCTGTGAGAGTTGGCTCGCATGAAAATAGGCTGGTCGCATCGTATGCTGCAAGTCTTCAGTGCAGAAAAGACGCCTCCCGTCGCGGACCGAAAGGTGGCTCCATGTCCCCGTCCACGTCGCCGGCCTCCGGTATGACCGGCCGCGCGAACCAGAAGCTGCGGACGCGCCGGGCGATCGTGCAGGCCGCGGCCGAACTGAGCCGTACGGGGCGCGAGGTGACCATGGCCGACATCGCGGCGACGGCCCTGGTGTCCGAGGCCACGGCCTACCGTTACTTCCCCGATCTCGTCAGCCTCCTCCAGGAGGCCATCGCCGGCCAGCTCCCCGAGCCGGGCGAGGCGCTCGCCGGGGTCGAGCACTCCACCGATCCGGTGGAACGCGTCGCCGCCGCGACCGGGTTCCTGCTGCGCCATGTGCTGGCCCGGCAGGGCGTGGTCCGCGCCATGATCGCCGGAACCATCGCCCGGCCCGACCGCTCCGCCCGCCCCGGCCTGCGCTTCGGACTGATCGACCACGCGCTGGCGCCCGCGGCCGAGGCGCTGGACCCCGCCGCGCTGGAGCAACTCAAGCGGGGCCTCGCCGTGGTGGTCAGCGCCGAGGCACTCTTCAACCTCACCGACCTGTACGGCCTGGACCCGCAGGACGCCATCGCAGCCGTCGTGGCGACCGCGACGACTTTGACCCGCGCCGCCCTCCACCCCGACCCGGACCCGAAGCCGTAAGGCCCGACGCCCCGACGACCCGACGCCCCGGAGGTCGGTGAAGACCGCCGCGTGGCGCCCGCGTTCCGGTCCGCTGCCGGAAGTTGCTATGTCTGGTTCGCCGCCTGTTTGACCGTCCGGATCACCGGCGCCGTCTCCAGCTGAGTGATGGCCGGCAGTGCGGCGACCCGTGTCGTCAGGTACCGGTACAGCTCCCGCTGGCCGGCGCACACCACGCTCGCGAACAGGTTGGTCGGGCCGGTCGTGGCGGCCGCGAACGCGACCTCCGGATGACCGGCCAGCGCCTGACCGGCCTCCTCCAGGTGTGCCGGGGCGACCGAGAGCCAGAGCAGGGTCCGGGCCCGCCCGCCGAACATGCGCCAGTCGACGTCCAGGTCCAGGTAGAGCACGCCGTACTCGCGCAGCTCCGTCATCCGGCGCCGTACCGTCGTCGGCGACCAGCCCGTCGCCGCCGCCAACTGCTCGTATCCCGCCCGGCCGTCGGTGGCGAGCAGCGCGAGGAGCTTGCGGTCGCCGTCGTCGAGCCGCACCGGTCCCTCCCGGTGCCGCAGCGGCGGCGGGCGCAGCCGCTCGATCGCCTCCTCGTCCAGCAAGCCGAGCTTTCCGACCACGTTGTCCGGGCCGCCGTAGAAGGCGTGCAGCACGCAGTGCGCGGTCACGCCCTCCACGCGCGGGGTGCGGGGGAGCTTGGCCAGCAGCAGCGCCTCGCTGTCCGCCTCGCTCTCGGTCCGCACCACACAAGTGATCTCCGTACCCCCGGAGTTGAGGCTCACCCAGGACGTGTCGGGGCGCCTGGCCAGCGCCTCGGCGACCGGGAGCGAGGCGGCGGGCGCACAGCGCACCCGCAGCAACCACGGAACGGCCCCCAGCGCGGTGGCGTCGATCCCGCCGAGCACCCGGACCGCCCCGGCCGACCGCAACCGGGCGTAGCGCCGGGCGATGGTGCGATCCGACACGCCGAGGACGTCGGCGATGGCGCTGAACGGGGCACGGCCGTCGATCTGGAGGGCGTGCACGAGCCGCCGGTCCAGCTCGTCGTAGTCGGATTCCACCGGACCAACGCTAGGCCGTGTCGGATACCGGCGCAATGACGCCGGTTTCTGTGCTGGGTGGCTCGGTCGGCGGAGCGTTGCCCGTGTCCCGACCGACACAGCCACAGGAGAACCCATGGACACCGAAGTCCTCGTCGTCGGCGCCGGCCCGACCGGAATGACACTGGCCAACGAACTGCTGCTGGCGGGCGTGCCGACCGTGCTGGTCGACAAGCTGCCGCGGCGCAGCGACCTGTCCAAGGCGGGCGGCGTGCAGTCCCGCACGCTGGAGGCCCTCGACCAGCGGGGGCTGCTGGAGCCGTTGCTGGCCACCGGTGAACACCCCGTCGCCACCGGCCACTTCGCCGGCATCCCCCTCCCGCACGACGCCAACCGGCACCGCCTGCCCTGGCGTTCGGTGCCGCAGGTGGTGATCGAGGGATTCTTCGAACAGCATCTCGCCGCACACGGCCTGCACGCCCACAGGGGCCGCGAACTGGTCGGCCTCGCCCAGGACGACGACGGGGTCACCGCCGCCTTCGCCGACGGCGCGACCCTCCGCAGCCGCTACCTCGTCGCCGCCGACGGCGCCCACAGCGCCGCACGGTCCCTGCTGGGCGCCGAATTCCCCGGTATGGCGGGTACGTTGACGATCGCCGCCGCCGATGTGCGGCTGGACGGCGCCGACCGGGAGGCGTCGCACACCTGGCACGAGGACGGGCACTGGGCGGCGCTGTTCCCGCTCGGCACCGATCCGCAGGGCAGGCCCCTGCGCCGGCTGGTCCTCGGCGGCCCCGACCGGTCGCTGCCGCGGGAGACCCCGGTCACCGAAGAGGAGATCCGCGACGGCCTGAGCACCGTGTTCGGAACGCGGGTGCGCCTCCTCGAAGTGCGCTACGCCCGCCGGATCACCAACGCCTCACGGCAGGTCGAGCGGTACCGGCACGGACGGGTGTTCCTGGCGGGGGACGCCGCCCACGTGCACCTTCCGCTCGGCGCGCAGGGCATGAACACCGGGATGCAGGACGCCCTCAATCTCGGCTGGAAGCTCGGCGCCGCCGTGCACGGTTGGGCACCGGAGCACCTGCTCGACACCTACCACGGGGAACGGCATCCGGCCGGGGCCGCCGTCCTGCGCAACGTCCGGGCGCAGAGCCTGCTGATGGACTGGGCCGGCACCCGCGATCCGCAGGTGCTGGCCGCCCGTGAGATCTTCACGGACCTGGCTCAACTCCCGGACGCGCAGCGGTATCTCGGCGGTCTGATGTCCGGGATGGCCCTGCGCTACCCGATGCCGGGCACCGAGACCCATCCGCTCGTCGGCCGCCCCGCACCGGACCTGGACCTCGGCCCGGCCCGCGTGCACGAACTGCTGCGGTCCGGGCGCGGCGTCCTGCTGGACCCGGCCGACGTGCTCGGCGCGATCGGCGCGCCCTGGTCGGACCGGGTGGACCGGGTGGACGGGGCGGGCCGGGGCGCCCACACCGAGCCGATGCTCATCCGGCCGGACGGCTATGTGTGCTGGGCCGGCACGACCGGCCTGGAAGCGGCGCTCACCCACTGGTTCGGCGAGCCGCGCCCAGCGGAAGCACATTGAGGTCAGCCGGCTGCGGTGGGAGTCGGGTGTCACGCCGGGGGCCGGGTGAGTCTGGCGGCCACGGCGTCGAGGACCCACTCAAGGCCGGTCGCGAAGGTTGTCTCGGCGTCCACGTCCGTCCCGTCGTGCACGGCACTGGCCAGCGCCGGGAAGCGGCCCGTGGCCAGCATCCTCGTGACATGCGCGCCGGAAGCGCGCTGCCGGTCGCGCTCGGACAGGCCCGTGGCGCGCTCCGCCCGCCGGCTCGCGATCTCCCGTCTGATCGCGCCGGTGGAGTAGGCGCCGACCGTCTCCACGGCACGCAGGACGGTGTCGATGTCGGCGAGTCCGTGGAGGGCGGCCAGCTTGGCCTCGGTCACGGCGAGGCCGTTCGGGCCCAGGGCCGGCCGGCCACCCAGCAGGTCGGCCAGCCATTCGTGCCGGAGGGCGGCCCGCCTGGTGCGGTGGGCGAGGACGCGCAGCGCCTCCCGCCAGTCGCCGGGCCGCTCCTCGGGGAGGATCTCGGCGTGCACCTCGTCCGTCATGAGGTCGAACAGCTCCTGTTTGGCGGAGATGTATCCGTACAGCCGCATCGGCCCGGCGTTCAGCCGGGCGGCGACCTTGCGCAACGACACCGCTTCCAGCCCGCCCTCGTCGGCCAGCGCGATGGCGGCGGCGACGATCCGCTCCCGGTCGAGCGGCACGGGGCGAGCCGGTGGCTCCGGCCGGTCCCAGACAGTCATGGTGCACACCGTTCTGCCGGCGCGATGCCGCGAGACTGCGGCATTGCGCTACGTCGTACAACGGAAATACAGTGTATCGATATGAGACAACGTATCGCCGTGGTCGGTGGCGGGCCCGGCGGCCTCACCTTCGCCCGTGTCCTGCACCGCCATGGCCACCCCGTCACCGTCCTCGAACGCGATCCCGCCCCCGATGCCCGCCCGCCGGGTGGCGCGCTGGACCTGCGCGAAGGGATGGGTCAACTCGCGCTGGAGAAGGCGGGGCTGCTGGCGGAGTTCGAGGCGCTGTCCCGCCCGGAGGGGCAGGCCATGCGCATCCTGGACCCGGACGGAACGGTTCTGCGCGACTGGCGGCCCCGGCCGGATGAGCGGGCCAACCCCGAGATCGACCGCGGTCACCTCCGTGATCTGCTGCTCGGCCCGCTCGACGTCCAGTGGGGGAGGGGTGTGACCGAGGTGGTGCCGGGCGGCGGGGACGGCGTACTCGTCCGGTTCGCGGACGGGCGGCAGGAGACGTTCGACCTCGTGATCGGCGCGGACGGCGCCTGGTCCCGAGTCCGCCCGGCGGTCTCGCCGGTGACGCCGCATTACACCGGAGTCACCTCGGTCGAGACCTCCCTCGACGACATCGACGCCCGCCACCCCGGCCTGGCCCGGCTGATCGGCGACGGTTCCATGGCCGTGTACGGCGCGAACCGCTCCCTCGTCGCCCAGCGCAACAGCGGCGGCCACGTCAAGGTGTACGCCAAGTTCCGGGCGCCGCTGGACTGGCACGCGAAGCTGGACCTGGCCGATGCCGATGCCGTGCGATCGAGCCTGCTGGCCCTGTTCGACGGCTGGGCCGCACCTGCCCTCGACCTCCTGCGCCAGGGCACCGCTTTCGTCCACCGCCCCTTCTACACCCTGCCCGTGTCCCACACCTGGACCCACGTCCCCGGCGTGACGCTCCTGGGCGACGCCGCCCACCTGATGCCGCCTCTGGGGGCGGGCGCGAACCTCGCGATGCTGGAAGGCGCCGAACTCGCGGAGACCCTTGCCACCGGCTCCGGTGATCCGGACGACGCCGTCCGCGCCTTCGAGGAAGGGATGTGGGCACGGGCCGGCAGGTGGGCGAAGATCACGACGGCCGGCCTGGAACGCCTCGTGAGCGCGGACCCCGCCGCGGCCATCGCCGAGTTCGACCAGGTCCAGCCCGCCTGACCGTACGACACCGCCGGCGGCCCCGGCTGTATGGAAGAGTGCGTACCGACCGACATGGGGGTGACCGTGCCGTTCGACGACGATCCACGGGCCGTCGGGGAAGCCGCCCGCCGCATCGTGGATCTCCTGCTCACCGAGGACGACGTCTATCTCGACAGCCTCCCCGACGAGGTCGAGAACTCCATCGCCGTTCCGTTGACCGAGGTGGCGAGGATGCTGGACGAGCCCACCGGCGACAAGGAATTCCGCGCCGGCGTCCGGCTCCTGCTGGCGTCGGGCGCGGCCGTGGCGTCCCGTATGCCGGGCGAGTTGCGTGCCCTCTTCGAGGAACTGCGTTTCGCCATGCGCGGCGTGCGGTGACGACGGCGATCCGTGCGTTCACGGAGGACGACGCGGAGTTCTTTCATCTCCTGGCCACGGCCACCAGCACTTTGATCGGCGTCATCCTGGTGGCATACGCCAAGTACGTACAGGCCCACGGGCATGCCGACGCGAACCTCATCCGGGCAAGGGGCGAGATGCTGCGCGCGGAAGCCGAGGTCACGCGAGCCCGCGCGGGGCTCCGTACGGCGCCTCCGAAGTGAGGCGCTGTCCGCGGCCGTCGTCCAGCGTCCGGCCGGACTCACGGTTCTGTCGGCCCGTCGCGGTGACGAGGGTGGAGGAGATGTGGGCCAGCGCGGGGTCGGCGGCGATGAAGAACGTCTCGACGCCCGCCAGTTCGCGGTTCATCCGGGCCATCGGCATCTCGTAGTCCAGGTCGGAGGTGCTGCGGACCCCGCGGACGACGACGTCGATACCGGCCCGGCGGCAGTAGTCGACCAACAGGCCGCCGGTGTGGGAGTCGACCGTGACGTTGCTCATGCCGGCTGCCGCCGCGCGGAGCCGGCCCAGCCGTTCGGAGACGGGCAGGCGACCGGTCTTGTTCGCGTTGAACATCACGCACACGACGACCTCGTCGAACAGGACGGCGGCGCGCCGGAGTACGTCCTGGTGCCCTTGCGTGACCGGGTCGAAGGATCCTGGGAAGAGGGCTCGCATGAGCGGGAAGAGTATCAAGGGGGGCGGCGAGAAGCCTCGGGCCGGCTCGTCCAAGCTCTGCGGGAACACGGGAAGTTGAAGACCGCCGCGTGCGGAGATGCCGGCCTCCGTGGGGTACCGGCGTGCTCGTCCGGCCGCGCCGGGGGAGCACGGGTGGTGTGCGGGGTTTGCCAAATGCGCCCCCGATGCGCCAGGTTGGCCGAAACCCCGCGCTCGGGCTGGAACCTTTGCCTCCGCTGTCCGACGGCTACGAGTGGTACGGCTGGGGCGTGAGGGGCGCTGTGGTGTGTCGGGCATGTGCTGGAGGTGTGCCAGCCATGTGCCCGAGGCGTGTCGGACATGTGTGCGGGCGCTCCTCGGGGCGGTGTGCGAGGGGCGTCCGTCGGGGTGTAATCGCCCCAGGTCACAGCCGAGTTCGAGCATCGGCCGGCATGCGGCTCGCGGCGCCGGGTGAAGGGGGTGCGGCGGGATGTGGTGCTCCGGACCGGGCTCCGACGGAGATTTTTTCGCCGAGCCGGTTTGCGGGTGGGGCGCCGGGGCACACGCGGGGGCGACGATCCGGCCGCGCTTCCGTGTGCGTGCAGGGGCTCGTCGAGATGGCTCCATGGTGACGCAAAAAGACCGTCAGAATACTCTCCGTTCAACTTCAGGGGGTTGCTTACGTGTGACTCACCGTGAAGACTGTGGCCGAGATCCATCGAAACGAAGGTGTGACGGGGTACGCATCATGCCAATCGTGGGGCGGCATGCCCCGCGGTTGCGTATTCTCACACCGCGTTCCGAACAGCCGGGGCCCTCGGTCCCGTTGTCCGTATACGAGCCGGGAGGGTCCCGCGCCATCGCCGCGCGGGAGGTTTCATCAAGGGGGATGGGCTATGTCGGGTAGGTGCGCCGTACGGCCGGACTCGCCGCGAGGCCGTGGGCGGCCGCGCAGCCGCCGCGTCCTGCACCGCATGTGTTGACGCTCACCGGTCCATCCCGGCAGCGGACCGACGGCGTCTGACCGTCCCGCCGCTCCACAGCACGTCCTCAGCACGCCACGCGGGCCACGCGCTGCCCCGTCCGAACGGTCGCGCAGCGCTGCCCGGACCTTCCGCGGGCCGGCCCGTGCCGGTTCCCGCCACCCCCGTGTGTGTGACTCCTCTGTGCCCGCACGCGCTAGCAAGGAGACAAGGTGATCAGCAGCCAACCGACGGACGGCCGGCTCCTCCTGGAGGAGTTACCCGACCGCTGGCAGGGTTTGCACGAGGCCGGTCCGGTACGGCACGACGAGGCGCAGGGCGTCTGGCAGGTCCTCGACCACGAGAACGTCGCCGCCGTGCTCGCCGACCCGGCGACGTACTCCTCGGACCTCTCCGCTCTCAGTCCCACCCAGCCCGACTTCGAGACCTTCACCCAGGGCAACTTCGTCGGCATGGACCCGCCGGAGCACCGCAAGCTCCGCACCCTGGTCAGCCAGGCGTTCACCCCGCGGGTCGTACAGGGGCTCGAACCCCGCATCGAGGCCATCTGCGGCCGGCTGCTGGACGCGGTCGCCGACCGGGACCGGTTCGACCTGGTCGACGCGCTGGCCTACCCGCTGCCGATCATCGTGATCGCCGAACTGCTCGGCATCCCCGCCGAGGAGCACCGGCTGTTCCAGGAGTGGGCGAGCGTCCTGTTCGGCGGCGACCAGCTCGGCGAGGCGCCGGACATGGCCGATCTGGAACGGGCGCTGGAAGCCATCGCACCCACCGTGCGCGAGATGAACAGCTACATGCTGGACTACATACGCGCCCGCCGCGCCGCCCCCGGCGACGATCTGACCAGCAGACTCATCGCCGCCGAGGTGGACGGCGCCCGCCTGCGCGACCAGGAGATGGTCGGCTTCGTGGCGCTGCTGCTGGTCGCCGGGCACATCACCACGACCGCGCTGCTCGGCAACGCCGTCGTCACCTTCGACCGGCACCCCGAGGCCGACGCGGCGCTGCGCGCCGACCCGGCGCGCATTCCCACCGCCGTCGAGGAGGTGCTGCGCTGGCTGCCCCCCTTCCCCGAACTGGGCCGCCGGGTGACCAGGCCCGTCGTCCTCGGCGGTCACGAGATCCCGGCCGACAGCCTCCTGATGGCACATCTGGGCGCCGCCAACCGGGACCCCGCCCGCTTCGAGGTGCCCGACGTCTTCGACGTGACCCGCTCGCCCAACCCCCATCTGACCTTCGGGCACGGCATCCACTTCTGTTTCGGCGCGCCACTGGCCCGGCTGGAGGCGCGGATCGCCCTGCGTATGCTGCATGAACGATTCCGCACCCTGGTGATCCCGTCCTACGAGGACATCACCCACCAGAACCCCGCCGTGATCGTCGGCGTACGGCAGCTGCCCGTCGAGGTCGGCAGAGCGTAGGCCCGGCGCACGAAGCCGCCCCGGCCGGCCCGCACCGCTCGCGTCCGGCCGGACCCGAACACCCGCACATGAGACCCATCCAACGGGAGTCCCCTTCTCATGCCGTACACCATCCCCGCCGCTCCGCCCGCGTCCCGGACACCCTTGCTGTTACACCGGGAACTGCTCGACCGGCTCGACGCGCTCGCCCGCACCCACCGGGTGCCCGGCGCCCAACTGGTCCTCGACACCGGCACGGACGTCATCGCCGTGCACACCGGCACGGCCGACGTCTCCACCGGCGCCCCCGTCACACCGGAGACGGCGGTCCCGCTGGGCTCGCTCACCAAGCCCTTCACCGCGGCCCTCGTGATGCTCCTGGCCGACGACGGTGACGTGGACCTGGACGAGCCCGCCGCCGGACACCTCCCCGAGCTGACCTCCGTCCCGGAGGTGACTGTTCGTCAACTCCTCAGTCACACCGGTGGATTGCCCACCGGGCCGGACTCCGACACCGCCGCGGCGACGACCGCCGCCCGCTACCTCGCCTCGGTGTGCACCGCCCAGGACCTGATCTTCCCGCCGGGCACCGACTTCTCCTACTCCAACGCCGGTTACGTCGCCGCCGGACGGCTGGTGGAGACCGTCACGGGCATGCCGTGGGCCGAGGCGGTCCGGGCGCTGCTGCTCGAACCGCTCAGCGTTGTACCGGCGTTCATCGGCGACGCCGCGCCCGGCCGTCCGGTGGCGGCGGGGCACGCGGTCAACACCGCCACCGGACAGGCGCTGGCAACCCGGCAGAACCTGGCGCCGCTGGAGGCGCCGGCCGGCGCGCTGCTCGCGAGCGCCGGGGACCTGGCCGCGTTCGGCAACGCGCTGACCGGCCGCTCCGACCTGCTGCCGCCCGCCGTCGCCAAGGACATGCGCCGCCCCGAGCCCGCCGCCCGGCCCGGCACCCTGGCCGACGGCTGGAGCCCCGGACTCGCCGTCTACCAGCAGGACGAGCGCACCTGGTACGGCCACGACGGCAACGCCCAGGGCACGTCCTGCCATCTGCGCACCGACCCGGAGAGCGGAGTCGTGGTCGCCTTCACGGGCAACGCCGGCGGCGCGACCGCGCTGTGGCGCGACCTCACCGGGGAACTCGCCCGGCTGACCGGCATCCGGGTGCCCGCCGGAGGACGCCCGGTGGCCGGGGGGCGCCGCGCCGCCCTGCCCGACTGCGCGGGCACGTACCGCAACGGTGGTACGACCTACCGTGTCACGGTCGGCCCGGACGGCGAGCCGGCCCTGTCCGTGGACGGCGACCTGGCGCTCCCGCTGGTCTGCTACGCCGACCTGTCGTGCGACCTGCGCGATCCGGCCACCGGGAGCCTGGAGCCCGGCGGCCGCTTCCACCGCGATCCGGTCACCGGGAGGATCGACCGAATACAGATATCCGGCCGCACGGCACGCCGCACCGACGACGGCTGAGCACGCCGGGACCACCGGCACCGGCGCGGCTTCTCGCGCGCCGGGCCCTGGCCCAGGGCCCGGTCATGAACCGGGCACGGTCCGGACCCGGTTCCGGGTGCCGGTGTCCGGTTCGGGCTCCGGCTCTGGTTCCGGCCGGGGTACGACGGATGTCCGGCCGGAGTGCCGGCCCCCGCCCCGGATTCCGGCCCAGCCTCCGCCGGGATGCCCGTCCCCGGTACGTGGTCCGCCCGGTAGCGCGTACCCGGATCCGGCCCGGACACCGCCGTACCGCCTCGCGCGGCCGGGCGTCACACCCCGGTGCCGGTCATCCCCGTCCGGTCCCGGCAACCCCGTTCGTCCAGCACCGTCACATCCCCGCTGTGCCCCCGTTCCAGCGCGCCGCCCCCGCGGTGGGACCGGGTCGCCCCCGTGGCCCGCGCCGCATCGTCCCGCTCTCCAAAGGACTAGACCCATGACGGACCCGCACGACAAGCCCGCACCGGCGTCCTCCCTGCCGCACTCCGGACCCGCCGGCACCGCGGAGAGCGGCACGACCGCGGCGCACCCGACCCTCGGCGCGCTGTTCGCCGCCTGGGTGGCCCGCACCCCGGACGCCCCGGCCCTCACGGACGGCCGGCGGACCTGGACCTACCGCCAACTAGCCGAGCGGGCCGACCGGTTGGCCGCACACCTGATACGTCAGGGCGCCGGGCCGGAGCGGGTGGTCGCCCTGGTCCTGCCGCGCTCCATGGAACTGATCGCCGCCGAACTGGCCGTCTCCCGCGCCGGTGCCGCCTTCCTGCCCGTGGACCCCGGCTACCCCGCCGAGCGCCGGACACTGATGCTCACCGACGCCGCCCCCGCCGTGATCCTCGATGACGCAGGCCGGGTGGGCGAGTCGACCGATGTCCGCGACGGCACGGAGCCTGTGGGGGAGCCGGGCGCCAGGGGCGACAGCGCGGCGTACGTCATCTACACCTCCGGTTCCACCGGCACCCCCAAGGGCGTGACGGTCACCCACCGCGGCATCGGCGGTTTCGTCGCCGCCGCGGCCGAGCGGTACGCCGTGGGTCCCGGCGACCGTGTGCTCCAGTTCTCCTCGCCGAGCTTCGACGCCTCCGTCCTGGAGCTGTTCATCTCGGTGCTGTGCGGTGCCACCCTCGTCGTACCGCCGCACGGCCCCTGGCTCGGCGACGAACTCGCCGCTGTCCTGGACGAGCACCGCATCACCCACGCCCTGATCCCGCCGGCCGCGCTCGCCACCCTGCCCGGCCCCGCGACCGGTGCCGGGCGCCATCTGCGCACGCTGATCGTGGGCGCCGAAGCCTGCCCCGCCGGGCTCGTGGACACCTGGGCACCCGGCCGCCGGATGATCAACTCCTATGGTCCGACCGAGGCCACCATCGTCGCCACCTGGACCGGGCCGCTCACCGCGGGCCGGGGCACCCCGACGATCGGCGGCGCCCTGCCGCACACCCGCGCGTATGTGCTCGACGCCGCGATGCGGCCCGTACCGCCCGGCACCGATGGCGAGTTGTTCGTGGGCGGTGACGCGGTGGCCCGCGGCTACCTCGGCCGGCCGGGCCTGACCGCCGCCCGCTTCGTCCCCGACCCCTTCGGCCCGGCCGGGGCCCGCCTCTACCGCACCGGCGACCGGGCGCGCCGAACCCCCGACGGGGAACTGGAGTTCCTTGGCCGGCTCGACCGGCAGGTGAAGATCCGCGGCTTCCGGATCGAGCCGGGCGAGATCGAGGCCGCCCTGCGCCGGGCCGGTGCCGGTGCCGTCGGCGAGGCCGTGGTCGTCGTACGCGAGGACGAGCCGGGCCACCAGCGCCTCATCGGCTACGTCACCCCGGCCGCCCCACAACCCGCCACCGCCCCGGCCCCGGCCGCCGCCGCGAACCGCGCCGCAGTCCCTGCCTCGGCCGCCGTCCCGGATCCGGCTGCCGCCCCGAACCGCGCCGCAGCCCCTGCCTCGGCCACCGTCCCGGATCCGGCCGCCGCCGCGAACCGCGCCGCAGCCCCTGCCTCAGCCACCGCCCCCGCCTCGGCCACCGCCCCCGACCCGGCCGCCCCCGCGCCCCACCCCGCGCGCCCCCTCGACCCCGCCGCCCTCCGTGCCGCCGTCGCCGCGTTGTTGCCCGCGCACATGGTCCCGGCCGCGGTCGTGGTGCTGGAGCGGATGCCGCTCACCCCGCAGAACAAGATCGACCGGCGGGCGCTGCCCGCGCCCGAGCGGACGGCCGCGGGCGGCCACGTGGCGCCGCGCACGGAGCAGGAGCGGGCGCTCGCGGCGATCTGGGCCGACGTCCTGGGCGTGACCGGGGTCGGCGTGACGGACGACTTCTTCGACCTGGGCGGCGAGTCCATCCTCGCCGCCCGCGCCCTGTCCCGGATCCGCGAGGAACTGGGCGTACGGCTGACCGTGCGGGACGTCTTCTCGGCGCGGACCATCGCCGCACTCGCCCCGCTCCTCGCCGACCCCTCGGCCGCCGCGCCCCCCGAGCCGATCGCCCCGGCGCCGCGCGAGGGCGCGCTGCCGCTGTCCAGCGCGCAGCGGCGGCTGTGGTACCTGGACGACCTCAGCGAGGGCGGCACCGAGTACAACACCGGTGTGTCGCTGCGGCTGCGCGGCGCCCTGGACACGGACGCGCTGCGCCGGTCGCTGCACCGCCTCGCGGCCCGGCACGCCGCCCTGCGCACCACGTTCGCCACGGCGGAGGACGGGCAGGGCGTCCAGCGGATCGCGGCCGAACCGGACCTGCCCCTGCGCACCGCCGACATCCGCGCCCTGCCCGCCGCGCGCCGCGCCGAAGCCGCCGAGGACCTGCTCACCGAGGAGCTGCGCCGGCCCTACGACCTGGCGGCCGGGCCGCTCACCCGCGCCCTGCTGGTGCGGCTCGCGGGCGAGGACCACCTGCTGCTCCTCGCCCAGCACCACATCGTCACCGACGGCTGGTCGGTGGGCATCCTCACCCGCGAACTCGCCGCCCTCTACCACGCCGAGACCACCGGCGAGCCGGACGGCCTGCCCCGACCAGGCGTGCAGTACCCGGACTTCGCGGTGTGGGAACGCCGGCAGCGGACCTCCGGCGCGGACGCCGCCGACCTCGCCTACTGGAAGCGGCACCTGGCCGGACTCCAGCACCTGGAGCTGCCCACCGACCGGCCGCGTCCCGCGGTGCGCACCACCGCCGGAGCCGCCCACCGGCACCCCCTGCCCGCCGAACTGGTGGCCCGGCTGCGCCAGTTGGCCACCGGACGCGGCACCACGGTGTTCACCCTGTTCGCGGGCGCCGCCGCGCTGCTGTTCGCCCGCTACTCCGGCCAGCGGGACATCGCGTTCGGCACCGTCACCACCGGGCGCGGCCGGCGGGACCTGGAGGACGTGCCGGGCTTCTTCGCCAACACCGTGGTGCTGCGCGGGGAAGTGGACGAACGGGCCACGGTGGACCGGTTCGTGGAGACCATGCGGACGACGGTGCTGGACGCCTTCGCCCACGACGGGGTGCCGTTCGACCGGGTCGTGGAGGAGCTGGCCCCGCCCCGCGACCCCAGCCGCACCCCGCTGGTGCAGGCGCTCGTCGTACAGCAGACCGCCCTGCCCGTCCCGCCGCGCTCCGGCGCGCTGCGCCTCGCGGAGCATCCGCTGCCCCGCCCGGCCGCGCGCTTCGACCTGGTCCTGGAGTTCACGCCGGAGGCGGACGGCGGCTGCGTGCTGACCGCCGAGTTCAACACGGACCTGTTCGAGGCGGCGACCGTGGCCCGCCTGACGGCCCATCTGCACCGCCTGCTGGAGGGCATGGCGGACGGTCCCGGCCGTCCGCTGGCCGAGCTGCCCATGCTCTCGGCCGAGGAGCAGCGCACCCTGGTGGACACCTGGAACCCGCCCGCCCGCCGGTCCCGGAGCACCGGGCACGGCACGCTGCCCGAGCTGTTCCACGCACAGGCGGCCCGCACCCCGGACCGTACCGCCGTCGTGTGCGCGGGCACCCGGCTCGACTACGCCGAGGTCGCCCGGCGCGCCAACCGGCTGGCCCGGCTGCTCATCGCGCGCGGCGCGGGACCCGAGACCCTGGTCGCGCTCTGCCTGCCGCGCACCGCCGACCTCGTGCCCGCGCTGTGGGCCGTGCTCACCGCGGGCGCCGGCTACCTGCCCGTGGACCCCGGCTATCCGGCCGAGCGGGTCCGGCTGATGCTCGGCGACGCCCGGCCCGCCCTCGTCCTCGCCACCCGCGAGACCGCCGCCGCCCTGCCCGCCGACTGCGCGCCGCTGCTGCTGGACGAGTGCGACGAGGCGGGGCAGGCCGAGGCGGACGTGACCGACGCCGACCGGCACGCGCCGCTGCTGCCGGACCATCCCGCGTACGTCATCTACACCTCGGGCTCCACCGGCCGGCCCAAGGGCGTGGTGGTGACCCACCGCAGTGTCGCGGCGCTGGCCGCGTGGGCGGGCGAGCGGTTCGCGGGCGCCGGACTGAGCCATGTCATCGCCTCCACCTCCCTCAACTTCGACGTGTCGGTGTTCGAGCTGCTGTGCCCGCTCACCGCCGGCGGCACGGTCGAGGTGGTCGCCGATCTGCCGGCCCTCGCCGACGGCTCCGGGCCCCGGCGCGCCGGGCTGCTCAGCGGGGTGCCCTCCGTCGTCTCCCGCCTGCTCGCGGGCGGCAGCGCACCGCTGGCCGCGGACACCGTCGTACTGGCCGGGGAGGCCCTGCCCGCGCAGACCCTGCACGAGTTGCGCGCCGCCATGCCCGCGGCCCGCCTCGCCAACATCTACGGCCCCACCGAGGCCACCGTGTACGCCACCGCCTGGTTCGCCGGCGACGAGCTGCCGGAACAGGCCCCGCCCATCGGTGAACCGGTCGCGCTCACCCGCGGCTACGTCCTGGACGGCCGCCTGCGGCCCCAGCCGCCCGGCGTCACCGGCGAGCTGTACCTGGGCGGCGCCGGTCTGGCCCGCGGCTATCTGCGCCGTCCCGGTCTGACCGCCGCCCGGTTCGTCGCCGACCCGTTCGGCGCGCCGGGGGAGCGGATGTACCGCACCGGGGACCTGGTGCGCCGCGGCGCCGACGGCCGGCTGGAGTACGTGGGACGGATCGACCAGCAGGTCAAGGTGCGGGGCTTCCGCATCGAACTGGGCGAGGTGGAGGAGGCGCTGCGCGGCTGCGCGGGCGTGGCCGAGGCCGCGGCCGGCGCCGTCACCGGCGACGGCGAGGACCACCGGCGCCTGGTCGGCTATGTCGTCCCGGCCGCCGGCGAGCGGGTGGAACCGGAGGCCGTACGCCGCGAACTCGGCCGGACCCTGCCCGACTACATGGTCCCCTCGACGGTCGTCGTACTGGAGAGCCTGCCGCTCGGCCCGAACGGCAAGGTGGACCGCGGCCGGCTGCCCGATCCGGGCCCCGCCGTGCGCGCCGTACGGCACGTCGCGCCCCGCACCCCCACCGAGCGTGCGCTCGCCGCGATCTGGGCCGAGGTGCTGCGCGTCGAACGCATCGGCGTCGACGACAACTTCTTCGAACTCGGCGGCGACTCGATCCTCAGCATCCAGGTCGTGGCCCGCGCCCGGCAGGACGGCCTGGCCCTGACCTCGCGGGACGTCTACCGGCACCAGACGGTCGCCGCCCTGGCCCGCTGCGCGGACGCCGCGGGCGGCCTCCGCGCCACCGCCCCGGCGGCGGAGGCGGCCACCGGCACGGCCCCGCTGACCCCGATCCAGCACTGGCTGTTCGGCGCCCCCGTGCACGACGCCGGGCACTTCTCCCAGGCGCTGTCCGTCCAGGTGCCCGACGACCTGGACCCGGCCGCGCTGGAGGACGCGCTGAACGACCTCACCGCCCACCACGACGCCCTGCGCTCCCGGTTCGCCGCCACCGGCGAACAGGGCGGCGAGATCCTGTGGTTCATCGACGCGCACACGCCGCGCGTCCGGCTGGCCCGGCACACCGGCCCGGACACCGACACCCCGCACTTCGGGCCGTTCGACCTCGCCCGCGGACCGCTGCTGCGCGCCGTGCTGCACGACACCGCGCCCGGCCGGCCCCGGCTGCTGCACCTCGCCGTCCACCACCTGGTGGTCGACGGCGTGTCCTGGCGGGTGCTGCTGGAAGACCTCGACCGCGCCTACCGGGCCCGCCGCACCGGCGCCGACGGCGCAGCCGCGCTGCCCGCGAAGTCCTCGCCGCTGCGCCAGTGGGCCCGCCGGCTGGCCGCCCACGCGGCGGACGGCGGCTTCGAGGACGAGCGGGAGTACTGGGCCCGTGCCGTCCCGGACACCGGACCGCTGGTACCGGACAGGCTGGGGCACGGCGCCAACACCTACGCCTCGCAGCGCGCGGTCACCGTACGGCTGGGCCCCGAGGACACCTCGGTCCTGCTGCACACCCTGCCCGACACCTACCGCACCCAGGTCAACGACGTCCTGCTCAGCGCCCTCGGCCGGGCCCTGTGCGCCTGGAGCGGCCGGGACCGGGTGGTGGTCGACGTCGAGGGGCACGGCCGCGAGGAACTCTTCCCCGAGCTGGACATCAGCCGCACGGTCGGCTGGTTCACCACCCGCCACCCCGTCGCGCTCACCGTGCCCGACGACGACTGGGACGCCGTGCTGAAGCGGGTCAAGGAGCAGCTGCGCGCGATACCCCGGCACGGCCTCGGCCACGACGCGCTGCGGCATCTGACCGGACCCGGCGGGGACTTCACCACCTTGGACGCGCAGATCAGCTTCAACTACCTGGGCCGGATGGGGCTGCTGACCGAACCCGGCGGGCTGTACCGCGGCACCGCCCGGCCGCTGGAACTGGACGCCGACCCGGCGGCCGAGCGTCCGCACGCCCTGGAGGTCGTCGGCCAACTCGTCGGCGACCAGCTGGAGTTCACCTGGTTCTATTCGGACCGGCTGCACGACGAGGACACCATCGGGGCGCTGGCCAAACGCTTCGCCGACGCGCTCGCGGACCTGGCCCGGTTCGCCGCCCGGCCCGGAACGGCCGGGCGCACCCCGTCCGACTTCCCGCTGGCCCGGCTCGACCAGGACGCCGTGGACCGGGTCACCGGCCCGGACCCGGCGGCCGTGGCGGACGTCCTGCCGCTCACCCCCACCCAGGCCGGCATGCTGTTCCACGGCCTGTCCCAGGACGACCGCGGCGTCTACTTCCAGCAGCTCACCTTCGTCCTCGACGGCGTGCCCGACCCGAGCGCCTTCGCCGCCGCCTGGCAGCAGGTCACCGACCGCGCCGAGGTGCTGCGCGGCCGGGTCGTCTGGCAGGACGTGCCCGAGCCGCTGCTCGTGGTGCAGCGGCACGCGACCCTGCCCGTCACCCACCTGGACTGGCGGGACCTGACAGAGCCGGAGCGGCGCGCCCGCCTCGGCGAACTCCTGGCCCGCGACCGCGCCGAGGGCATCGACCTCGGCCGGGCCCCGCTCCAGCGCCTGCTCCTCGCCCGCGTCTCCGGCACCGCCGTGCGCGTGGTGTGGTCCTTCCACCACCTGCTGCTCGACGGCTGGAGCCTGTTCCAGGTCCTCTCCGACGTCTTCGCCCTGCACGGCGGCGACGGCCCGGACACCCTCCCGCACCGCCCGCCGTACCGGGACTACCTCGCCTGGCTGCGCGACCGCGACACCGGGGCCGCCGAACGGCACTGGCGGCACCGGCTGGCCGGCCTGACCGAGGCCACCGCGCTGCCGTACGACCGCGAGCCGCGCGAGAGCCACCGCGCCGAGTCCACCCACGCCGTGCGGGTCACCCTGCCCGAGGCCACCAGCCGGGCCCTCAAGGAGCTGGCGCGGACCTCCGGACTGACCCTCAACACCCTGGTGCAGGGTGCCTGGGCGCTGCTGCTGGCCCGGCAGTCCGGCCGGGACGAGGTGGTGTTCGGCACCACCGTGTCCGGCCGGCCGCCCGAGCTGCCCGGCGCCGACGCCATGACCGGCCTGTTCATCACCACCCTGCCGACCCGGACCGCCGTCCCCGGCCACGGCACCCTGCTCGACTGGCTGCGCGCCCTCCAGCACGACCAGAGCGAGGACCGGCGCTTCGACCACCTGCCGCTCACCCGGCTGCGCGCCTTCACCGAACTGCCGGAACGCGTCGGGCTGTTCGACAGCATCGTGGTCTTCGAGAACTACCCGGTGGACGACGACCTCGCCGCCGCCCACGGACTGCGCGTGAGCGGCCTGAAGGGCATCGAGACCACCAACTACCCGCTGAGCCTGACCGCTTATCCCGGACCCGAGCTGACCCTGCGCCTGGGCTACGACCCCGACCTGTTCGACGCGGGGACCGCCGAGCGGCTGGCCGAGTACCTGCGCGTGCTGCTCGCGGGGATGCCCGACGGCACCCGGCGCCCGCCCGCCCGGCTCCCGCTGCTCACCCCCGAGCGCCGCGAACAGGTGCTGCGCGCCTGGAACGACACCGCCACCGAACGGACCGCCGCCACCACCGCCGGCCTCTTCGCCGAGCAGGCGCGCCGCACCCCCGACGCGGTGGCCCTGGAAGCCGGCGACGAACACCTCACCTACCGCGAACTCGACGCCCGCGCCGCCCGGTTGGCGGCCCGGCTGACCGGCCTCGGGGTACGCCCGGAGACCCCGGTCGGCGTGCTGATGGACCGGTCCGTGACGCTGATCGTCACCCAGCTGGCCCTCGCCCGCACGGGCGGGGTGTACGTGCCGCTGGACGGCCGGGCACCGGCCGAGCGGCTGCGCCGGATGCTGGCCGAGGCCGGCGCCGCCCTGCTGCTCACCGACGCCGCCCGCGAGGAGACGGCCCGTCAGCTGCTGCCGGGAGACGGCGTACTGCGCGCCGACCGGACCCCGGACGCGGAGGGCCCCGCCCCCGACGGGCCGCCGGCCGCCGTCCACCCCGACAACGTCCAGTACCTGATGTTCACCTCCGGCTCCACCGGCACCCCCAAGGGCGTCGCGGTCCGCCAGCGGGACGTCGCCGCCCTCGCCCTCGACCGCGCCTTCGCCGGGCACGACCGGGTCCTCGTCCACTCGCCGCACGCCTTCGACGCCGCCACCTACGAAGTGTGGGTACCGCTGCTGCGCGGCGGCACGGCCGTGCTCGCACCGGCCGCCGACCTGGACGCCGCCCAGGTCCGCACGGCCATCACGGAACAGCGGGTGAGCTGCCTGTGGCTGACCGCCGGACTCTTCCGGCTCCTCGCCCAGGAGGACCCCGGCTGCCTGCGCGGCGCCCGCGAGGTGTGGACCGGCGGCGAGGCGGTGCCGGGCGCGGTGGTGCGCCGGGTACTGGACGCCTGCCCCGGCCTGACCGTGGTGGACGGCTACGGCCCCACCGAGACCACCACCTTCGCCACCCGCCGCGCCTTCCGCTCCGGCGACCCGCTGCCCGCCGTACTGCCCATCGGCCGCCCGCTGGACGACATGCGCGGCTACGTCCTGGACGCCGCCCTCCAGCCGCAGCCGCCGGGCATCCCCGGCGAGCTGTACCTCGCGGGCGCCGGTCTGGCCCGCGGCTACGCCGGCCGGCCCGGCGCCACCGCCGCCCGCTACCTCGCCGACCCCTTCGGGCCGCCCGGAACACGGATGTACCGCACCGGCGACATCGTGCGCTGGAGCGCCGACGGCGAACTGCACTTCGTCGGCCGCGCGGACGACCAGATCAAGATCCGCGGCTTCCGTGTCGAACCCGCCGAGATCGAGGCCCGGCTCACCGCCCACCCCGCCGTCGCCGAGGCCGTCGTCTCCCTCTACACGGACGCCGGGCGCAAACGGCTGGCCGCCCACCTCGTCCCGGCCGGTGACGCGGCGCCGGGCGCCGCCGAACTCCGCGCCCACCTGGCCGACGGCCTGCCCGACTACATGCTGCCCGCCGCGTTCGTCACCGTGCCCGAGCTGCCGCTGACCGCCAACGGCAAGGTCGACCGGCGCCGGCTGCCCGCACCCGACTGGTCGGCCGGCGCCGAGCGCGCCCACCGCGCCCCGCGCACCGACGCCGAGCGGCTCCTCGCCGGGATCTGGGCGGAGCTGCTGGGCGTGGAACGGGTCGGCGTCGACGACAACTTCTTCATGCTGGGCGGCGACTCGATCCTCAGCATCCAGGTCGTCTCCCGCGCCCGCGCCGCCGGACTCACCCTCACCCCGCGCGACCTGTTCAAGCACCCCACGGTGGCCGGACTCGCCGCCGCGGGCGGCTCCGCGGGGCCCGCCGTCGCCGGCAGCGGACCGGTCAGCGGGGCGGTGGACCTCACCCCGATCCAGCACTGGTTCCTCGACCCGCGGCCCGCGCACGCCGACTTCTTCGACCAGTCCGTCGTCGTCGAGGCGGCGGGCCCGGTGGACGAGGACGCCCTGCGCCGCGCCCTCACCGCCCTGTGGACCCACCACGACGCCCTGCGCGCCCGCTTCACCACCGCCGCCGACGGCACCTGGCGGCAGGACGTCCCCGCCGCCGGGGCCCCGGCGCCCGACCTGCTCCAGGTCCACGACCCGCGGGCCGAGGAACTCGTCACCGCCGCCGCGCACGCCGGACTCCGGCTGGAAACGGGACCGCTGTTCACCGCCCGCCTGTTCACCGCCGACGGCACCCGGCCCGCCCGGCTGCTGCTGGTCGCCCACCACCTGCTGGTCGACGGCGTCTCCTGGCGCATCCTGCTGGAGGACCTGGAGACCGCCTACCGGCAGGCCATATCCGGGGAGCCCGTACGACTGCCCGCCCGCACCACCTCCGCGCACGAGTGGGCCCGGCGGCTGCGCGACCACGCCGGTGCCTTCGCCGCCGGGCTCGACCACTGGGAGCGGACCGCCCGGCACTGCGCCGACCCGCTGCCCGCGGACGGCACCGGCGGCAACACCATGGCCGACGTCCGCGAGGTCACCGTACGGCTGGACGGCGACCGCACCGACGCCCTGCTGCGCCGCGTCCCCGGCGTCTACCGCACCCGCGTCGACGACGTCCTGCTCACCGCGCTGGGCCGGGTCCTCGCCGACTGGACCGGCCGCGAGACCGTCGCCGTCGGACTGGAGGGCCACGGCCGCGAGGACCAGCTGTTCGAGGACGTCGACCTGTCCCGCACCGTCGGCTGGTTCACCTCCCTCTACCCGGTCGCCCTCACCGTCCCGGCCGGCGACTGGGGCACCGCCCTGAAGGCCGTCAAGGAACAGCTGCGCGCCGTACCCGACCGGGGCCTCGGCTACGGCGTCCTGCGCCACCTCGTCCGCGAGCCCCGGCTCACCGGCACACCCGAGCCCGCCATCAGCTTCAACTACCTGGGCCGCTTCGACTGGTCCGGGACCGGCGGCACCCTGGTCGGGGCGGTGCCCGGCGGCCTGGGCGGCGCCGAGGCACCCGGCACCGAACGCCCGCACCTGCTGGACGTGGTGGCCCGCGTCGAGGCCGACCGGCTGGAGATCACCTGGTACTACAGCGCCGCACGGCACCACGAGGAGACGGTCACCGCGCTCGCCGAGGGCGTGCTGCGCGCGCTCGGCGACATCGTCGCGCACTGCGCGGGCCCGGACGCCGGCGGCCGTACCCCGTCGGACTTCCCGCTGGCCCGCCTGGACCAGGCCGCCGTCGACCGCGTCGCCGGAACCGGCCGGGACGTCGCGGACATCTACCCGCTCACCCCGATGCAGGCCGGCATGCTGTTCCACAGCCTGCTCGACCCGGCCGGCCGCACCTACGTCAACCAGGTGCAGCTCGTCCTGAACGGGGTCACCGACCCGCGGGCACTCGCCGCGGCGTGGCAGCACACCGCCGACGCCAACCCCGTCCTGCGCACCCACCTGGTGTGGCAGGAGACCCCGCAGCCGCTCCAGGTCGTCCGGTACCGCGCCACCGTCCCCGTCACCCACCACGACTGGTCCGGCCGCACCGCGGACGACCTGGACCGGCTGCTCGCCGAGGACCGGGAGCGGGGCATCGACCTGGGCGCCGCGCCGCTGATGCGGCTCACCCTGATCCGGCTGGCCCCCGACCGGGTCCGCCTGGTCTGGACGTTCCACCACGTCCTGCTCGACGGCTGGAGCGCGGCCCAGGTCTTCGACGAGGTCTGCGAGCGGTACGCCGCGCTGACCTCCGGGCGCCGCCCCCGACTGCCCGGACGCAGGCCGTTCGCCGACTACCTGCGCTGGCTCGCCGGGCAGGACACCGAGCGGGCCGAACGGCACTGGCGGACCGCCCTCGCCGGCTTCCAGGCCCCCACCGAACTGCCCCGCGACCGGCGGCCCGCCGAGGCCCACCGCGCCTCCTCCTGCGACACCGTCCGGATGACCCTCGCCCCGGACGTCTCGGCACGGCTGCGCGAGACGGCCCAGCACGCGGGCCTCACCCTGAACACGGTCCTCCAGGGCGCCTGGGCGCTGCTGCTGTCCCGCTACGGCGGCGGCACCGACGTGGTGTTCGGTACGACCGTCTCCGGCCGGCCCGCCGAACTGCCCGGCGTCACCTCGATGGTGGGCCTGTTCATCAACACCCTGCCCACCCGCGCCCGCGTCGACGGCGAACGCCCGCTGCTGGAGTGGCTGCGCGAACTCCAGGCCGCCCAGTCCGAGGCCCGCCGCCACGACTTCGTCTCGCTGGCCCAGTTGCAGTCCTGGAGCGAAGTACCCGGCGGCACCGGCCTGTTCGACTCCATCCTGGTCTTCGAGAACTACCCGTTCGACGAGCACGCCCTGTCCCGGCACGGCCTGTCCATGGAGCAGGAACGCGACCTGGAACCGACGAACTACCCGCTCAGCGTCGTCGTCGCACCCGGCGACACCCTCGCCGTGAACCTGGACTACGACCCGGCCGCCTTCGACGCCCCGACGGTACGGGCGCTCGGTGAGAGCCTGCGCACCCTGCTGACCGGCATGGCCGACGACCCCGGCCGCACCCTCGCCGAACTGCCCCTGCTCGATACGGCCGGGGCACGGGCGCTGGTGGACCGCCTCGGCGGACCCGTGGCCGCCCTCCCGCCGGACACCCTGCCCGACGCGTTCGCCCGGCAGGCCGCGCGCACCCCGCACGCCCCGGCCGTCCGCCACGGCGAGCAGTGCCTCACCTACGCCGAACTCGACGCCCGCGCCAACCGGCTGGCCCGCCGCCTCATCGCCGCCGGCGCCGGACCCGAGCGCTTCGTCGCCCTGTGCCTGCCCCGCACCGCCGACCTGATCGTGGCGCTCCTCGCGGTCCTCAAGAGCGGCGCCGGATACCTGCCGGTCGACCCCCGGTACCCGGCCGAGCGCGTCGCGTTCCTCTTCGAGGACGTACGGCCCGACGCCGTGATCACCGCCGCCGCGACCGCCGGACGGCTGCCCGAGGGGCCGTTCACCCGGATCCTGCTGGACGAGGAGCCGGACCCCCGGACGCCGGACGCCCCGGTCGGCGACGGCGAACGCCGCACCGCCCTGCTGCCCGGCCACCCCGCCTACGTGATCCACACCTCCGGCTCGACCGGCCGCCCCAAGGGCGTCGTCGTCAGCCACGCCTCCGTCCTCGCCCTGACCGACTGGGCGGCGGCCGAGTTCACCGGCCGCGGCCTCGCCCATGTGATCGCCTCCACCTCGCTCAACTTCGATGTGTCGGTCTTCGAGATCTTCGCCCCGCTGCTGGCCGGCGGCTGCGTGGAGGTCGTCCGCGACCTGCTGGCCCTCGCCGAGCGCCCCGGACCCTGGCGTGCCGGACTGCTCAGCGCGGTGCCCTCGGCACTGGACCGGCTGCTCGCCGAGGACGCCGTACGGATCACCGCCGACACCGTCGTCCTCGCGGGGGAGGGGCTGCCCGCCCGGACCGTGCGCCGGGTCCGGGAAGCCGTCCCCGGCAGCGAGATACGCAACATCTACGGGCCCACCGAGGCCACCGTCTACGCCACCGCCTTCACCTGCGACCCCGCCGACCCCGACCGCGACCCGCCGATCGGACGGCCGCTCGGCGGCGCCCGCGCCTACGTGCTGGACGAGCGGATGCGCCCGGTACCCGTCGGCGCGCCCGGTGAGCTGTTCCTCGCCGGGACCGGTGTGGCCCGCGGCTATCTGCGCCGCCCCGGCCTGACCGCCTCCCGGTTCCTGCCCGACCCGTTCGGCCCGGCGGGAAGCCGCATGTACCGCACCGGCGACCGGGTCCGCTGGACGGCCGGCGGCGACCTGCGCTACCTCGGCCGCGGCGACGACCAGGTGAAGGTGCGCGGCTTCCGCATCGAACTCGGCGAGGTGGAGGCCGCGCTGGCCCGCCACCCGGACGTGGCGGCGGCAGCGGCCCGCGTGGTCGAGCAGGACGGCCACCGGCGGCTCGTCGGCTACGCGGTGCCCCGCGCGGGCGGCCTGCCGGACCCCGCCGAACTGCGCGCCTTCCTCGCCCGCGGCCTCCCCGACCATCTGGTCCCCGCCCTCGTCGTACCGCTGGAGCGGCTGCCGCTCGGCGCCACCGGCAAGCTCGACCGGCGGGCCCTGCCCGCCCCCGAGCGGGCCGCGTCTGCCACCGGCAGCCGAGCGGGCCGACCGCCGCGCACCCCGGCGGAGCACACCCTCGCGGCCATCTGGACCGAGGTGCTGGGCGTGCCCGAAGTAGGCGCCGACGACAACTACTTCACGCTCGGCGGCGACTCCATCCTCGGCATCCAGATCGTCTCCGCCGCCCGCCGGGCCGGTCTGGCGCTGACCCCCCGGCACCTGTTCACCCACCAGACCCTCGCCGAACTCGCCGCCGCCGCCGAGCAGGTGCCGGACGGCGCCACCGCCACCGCCGAACAGGGCCCGGTGACCGGCGACGCCCCGCTCACCCCCGTACAGCACTGGCTGCTCGACACGCTCACCGGAGACCCCGCGCACTTCAGCCAGACGGTCTCCTTCGAACTGGCCGCCGACCCCGACGAGACCCTGCTGCGGGCCGCCCTCACCGCCGTACTGGAACACCACGACGCGCTGCGGCACCGCTTCGAGCAGGGCGGGGACGGCCGGTGGCGGCAGTACGGCACCGCGCCCGGCGACAGCGCCGCGCACCTGGAGGTGCACCGGGACGCGGAGCCGCGCGAGGTGGCCGCCGCCCTCGGCGCCGCCTTCGACCTGGCCCGCGGGCCGCTGCTGCGCGCCGCCCTGTGCCGGCCGGGCGGCACCGCACGGCCGGTGCTGCTGCTCGCCGCCCACCACCTCGTCGTGGACGCCGTGTCCTGGCGGATCCTCCTGGAGGACCTGGAGATGGCCTACCGCGCCCTGCGGGACGGCGCACGGCCCGGACTCGGCGCCAAGAGCACATCCTTCCAGGCGTGGGCCCGGCGGCTCGCCGCGCACACCGAGGCGGGCGGCTTCGACACCGAACTCGCCCACTGGCAGGGCACGGAGACCGGCATCACCCTGCCGGCCGACCACACCGGCGGCGCGAACACCGCCGGCACCGAGGAGAGCGTGACCGCCGGACTCGACGCCGAGGAGACCCGCCGCCTGCTCCAGGACGTCCCGGACGCGTACCGCACCCGCGTCAACGACGTCCTGCTCGCCGCCCTGGGCCGGGTCCTGGCCCGCTGGACGGGCCGGGACCGGGTGGCCCTCACCCTGGAGGGCCACGGCCGCGAGGAATACCTCGACGGCACCGACCTCGCCCGCACCGTGGGCTGGTTCACCACCGTGTACCCGGTCGCCCTGGACGTGCCCCGCGGCGCGGACACCGGCGCCGTACTGAAGTCCGTCAAGGAGAACCTGCGGGCCGTACCGCACGGCGGCCTCGGCTACGGCGCGCTGCGCCACCTGCACCCCACGGCCGGCGCCGCGCTGCCCGCGCTGCCGCCGGTGTGCTTCAACTACCTCGGCCGGCAGGACCGGACCCCCGCACCCGGCGGCCTGCTGGGCGCCCCGCACGGCGACGGCCTCAGCGGCGGCATGGACCGCGCCGCCGACCGCCCCTACCTGCTGGACGTCCTCGGCCGGGTCACCGGCGACCGGCTGGAGTTCACCTGGTCGTACTCCCGCGAGGTGCACCGGCGCGAGACCGTCGCCCGGCTCGCGGCCGAACTCGCCGACGAGCTGCGGGAGATCGTCCGGCACTGCGCCGAACCCGGCGCCGGCGGCCGCACCCCCTCCGACTTCCCGCTCGCGCCCCTGGACCAGGCCGCCGTCGACCGGCTCGCCGGCGACGGGACGGACGTCACGGACGTGTACCCGCTCACGCCCACCCAGACCGGCATGGTGATGCACGGCCTGGACGAGGCCGAACACGGCCTGTACGTCGAGCAGATCACCTTCGTGGCGGACGGCGCCCGCGATCCGGGCACGCTGGCCGCGGCCTGGCAGCACGTCGTCGACCGCACCCCGGTGCTGCGCACCTCCGTCGCCCTGCACGGCGTGCCCGTTCCGCTCCAGGTCGTCCACCGGGACGTGACCCTGCCGGTCACCGAGCACGACTGGAGCGCCCTGCCCGAGGAGCGGCGGGAGGCGGAGCTGGAGCGGCTGCTCGCGGACGAGCGGGCCCGCGGCCTCGCCCTGGAGCGCGCCCCGCTGCTGCGGCTCGCCCTGGTGCGGCTCGGCCCGGACGCGGTACGGGTCGTATGGACCTTCCACCACGTCCTGCTGGACGGCTGGAGCGTCTTCCACGTCCTGTCCGACGTACTGGCCGCCCACCAGGCCCTGGTCCGGGGCGAGCGGCCCCGGCTGCCCGAGCGCCGCCCGTTCGCGGACTACGCCGCCTGGCTGGCCGCCCGCGCCACCGGCCCCGCCGAGGACCACTGGCGCGGGGCCCTGGCCGGCCTGCGCACCCCGACCCCGCTGCCGTACGACCGCAGGCCCGCCCCCGGCACCACGGCCCGCTCGGGCAACTGGCTGTCGCAGCGCCTCGGCGCCGAAGAGACGCGCCGGCTCCAGGAGTTCGCCCGCCGGCACCGGCTCACCCTGAACACCCTGGTGCAGGGCGCCTGGGCGCTGCTGCTGGCCCGGTGGAGCGGGGAGGCGGAGGTGTGCTTCGGCACCACCGTCTCCGGGCGGCCGGCCGACCTGCCCGGCGCCGACACCATCACCGGCCTGTTCATCACCACGCTGCCCGCCCGGATCACCGTCGACGGCGGCGCGCCCGCGGCCGGCTGGCTGCGCGCGGTGCAGCAGGCGCGAGCGGAGGACCGGCGCCACGACCACCTGCCGCTCAACACGCTGCACACCCTCACCGAACTACCGCCCGGCACCGGCCTGTTCGACAGCCTGGTGGTGTTCGAGAACTATCCCGTCGGCGACGCGACCGCGGGCGCCCACGGGCTTGCCCTGCGCGACCTGGACGCCCGCGAGGCCACCAACTACCCGCTGACCGTGGTGGTCTCGCCCGGCGACCGGCTGGCCGTCGAACTCGGCTACGACCCCCGGTACTTCGACACGCACACGGCGGACGCGCTGGCCGCGCAGCTGCTGCACACCCTGCACACCCTGGCCGGCACGGACGGCACCGCCCGCCTCGACGACCTCGACGTGCTGCCGCCCGCACAGCGCGAGCGGCTGCTGCGCGGGCCCAGCCGCCCGGAGATGGGCGAGGTGCCCGCCGTCACCCTGCCCGCCCTCGTGGAGGCCGCCGCCGACCGCCGCCCGGACGCCCCCGCGCTCGCCGCGCCCGGCCTGCTGCTCACCTTCGCCGAGGCGGAGGCGCGGGCCAACCGGCTGGCGCACCGGCTCATCGCCCGCGGCGCCGGCCCCGGCGACCTCGTCGCGCTGCTGCTGCCCCGCTCCGTGGACATGGTGCTGGCCCAGCTCGCGGTGGCCAAGGCGGGCGCCGCGTTCCTGCCCGTGGACCCCGCCTACCCCGAGGAGCGGATCGCGCTGATGCTGCGCGACGCGGCCCCCGCCCTGACCCTCGACGCCAAGGAGATCGCCGCGCTGCTCGCCGCGGACCCGGACGAGGTCCCCGGACACCGGCCCGGCGACGCCGACCGCAGGCGCCCGCTGGACCTGGACGACACGGCCTACGTCATCTACACCTCCGGCTCCACCGGCACCCCGAAGGGCGTCGTCGTCACCCATCGCGGGCTCGCCGCGTTCTCCGCCGCCGAGGCCGCCCACTACCGGGTGGCCGAGGGCGACCGGGTGCTGGCCTTCGCCACCCCCAGCTTCGACGCGTCCGTGCTGGAGCTGTGCATGTCCCTGCCGCACGGCGCCCGGCTCGTCGTCCCCCGCCCCGGACCGCTGCTCGGCGCCGAACTGGCCGATGTCCTGCGGGCCGAGCGCATCACCCACACCCTGCTGCCGCCGGCCGCGCTCGCCACCCTGCCGCCCGGCACACCGGGCACCCTGCCGGACCTGAAGACCCTGATCGTCGGCGCCGAGGCGTGCGGGGCCGACCTCGTGGCCCGCTGGGCGCCGCACCACCGCATGGTCAACTCCTACGGCCCCACCGAGGCCACCGTCGTCGCCACCTGGTCGGCGCCGCTGGCCGCGGACGGCGGCGCACCCCCCATCGGGCGCCCGCTGCCCGCCACCGGCGCCTACGTCCTCGACGCCCGGCTGCGGCCGGTGCCCGACGGGGTCGCGGGTGAGCTCTGGCTGTCCGGGCCGGCGCTGGCCCGCGGCTACCTCGGCCGCCCCGGACTGACCGCCGCCCGGTTCACCGCCGACCCGTTCGGGCCGCCCGGCACCCGCATGTACCGCACCGGCGACCTGGTGCGCCGCGACAGCGGGGGCGAACTGCGCTACCTGGGGCGCACCGACCACCAGCTCACGCTGCGCGGCCACCGCATCGAGGCGGGCGAGGTGGAGGCGGCCCTGGTGCGCCACCCGGACGTGCTGGACGCGGTGGTGACCGTACGCGAGGACGAACCCGGCCTGCCGCGGCTGGTCGCCCACCTGCTCACCGCCCCCGGCGCCGAACCCCCCGCCGCGACCGAACTGCGGGCCCTGGCCGCCCGGTTCCTGCCGGGCCACATGGTCCCGTCGGCGTTCGTGGCGCTCGGCCGGTTCCCACTCACCGAGAACGGCAAGACCGACCGGGCGGCCCTGCCCGCACCGGCGCCGGACGAGGAGCGGGACAGGCCCGAGTACGTGGCACCGCGCACGCCCACCGAGGAGGCGCTGGCGGCCATCTGGGAGGAGACCCTTCAGACGGCCGTGGGCGCCGAGGACGACTATTTCCTGCTCGGCGGTGACTCCATGCGCGCCCTGCTCATCGCCTCCCGCGCCAACGACGCGTTCGCCACCGCGCTCACCCCCCGCGACGTCCTGGTCTCCCGCACCGTCGCCGCCCTCGCGGAAGTGGTGGAGGACCAGATCCTGAGCGAACTGGAGGACGCCGCGTACGGCGACACCGACAGCGCCGCGTACGGCGACGCCGACGACCTCGGCACCGGCCCCGACGGCACCGGCCCCGACGACGAAGACGCCGCGCTCGGCGGCAACGACCACGAACGGTGAGGACCCGACGACCATGACGTCTTCGACCCCTTCGACCCCCTCGAACCCTTCCGACTCCTCGAACTCCGCGAACTCTTCGAACTCCTTGAACTCCTTGAACTCCGCCAACTCTTCGAATCCCGCGAACCCCTCCGGTGCCGCTCGTCCCACCCGTCCCGCCCGGCCCTCCCGGCGGGACCGCGCCGAGGCGCTGCCCGAGCAGATGCGCGAGGCGCTGCGGCGACGGCTCGCCGGCCGGGCCGGCGGCGCCGCCCCGGCCGCCCGGCAGGGCATCCCGCGCGCCGACCGGGACCGCCCGCTGCCGCTGTCCTTCGCCCAGCAGCGCCTGTGGTTCCTGGACCGGCTGCGCCCCGGCGACCCCCGCTACAACAGCGCGGTCGCGGTCCGCTTCACCGGCCCGCTGGACCAGGCGGCGCTGGGTGCCGCCCTGGCCGCCGTCGTGGCCCGGCACGAGGCCCTGCGCACCACCTTCGAGGAGACCGACGGCCGCCGGGCCCAGCGGGTGCACCCGGCGGCCCCGGTGCCGCTGCCCGTCCGGGACACCGCCGATCTGGACGCGGACCTGCGGACGGAGTACGCCCGCCCCTTCGACCTGCGGCACGGGCCGCTGCTGCGCGCCCTGCTGCTGCGCGAGTCCGCCGACGCGCACGTCCTGCTGCTGACGGCCCATCACATCGTCACCGACGGCTGGTCCATGGGCGTCGTCCTGGACGAGCTGTGCACCGCCTACGACGCCCTCGCCCGCGGTGCCGCACCCGAACTGCCGCCGGTGGCCACGCAGTACCCGGACTTCGCGGTGTGGCAGCGCGAACACCTCTCGGGCCCCCGCCTGGAGCGCCAACTCGCGCACTGGAAGGAGCGGTTGACCGGCGCCGTGGCACCGGAGCTGCCACTGGACCGGCCGCGGCGCGGCGAGGAGGCGGGCACCGGCGCCGTCCACACCTTCGCCGTCCCCGCCGCGCTCGCCACCCGGCTGCGCGAGCTCGCCCGCGAGCAGCACAGCACCCTGCACACCGCCCTGGTCGCGGCCACCCAGGCCCTGCTGGCCCGCTGGTCGGGTCAGGACGACATCACCGTCGGCTCCCTCACCCCCGGCCGCTCCCGCACCGAACTGGAACGCACCGTCGGCTTCTTCGTGAACACCGTCGCGCTGCGCACCGCGGTGGACCGCTCCGGCTCGTTCCGCGAGCTGCTGGCGCGGACCGCCGACACGGTCAACGACGCCTTCGCGCACGGCGACACACCGTTCGAACGGGTCGTGGAGGCGGTCGGCGCACCCCGCGAGGCGGGCCGCAACCCGCTGTTCGACGTCCTCGTCCTGCTGCACCCCGACCCGCCCGCCGCGACCGCCCCGCACGGACTCGCCACCACCCCGGTCGGCGTGCCCCGGCAGGCGGCCACCTTCGACCTGAGCATGGAGTTCGTCCCCGACGGCGAGGGCCTGACCGGGCTGCTGGAGTACCGCACCGACCTGTTCGACGCGGCCACGGCCGAACGGCTGGCCGGGCAGTGGCTCCGCCTGCTGGAGGGCGCGACCGCCGCCCCGGAGCGCCCGCTGGGCACCCTGCCCCTGCTGTCCGGGGCGGAGACCCGCCAGGTCCTCGCCCACGGGAACGCGGGTGCGCACCACCCCGAGCCCGACGCCCTGCACCCTCGGCTGTTCGAGCGCCGCGCCGCCCGCACCCCGGACGCCCTCGCCCTCGTCGCGGGCGGCGAACGGCTCGACTACGCCACCCTCAACGCCCGCGCCAACCGGCTCGCCCACCACCTCATCGCCCGCGGCGCCGGTCCCGAACGGCTGGTCGCGCTGCGGCTGCCGCGCACCGCCGACATGATCACCGCGATTCTCGCCGTGTGGAAGTCCGGCGCCGGCTACCTCCCGCTCGACCCCGCCCTGCCCGAGGAACGCGTCCGCTACCTGCTGGACGACACCCGTCCCGCCCTGCTGCTGGACGAGGACGCCCTGCGCGCCGTACCCGCGACCGCCCCGGACACCGACCCGACCGACGCCGACCGGCGCGCCCCGCTGGACGGGGAGCACACCGCGTACGTCATCCACACCTCCGGCTCCACCGGCCGCCCCAAGGGCGTCGCCGTGTCGCACCGCGCGGCGGCGCACCTGCTCGCCGGACACCGGGCGGGCTTCGTCGCCGAGGCGGGCGGCGGCCCGCTGCGCGTCGCGCTCACCGCGTCGTTCTCCTTCGACACGTCCCTGGAGGGCGTGCTGCTGATGGCCGACGGCCACCCGCTGCACCTGGTCGACGAGGTGACCCGGATGGACCCGGCCGCCCTGGTCGAGTACGTCGTCGAGCACCGCGTCGACTTCCTCGACGTCACCCCCTCCTATCTGCGGCAGCTGCTGCCCGCCGGGCTGCTCACCGACCCCCGGCACCACCCCCGCGTCCTCATGCTCGGCGGCGAGGCGGTCGGCCCCGCGCTGTGGCGGGAGCTGGCCGCCCACCCCGACGTGGCCGCCCACAACTTCTACGGCCCCACCGAGTGCACCGTCGACGCGCTGTCCTGCCGCATCGACGGCGGGGACCGCCCGCTGGTGGGCCGGCCGCTGCCCGGCGTGCGGGCCTACGTGCTGGACGACCGGCTCCAGCCGGTGCCGCCCGGCGTCGGCGGCGAGCTGTACCTCGCGGGCCCCCAGCTCGCCCGCGGCTACACCGGCCGGCCGGGCCTGACCGCCGCCCGGTTCCTGCCCGACCCGTACGGCCCGGCGGGCACCCGCATGTACCGCACCGGAGACCTCGCCCGCTGGACCGCCGACGGCCGCGTCGACTACCTGGGGCGCGCCGACGACCAGGTCAAGGTGCGCGGCCACCGCATCGAGCCCGGCGAGATCGAGGCCGCCCTGCTCGCGCTGGACGGCATCGCCGCCGCCGCGGTGGTGGCCGTACCCGACGCGCACGGCCACACCCGCCTCGCCGCCTACGTCGTCCCCGCGCCCGGCGCCCCCCGGCCCGCCCCCGCCGACCTGCGGGCCGCCCTGCGCCGCGTGCTGCCGGACGCCTGGGTGCCGTCCTCCTTCACCGCCCTGGCCGCGCTGCCGCTGACCACCAGCGGCAAGCTGGACCGCCGCGCCCTGCCCGCCCCCGAAACCCCGGAGACGGAGCGGGAGTTCGTCGCCCCGCGCACCCCCGAGGAGGAGACCCTGGCGGCCGTCTGGGCCGAAGTGCTCGGCGTCGACCGGGTGGGCGTCACCGACAACTTCTTCGAGCTGGGCGGCGACTCCATCCTGAGCATCCAGGCCGTCTCCCGCGCCCGCGCCGCCGGGCTGCGGATCGGCTCCCAGGACGTCTTCCGGCACCAGACGGTCGCCGACCTGGCCGCCGCCGCGACCCTCCGCAGCGACGCCGCCCCGGCGCCCCGGCGCCCGCACCGGGACGGGCCCGCGCCGCTCACCCCCGTCCAGGAGTGGTTCTTCGCCACGCACGGCGCGCTGCGGCACTTCAGCATGTCGATGCTGCTCGACCTGCCGCACGACCTCGACGAGCGGGCCCTGGAGGAGGCACTGGCCGCCCTGGTGGCCCGACACCCCGCCCTGCGTACCCGCTTCACCCGCTCCGGCGACACCTGGCTCCAGCACCCCGGCCCCGCCCCGGACGGCCCGCTGCTGACCCGGCACGCCCCCGGCACCCCGCCCGCCGAGGCCGCGGCGGCGGCCCGCGCGGCCCTCGACCCGGCCACCGGCACCCTGCTGCGCGCCGCCCTGCTCACCGGCACGGAACGCCCCCGCCTCTTCCTCACCGCGCACCATCTGGCCGTCGACAGCGTCTCCTGGCGCATCCTGCTCTCCGGCCTGGCGGACGCCTACCGGCAGGCGGCGGCGGGGGAGGAGCCCCGGCCGGAGCCCGAACACACCGCGTTCGCCGACTGGGCCCGCGAACTGGCCGACCGGGTACGGGCCGGCGACCTGGACGACGACCTGCCCTACTGGACGCGGGAGGTGGCTCAGCCCCGCACCCCGCTCCCCGTCGACCTGCCCGGCACCCCGCTCGCCGGGTCCGTGCGCACCGTCCGCACCCGGCTGGACCGCGCCACCACCGAGGCGCTGCTGCGACGGGTGCCGGCGGCCTACCGCACCCAGGTCAACGACGTGCTGCTGAGCGCACTGGGCCGGGTGCTGGCCGACTGGACGGGCACGGACCGGGTGACCGTCGCGCTGGAGGGCCACGGCCGCGAGGAGGACCTGGCCGAGGGCGCCGACCTGTCCCGCACGGTGGGCTGGTTCACCACCCAGTACCCGGTCACCCTCACCCCGGCCGGACCGGACGACTGGGGGAGCACCCTCAAGGCCGTCAAGGAGCGGCTGCGGTCCGTGCCCCGCCGCGGCCTCGGCTACCAGGCCCTCGCCCACCTCGGCTCGCCCCGGCCGCAGGCCCGCGCCCTGGGCGAACTCCCGCTGCCCCAGGTGTGCTTCACCTACCACGGCCAGTGGGAGGCGCCCGGCGGCGGCGACTTCGCGCCCACCGCCGACGTACCCGGCCCGGACACCGACCCCGGTGAGCCGCTCGACCACCTGCTGGACGTGTCCGCGCTGGTCGCCGACGGCGAGCTGGAGATCACCTGGCACTACAGCGACCAGGTGCACCGGGCCGCCACCGTCGAGCGGCTGGCCGACGGCATGGTCCGGGCCCTCGGCGCCATCGCCGACCACTGCGCGCGGCCCGGCGCGGGCGGCCGAACCCCCTCCGACTTCCCGCTGGCCCGCCTCGACCAGGCCGGTGTGGACCGCCTGGCCGGCGACGGCCGGGACATCGAGGACCTGCTGCCGCTCACCCCGCTCCAGGAGGGCATGCTCTTCCACCGGCTGGTCGGCGGACCGGACGACGTGTACCTCGACCAGGCCGCGCTGCTCCTGGAGGGCGTCACCGACCCCGGCGCGCTCGCCCTGGCCTGGCAGCGGGTCACCGACCGCACCCCCGCCCTGCGCACCAGCGTGGTGTGGGAGGACGTACCCGTCCCGCTCCAGGTCGTGCACCGCCGGGTCACCGTGCCCGTCGAGCAGGTGGACTGGCGGGAGCCGGCCGCGGCGGAGCGGGACGCACGGTGGGAGCGGCTGCGCGCCGACGACCTCGCGCGCGGACTCGACCTCACGGCCGCCCCGCTGATGCGGCTCACCCTCGTCCGGCTGCCCGGCGACCGGCTGCACCTGCTGTGGACCTCCCACCACCTCATCCTGGACGGCTGGAGCCTCGCCCAGGTCCTCACCGACGTGTTCGCCGAGTACACGGCGCTGACCACCGGCACCCCGCACCGGCCCCCGGCCCGCCGCCCGTTCGGCGACTACGTGCGCTGGCTCGCCGGACAGGACGGCGCGGCGGCCCGCGCGCACTGGCAGGACGTCCTCGCCGGGTTCGCCACGCCCACCCCGCTGCCCGCCGACCGCCCCCGGCGCCCCGGCCACGAGACCCGCTCCGCGGGCCTGCACACCGCCGGACTCTCCGCCGAGGTCTCCGCGCGCCTCGCCCGCACCGCCCGCGCCGCCGGACTCACCCTCTCCACCGTGGTGCAGGGCGCCTGGGCGCTGCTGCTGTCCCGCTACAGCGCCGAACCGGACGTGCTGTTCGGCACCACCGTCTCCGGGCGCCCCGACGACCTGCCCGGCGTCGAGTCGATGGTCGGCATGTTCATCAACACCCTGCCCACCCGCGTCCGCGTGGACGGCCGCCGCACCGCCACCGCCTGGCTCCGGGAACTCCAGGAAGCACAGGCCGAGGCACGCCGGTTCGCCGCGGTGTCGCTGGCCGAACTGACCGCGCTGAGCGACGTGCCGTCCGGCAGCCCGCTGTTCGACAGCATGGTGGCCTTCGAGAACTACCCCTTCGACGAGGCCCGTTCGGCAGACACCCGGATACGCCTGGCGGACGTGTCCGCCCGCGACGCCACCAACTACGCCCTCGTGCTCCGCGCCTACCAGGGCGACCGGTTCGGCTTCGACCTCGCCTACGACCCGCGGCTGTTCGAACCCGCGACCGCACGGGACCTCGCCGACCGGCTGTGCCTGCTGCTCACCGAACTGGCCGACGACCCCGAGCGGCCGGTGCGCGACCTCGCCTGGACCACCGCCGCCGAACGACGGCGGATACCCGTCGAGTGGAACGGCACCGAAGAGGGCCGGCCCGCCGACACCCTGGACGCCCTCTTCTCCGCCCAGGCCGCCCGCACCCCCGGCGCGGGGGCCGTCTGCTGCGGCGCCGACCGGCTCGACTACGCCACCCTCGACGCACGCTCCGGACAGCTCGCCCACCGGCTCGCCGAACTCGGCGCCGGACCCGAGACGTTCGTCGCCCTGGCACTGCCCCGCTCCACCGACCTGGTCGTGGCCGTCCTCGCCGTGCTCAAGACCGGCGCCGCCTACCTGCCCATCGACCCCCGGCAGCCCGCCGAGCGGACCCGCCAACTCCTCGCCGACGCCGCCCCGGTGGCGCTGGTGACCACCACCGGGTACGGGGACGACCCGGCCGTACCCCTCCTGCCGCTGGACGACCCCGGCGTCCGCGCCGACCTCGCCCGCCGCCCCGCCGCGGGCCCCGCCCGCCGCGCGCTGCCCGAGAGCCCCGCCTACGCCATCTACACCTCCGGCTCCACCGGCCGCCCCAAGGGTGTCGTCGTCCCGCACGCCAACGTGGTCCGGCTGTTCACCCGCACCCGGCACTGGTTCGGCTTCGGCCCCGACGACGTGTGGACGCTGTTCCACTCCTACGCCTTCGACTTCTCCGTGTGGGAGCTGTGGGGCCCGCTGCTGCACGGCGGCCGGCTGGTGATCGTCCCCGAGGACACCGCCCGCTCCCCGGAGGACTTCCTGCGGCTGCTCGCCGACGAACGCGTCACCGTCCTCAACCAGACCCCCTCCGCGTTCTACCCGCTGGCGCGGGCCGACGCCGAACTCCCCGACGTCAGCGCCCGGTTGGCCCTGCGCACGGTGATCTTCGGCGGTGAGGCGCTGGACGTGGACCGGCTCGCCGACTGGTACACCCGCCACCCGGACACCGCGCCGCGCCTGGTGAACATGTACGGCATCACCGAGACCACCGTGCACGTCACCTACGCCCCGCTGGACCGCTCGACCGCCCGCACCGGTGCCGCCAGCCCCATCGGCACCGGCATCCCGGACCTGCGGGTCCACGTACTGGACGAGCTGCTGCGGCCGGTGCCGCCCGGCGCCGTCGGGGAGCTGTTCGTCGCCGGCGAGGGCCTGGCGCGCGGCTACCTGAACCGGCCCGGCCTCACCGCCACCCGGTTCCTCGCCGACCCGTTCGGACGGCCCGGCACCCGCATGTACCGCACCGGGGACCGGGCCCGGCGGCGCGCCGACGGCTCGCTCGAATACCTCGGCCGCGCCGACCAGCAGGTGAAGATCCGCGGCTACCGCATCGAGCCCGGCGAGATCGAGGCCGCCCTGCACCGCCACCCGCGGGTGGGCGCCGCCGCCGTCGGCGTGTACGAGGACACTGCCGGGACCCGCCGCCTGGTCGCCCACGTCGTCGGCACCGGTACCGGCGAACGCACCGCCCCGCCCCCGCCCGCCGCCGAACTCCGCGCCCACCTGGAGGAGTTGCTGCCCGCGCACATGGTGCCGGCGGCCTACGTGCCGATGGCCGCGCTGCCGCTCACCGTGAACGGCAAGCTCGACCGGCGCGCCCTGCCCGCGCCCGGCCCCGACGGCTTCGCCGCGGACCGCGCGCGCACCCCCCTGCGCACCCGCGCCGAACAACTGGTCGCCGCCGCCTGGACGGACGTCCTGGACACCGACGAGGTCGGCGCCGACGACGACTTCTTCGCCCTCGGCGGCGACTCCATCCTCGCCGTACGGGTCACCTCCCGGCTGCGCTCCGCCTTCGGCACGGATGTCTCACCCCGGCTGCTGTTCACCCACCCCACACTGTCCCGCCTCGCCGCCGCGCTCGGCGAACCGGACGGCGCGCACCCCGCGGACGCCATCCCGGCCCTCGCCCCGGACGCCCCCGCGCCCCTGTCGTACGCGCAGCAACGCCTGTGGTTCCTCGACCGGTTCGAACCCGGCAGCACCGAATACACCACCCTGTCCGCGCTGCGGCTGCGCGGCCCGCTCGACACCGCCGCCCTCGGCGCCGCCCTGGACGGTCTCGTCGCCCGGCACGAGGCCCTGCGCACCACGTTCGCCGAAGTCGACGGCCAGGCACGGCAGATCGTCCACCCGGCCGGGCCCGTCGACCTGCCGGTGACCGAACTCCCGGACCACACGGCCCTGGACGGCTTCCTGGAGCGCGTGGCCGCCACCCCCTTCGACCTGACCACCGGGCCGCTGCTGCGCGCCCGCCTGGCCCGGCTGGCCGCCGACGACCACGTGCTCGTCCTGGCCGTGCACCACATCGTCACCGACGGCTGGTCCGTCGGCGTGCTCGGCCGGGACCTGGGCGAGCTGTACGCGGCGGCCCTGGAGGACCGCGAACCCCACCTGCCCGCGCTGCCCGTCCGCTACGCCGAGCACGCCGCCTGGCAGCGGGCCCGCGCCGACCGGGCCGAGGCCGAACTCGCCCACTGGCGGGCGGTCCTGGAGGGCGTCACCCCGCTGGAGCTGCCCACCGACCGGCCGCGCCCGGCCGTCCGCACCCGCGACGGCGACCTGGTGACCTTCACCCTGCCGGCCGCGCTCACCGGGCGGCTGCGCGAACGCGGCCGGGAGGCCGACGCCACCCTGTACATGACCCTGGTGACGGCCTGTCAGGTGCTGCTCGCGCGCTGGGCCGGGCAGGAGGACGTCACCGTCGGCACCGTGACCGCGGGGCGCGACCGGCCCGAACTGCACGACGTGGTCGGCATGTTCGTCAACACCCTGGTGCTGCGCTCCCGGATCCGGCCCGAACTGCCCTTCCGCGAGCTGCTGTCCGAGGTCCGCGCGACCGTCCTGGACGCCTTCGCCCACCAGGAGGTGCCCTTCGAGCGGGTGGTGGACGCCGTACAGCCCGAGCGGGACACCAGCCGCACCCCGCTGTTCCAGGTCATGGTCGCCCTGCACAACCTGGACGCCGAGCCGCCCCGGCTGCCCGGCCTGACCGCCGAGCCCGTCACCCCACCGGTCCGCACCGCCACCTTCGACCTGGCCTTCGACTTCGTGGAGAGCGACGGCGGACTGACCGGCTACCTGGAGTACAACACCCAACTCTTCGACCGCGACACCGCCGAGCGCCTCGCCGGCCGGCTGCGCGTCCTGCTGGAGGCCGCCGCCGCATCCCCGGAACAGCCCGCCGGGGCGCTGCCCTTGATGACCGCCGCCGAACGCGAGCAGGTGCTCCGGCAGGGCGGGGGCGCCCGGCTGCCCGACCCCGACACCACCTTCCCCGCCCTGTTCGAGGCGCGGGCCGCCCGCACCCCGCACCACACCGCCCTGGTCGCCCGCGACACCACCCTGGACTTCGCCACGCTGAACGAGCGCGCCAACCGGCTCGCCCACCACCTCATCGAGCGGGGCGCCGGCCCCGAGGACATCGTCGCCGCCCGGCTGCCACGGACCTCCGAACAGGTGGTGGCACTGCTCGCGGTCGCCAAGGCCGGCGCCGCCCTGCTCAGCCTCGACCCCGAACTCCCGCCGGAGCGGACCGAGTTCCTGCTGTCCGACGCCCGCCCGCACACCCTGCTCACCGACCTCGGCGAGGTGCCCTGGGACCGGCTGCCCGCCCACGACCCGACCGACGCCGACCGCGTCCGGCCCCTGCTGCCCCGCCACACCGCCTACGTCATCTACACCTCCGGCTCCACCGGCCGCCCCAAGGGCGTCGCCGTCGAACACCGGCAGCTGGTCAACCTGTGCCACGACCACGAGGCCGGCCTGCTCGCCCCGCACACCGCGGACGGCCGCCGGCTGCGGGCCGCACTCAGCGCCTCCTTCTCCTTCGACACCTCCTGGGAAGGCCCGCTGCTGCTCGCCCTCGGTCACGAGGTGCACCTCATCGACGAGGACGTACGCCTGGACCCCGACGCGTTCTGCGCCCATGTCGCCGAGCGCCGCCTCGACCTGGTCAACGTCACCCCGTCCTTCCTGCGCGAGCTGACCTCCGCCGGCCTGCTGGCCCCCGGCCGCCACCACCCGGAGCTGCTGCTCGTCGGCGGCGAGGCCGTCACCCCGGCCGACTGGCGCGAACTCGTGCGCGTGGGCGGCGAGTTGGGCATCGCGGTGTACAACATGTACGGGCCCACCGAGTGCACCGTCGACGCCGTCTACGGCCGCTGCGCCGACCGCCCCGACCGGCCCGTCATCGGCCGCCCCGGCGGCAACCTGCGCGCCTACGTGCTCGACGGCGCCCTGCGACCGGTGCCGCCCGGCGTGCCCGGCGAGCTGTACCTGGCCGGCGCCCAGGTGGCCCGCGGCTACCTCGGCCGGCCCGGACTCACCGCCGCCCGCTTCCTCGCCGACCCGTTCGGGGCGCCGGGCGAGCGGATGTACCGCACCGGGGACCGGGCCCGCTGGGACCGGGACGGGCTGCTGGAGTTCTTCGGCCGGGTGGACGAGCAGGTGAAGATCCGCGGGTTCCGCATCGAGCCCGGCGAGGTGGAGGCCGCCCTCCTCGGCCACCCGGACATCGCCGACGCCGCGGTCGCCGCCCGCGAACACGCCGGACGCACCGTGCTCGTCGGCTACGTGGTGCCGGCCGGCGACCGCGTCCCGTCCGCCGACGACCTGCGCCTCGCGCTGCGCCGCACCCTGCCCGACCACATGGTGCCCACCGCGTTCGTCCCGCTGGCCCGCATCCCGCGCACCACCAGCGGCAAGACCGACCGGCGCGCCCTGCCGGCCCCGCCCGCGCAGCCCGACAGCGCCACCCCCTACGTCGCCCCCCGGCCCGGCACCGAGGAGCGCCTGGCCGCGATCTGGGCGCAGGTGCTCGGGGTCGAACGGGTCGGCGCCCGCGACAACTTCTTCGCGCTCGGCGGCGACTCCATCCTGAGCATCCAGATCGTCGCCCGCGCCCGGCAGGCCGGACTCGCCCTCACCACCAAGGACGTCTTCCGCCACCAGACCGTCGCCGAACTGGCCCTGCGCACCGAGGAGTCGGCGCCCCGCCCGGCCGCCGCCGAGCAGACCGGGGAGGCACCCCTCACCCCGATCCAGCACTGGTACCTGGACGGCCGCGAGCCCGGCGGGTCCCTCCGCTTCACCATGACCCAGCGCCTCGAACTCGCCCCGGACACCGCCGAAGAGACCGTCCGCGCGGCCGTCGACGCCCTCGTACGCCACCACGCGGCGCTGCGCACCCGGTTCCGCCACACCGCCGAAGGCTGGCGCCAGGAAGCCCTGCCGCAGGCGCCCGACGGCGTCTTCAGCCGCCACGACGCGGCCCGGCTCACCGGCGCCGCGCTGGAGGCCGAGGTCCAGCGGCTCACCGACGAGGCACAGACCGCACTCGACCCCCGCGAAGGCCGTGTCGTACGCGCCCTGTTCTTCGACCGGGGCCCGGCCCGGCCACCGCAACTCGTCATCACCGCCCACCACTTGGTGATCGACGGCGTCTCCTGGCGCATCCTGCTGGCCGACCTGGAGACCGCCCACCGTGCGACGGCGGCCGGCCGGTCCGCCGAACTCCCCGCCACCGGCACCTCCTTCGGGCACTGGGCCGGCCGGCTCGCGGACCACACCCGCTCCGGCGCGCTGGACGGCGACCTGGACTACTGGACCCGTACCGCCGCCGCTCCCGCCGCCCTGCCCGCGGGCCGGCCCGGCGCCAACACCCACGGCACCGCCGCCACCCTCACGGTCACCCTGGACGCCGCGACCACCGACGCCCTGCTGCGCAAGGTCCCCGAGTGCTACCGCACCCAGGTCAACGACGTCCTGCTGAGCGCCCTCGGCCGTACCCTGGCCCGCTGGTGCGGGCGCGACACCGTGCTGCTCGGCGTGGAGGGACACGGCCGGGAGGACCTGTTCGAGGACGTCGACCTGTCGCGGACCGTCGGCTGGTTCACCGCCGAGTACCCGCTCGCCCTCACCGCCGACCCGGACGCCGGATGGCACGACACCCTCCGCGCGGTCAAGGAGCAGCTGCGCGCGGTCCCGCTGCACGGACTGAGCCACGGCGCCCTGCGCCACCTCGTCCCCGGCAGCCCGCTGACCGCCGCCCCGGCCCCGCAGGTCGGCTTCAACTACCACGGCCAATGGGACACCGGCACCGGCTCCGGCGGCCTGGTCCGCGGCGCCCTGCCCCCGGCCGGCCGGGACACCGACCCGGACGAAGCGCGCCCCTACCTGCTGGACATCACCGGAGTCGTCCAGGACGGCCGCCTGGAACTCGGCTGGACCTACCCGGCGGCCGTCTACGACGAGGACACCGTCCGCGGGCTCGCCGAGGCGATGCTCGCCGCCCTGCGGGACATCGTGGCCCACTGCGCCCTGCCCACCGCGGGCGGCCGCACCCCCTCCGACTTCCCGCTCGCCGGCCTCGACCAGGACCGGCTGGACCGGCTCGTCGGCACCGGACGCGACATCGAGGACGTCCTGCCGCTCACCCCGCTCCAGTCCGGCATGCTGTTCCACGGCCTCGTGGACACCGAGCACGCCTACGCGGACCGCACGGCCGTACGCCTGGCCGGCGTGGCCGACCCGCGGGCCTTCGCCGCCGCCTGGCAGCAGGTCGCGGACCGTACCCCGGCCCTGCGCACCTCCGTGCACTGGCACGGCCTGCCCCACCCGGTGCAGGTGGTCCACCGGCACGCCGAACTGCCCGTCACCCGGCTCGACTGGCGCGCCCTGACACCCGCCCAGTGCGCCGAGGCCACCGAGCGGCTGCTCGCCGAGGACCGCGCGGCCGGCATGGACCTCACCACCGCCCCGCTCACCCGGCTCACCCTCGCGGCCCTGCCCGGCGACGAGGTGCTGCTGGTGTGGTCCACCCACCACATCGTCCTCGACGGCTGGAGCACCGGGCAGCTCCTCACCGAGGTGTGCGAACGCTACGCCGCCCTCACCGGCGGCCCGGACCCGGCGCCCCCGGTCAGGCGGCCGTTCGCGGACTTCCTGCACTGGCTCGCCGCCCAGGACGAGCCGGCGGCCGAACGGCACTGGGCCGAGGCGCTGGCCGGGTTCACCGCCCGCACCCCGCTGCCGTACGACCGCACGCCCGCCGAGGCCCACCGCGCCCGGTCGGCCGCCGCCGTCCACCACGAGCTGGACGCGGACGTCTCGCGCCGGCTGCGGGAGAGCGCCGCGCGTGCCGGACTCACCGTCAACACCGTCCTGGAGGGCGCCTGGGCGCTGCTGCTGGCCCGCTCCAGCGGCCGGGACGACGTGGTGTTCGGCACGACCGTCTCCGGCCGCCCGGCCGAACTGCCCGGCGTCGAAGGCATGATCGGCATGTTCATCAACACCGTGCCGACCCGCGTCCGCGTGCCCGCCGGGCCGGTCCTGCCGTGGCTGCGCGGCATCCAGGAGCGGGGGAGCGACGCCCGCCGCTTCGACTTCCTCGCGCTGCCGCGCATCCAGGCCGTGAGTGAAGTGCCGCCCGGCGAGCCGCTGTTCGACAGCATGGTGGTCTTCGAGAACTACCCGGTGGACGAGTCGGCGACGGCCCGTACCGGCGTCCGGGTCGAGGAGGTGCGCGCCGACGACGCCACCACCTTCCCCTGGTGCCTGCGCGCCCACCTCGGCGAACGGCTAGCCTTCGATCTCGCCTACGACCCCGCCCTGTTCGACCCCGGCACCGCCGAGCGCGCCGCGGACCGCCTGGCCACGCTGCTGACGGAACTCGCCGACGGGTTCGACACCGACCTGGCCGGCCTCGACCTGCTCACCCCGGCCGACCGCGAACTGCTCGCCGCCTGGAACACCACCGCCCGCCCGGCCGCCCCGCGCAGCCCGGTCGACCTGTTCACCGAGCAGGCCCGCCGCAGCCCCGACGCGATCGCGGTGCAGGACGGCGACCGGGAACTGACCTACCGGCAACTGCACGACTGGGCCGCAGCGCTGGCCGGCCGGCTGCGTGCCGACGGACTGGCGGCCGAGGACCGGGTGGCACTGCTCCTGGACCGCTCCGCCGAACTCGTCGTCGCCCAGCTCGCCGTGCTCATGGCCGGCGGCGCCTACCTGCCCCTCGACGGCCGCGCCCCCGAAGACCGCCGCCGGGCCCTGCTCACCCAGGCCGGCGCGACGATCCGCCTCACCACCACCGACGTGACCGCCGCGTACACCGGCTCCGCCGATGCGGCTCCGCCCGCCGACCCCGATCAGACCGGTCCCGCCGATCCGGCCCCGGCCGCTGACTTCGGTTCCACTGGCTCCGCCGCTCCGCTCCCGGCCGCTGACCCCGCCCAGACCGGCTCCGCCGATGCGGCTCCGCCCGCCGACCCCGATCAGACCGGTCCCGCCGATCCGGCCCCGGCCGCCGACCCCGCCCAGACCGGCCTCGCCGATGCGGCCTCGCCCGCTGGCCTCGGTGCCACTGGCCCCTCCGACCTGGCCCTGCCGGCTGACCCCGCCCATACCGGCGTCGGCGATGCGGCCCTGCCGGCTGAGCCCGCCCGCACCGGTGTCGGCGATGCGGTCCCGCCGGCCGACCCCGCTCACCCCGACCCCACCGACCCGGCGCCGCGCGCCGCCCTCGATCACACCGCCCCTGCCGACCCGGCCCCGCCCGCCGCCCCCGACCGCATCGACCCCACCCGCACCGGCCCCGCCACGCACCCGCTCCCGGCCGCCGACCCCGACCGGCTGGCCTACGTGATGTTCACCTCCGGGTCCACCGGCCGGCCCAAGGCGGTGGCGGTGCGGCACCGGGACGTGGCCGCGCTGGCCACCGACAGCCGGTTCGCCGACGGCGTGTGCGAGCGGGTGCTGCTGCACTCGCCGGTCGCCTTCGACGCCGCCACCTTCGAGGTGTGGGCGCCGCTCCTCAACGGCGGCCGGGTGGTCGTCGCCCCGGCCCAGGGCGTGGACGCCACCCTGCTGCGCCGGCTCGCGGGCGACGGCGGGCTGAGCGCGCTGTGGCTGACCGCCGGACTGTTCCGGCTGCTCGCCCAGGACGCCCCCGACTGCTTCCGCGGCCTGCGGCAGGTGTGGACCGGTGGTGACGTGGTGCCCGCCACCGCCGTGCGCCGGGTCCTCGCCGCCTGCCCCGGCCTGACCGTGGTCGACGGCTACGGCCCCACCGAGACGACGACGTTCGCGACGTCCTTCGCGCTCACCGACCCGGATGCGGTACCCGACACCGTGCCCATCGGCCGTCCCCTGGACGACCTGCGCGTCCACATACTCGACGCCCGGCTGCGGCCCGTACCGCCGGGCTGCGCGGGCGAGCTGTACCTGGCCGGGGAAGGCGTCGCCCGCGGCTACCTGGGCCGCCCCGGCGACACCGCGGCCCGCTTCCTCGCCGACCCGTCCGGCGCGCCGGGCGAACGGATGTACCGCACCGGCGACCTGGCCCGCAGGCGCCCGGACGGCACCGTCGAATTCCTCGGCCGCGCCGACGACCAGGTCAAGATCCGGGGCTTCCGGGTGGAACCCGGCGAGGCCGAGGCCGCGCTCGCCGCCCACCCGGACGTCACCGACGTCACCGTGGTGGCCCGCGAGGACCGGCCGGGCGCCAAGCGGCTCGTGGCCTACGTCGTCGGACCGGCCGCACACGACCCGGAGGCGCTGCGGGCCTTCGCCGCCCGCACCCTGCCCGACTACCTCGTCCCCGCCGCCTTCGTGCCGCTCGCCGCCCTCCCGCTGAGCCGCAACGGCAAGGTCGACCGGGCCGCCCTGCCCGCGCCCGAGGCCCGGCCGGACGGCGCGCGGGTGGCACCCCGCACCGAGGCCGAACGCCGCACGGCGGCCGTCTTCGGCGAGGTGCTGGGCAGCGAACCCCCCGGCGTGGAGGACGACTTCTTCCAGCTGGGCGGCGACTCGATCCTCAGCATCCGCCTCGCCTCCCGCCTCGCCGAGGTCTTCGACACCGAGGTCACCCCCCGCGCGGTGTTCACCCACCCCACCCCGGCCGCCCTCGCCCGGCTGCTCGGCGAACGGCAGGGCTCCGGCCGCCCGGCCCTCGTCCCCGTGACCAGGGACGCCGTCGCACCGATGTCCCACGCCCAGCAACGCCTGTGGTTCCTGCACGAGTTCGAGCCCGGCGGCGCCGAGTACGTCACCGCGCTCGCCCTGCGGCTGCGCGGCACCCTGGACACCGGCGCGCTCCGCGCGGCCCTCGCCGCCGTGACGGCCCGGCACGAGTCGCTGCGCACCACCTTCGACAGCGTCGACGGACACGGCATCCAGCGCGTCCACCCGCCGCGGGAGGTCCCGCTGCCGGTACACGACCTGACCGGACTCGCCGCACACGCGCGGGAACTTGAGCTGCGCCGCCTGCTCGCCGCCGACCGCGCCCGCCCGTTCGACCTGCGCGAAGGCCCGCTGCTGCGCACCGCCCTGGTCCGGTTCGCCGACGACGACCACGTGCTCACCCTCGCCCTGCACCACATCGTCACCGACGGCTGGTCCACCTCCGTCCTGCTCGGCGACCTCGCCCACTTCTACCGGGCCGAACTCGGCGCCCCGCAGCCGCCGTTGCCGCCACTGCCGGTGCAGTACGCCGACTACGCGCACTGGCAGCGCACCACCGGGGATGCCGGCGCGGACGAGCACCTCGCCTACTGGAAGGAGCACCTGGCCGGCACCACCCCGCTGGAGCTGCCCACCGACCGGCCCCGGCCGCCGGTGCGCACCAGCGCCGGCGCCACCGCCCGGCTCGTGGTGCCCGCCCCGACCGTCCACGGCCTGACCCGGCTCGCCCGCGATCACGGGACCACCCTGTTCACCACGCTCGTCGCCGCCGCCCAGGCCTACCTGGCCCGGCTCTCCGGCGCCGAGGACATCGCCGTCGGCACCGTCACCTCCGGCCGCGACCGGCCCGAGACGCAGGCCCTGGTCGGGTTCTTCGTGAACACCCTGGTGCTGCGCTCACGGGCCGAAGCGGGGGCGCCCTTCTCCAGGTTCCTCACCGCCGTACGGGGGACCGTCCTGGACGCCTTCGCCCACCAGGACGTGCCCTTCGAGCGGGTCGTCGACGAGGTGCAGCCGGTCCGGGACACCAGCCGCAGCCCGCTGTTCCAGGTCATGGTCGTCCTCCAGAACACCCCCGCCGCCGGCCTCGACCTGCCGGGACTGGACGTCACCGACGTCGAACCCGACTCTGACCAGGCCGCGTTCGACCTCACCCTGGAGTTCGCCGAGACCGGCTCCGGGGAACTGCACGGCCTGCTCACCTACAACACCGACCTGTTCGACCCGGCGACGGCCGAGCGGATGGCCCGCCAGCTAGGCACCCTGCTGCACGCCGTCGCCGCCGACCCGGACCGCCCGCTGGGCGCCCTGCCGCTGGCCTCCGACGCCGAACTGACGGCACTGCTGGACCAGGGCCGGGGCACCTTCCGGCCGGTGCCCGAGCGGACCCTGCCCGAGCTGTTCGAACGGCAGGCGGCCCGCACCCCGGACGCGGTCGCGCTGCTGGACGGCGACCGGGAGCTGAGCTACGCCGAGGTGGACCGGGCGGCCAACCGGCTCGCCCACCGGCTGATCCGGGACGGCGTCGGACCCGAGCGGGTGGTGGCCCTGGCGCTGCCCCGCTCGGCGGCGACCGTCGTGGCCCAGCTCGCCGTCGCCAAGGCCGGCGGCGCCTTCCTCCCCGTCGACCCCAACTACCCCGAAGGGCGACGGGAGTTCATGCTCCGGGACGCGGGCGCCCACCTGGTCCTCGACGACCCGGCCGACGTGTGGGCGGCCGACGGGCCGGACACGGCACCCACGGACGCCGACCGCGCCCGCGCGCTGACCCCCGCCCACCCCGCCTACGTCATCTACACCTCCGGCTCCACCGGCACACCCAAGGGCGTCGTCGTCACCCACCGGGGACTGGCCTCCTTCGCCGCCGCGGCCGCCGAGCAGTACGAAGCCGGGCCCGGCGACCGGGTGCTCCAGTTCGCCTCGCCCAGCTTCGACGCCTCCGTGCTGGAACTGTGCGTCTCCCTGCTCACCGGGGCCGCGCTGGTGACCGGCGAGGAAGGCCCGCTGGTGGGGGAGCGGCTGGCCGAGGTGCTCGCCGTACGGCGCGTCAGCCACGCCCTGATCCCGCCCGCCGCACTCGCCACCGTCGGGCCGGAGACCGCCGCCGCCCTGCCCGACCTGCGCACCCTCATCGTGGGCGCGGAGGCGTGCCCGGCCGACCTCGTCGCCGCCTGGGCACCCGGCCGCCGCATGATCAACTCGTACGGGCCCACCGAGGCGACCGTCGTCGCCACCTGGACCGGACCGCTCACCCCCGGCACCGGCGCGCCCCCCATCGGCCGCCCCTGCGGACACACCCGCGTCCATGTGCTCGACGCCGCCCTGCGCCCCGTACCGCCCGGCGTCACCGGGGAGCTGTACATCGCCGGGCCCGGACTCGCCCGCGGCTACCTGGGCCGGCCGGGACTCACCGCCCGGCAGTTCGTGGCCGACCCGTTCGGCGGGCCGGGGGAGCGGATGTACCGCACCGGGGATCTGGTCCGCTGGACCGCCGACGGCCTGCTCCGGTTCGCCGGACGCGCCGACGACCAGGTCAAGCTGCGCGGCTTCCGCATCGAGCCCGGCGAGATCGAGAGCGCGCTGCGCACCAGCCCCCTGGTGCGGGACGCGGTGGTGGCCGTACGCGCGGGGGAGGCGCCCGGCGCACCGGACCGGCTCGTCGCCTACGTCGTACCGGCCGAGCCCCCCGCCGACGGCGGAACCCCCGGCGCCGCCCTGCCCGTCGGCGAGCTGCGGCTGCACCTCGCCGGGCTGCTGCCGCCGCACATGGTGCCCTCGGTGTTCGTCCCGCTCGACCGGCTGCCGCTCACCCCGAACGGCAAGACCGACCGGCGCGCCCTGCCCGCCCCCGGCCCCGCCCAGGCCGCCGGCGGACCGCGCACCGCGCCCCGCACCGACACCGAACGCCGTATCGCCCGCATCTGGGCGGATGTCCTCGGCATCGAGGAGGTCGGCGCCGACGACAACTTCTTCGCGCTCGGCGGCGACTCCATCCTCAGCATGCAGGTCGTCTCACGGCTGCGCCGCGACGGACTGCACGTGGCCACCCGCGACCTGTTCACCCACCAGACCGTCGCCGAACTCGCCGCCGTCGTGCGCACCGCGCCCCGGCGGTCCGACGACGGCCCGGTGACCGGCGAGGTGCCGCTCACCCCGATCCAGGACTGGTTCCTCGGCACCCCCCGAGCCGCCCACCACCACTTCAACCAGTCGGCGCTGCTCGAACTCGACGGCGCCCCGGACCCGGCTGCGCTGCGCACCGCGCTCGACGCGCTGCTCGACCACCACGACGCGCTGCGCATGCGGTTCACCAGGGACGAGCACGGCTGGCGGCAGTTCAACCCGCCGCCCGCCCCCGGCCAGGACATCCTCGTCCGGTACGACCTGACCGGGCTGTCCGCCGAGGACGCCGACGCCGCCATGGCGAAGGCCGCCGACGAACTGCACGCCGGTTTCGACCTCGCCCACGGCCCGCAGCTGCGCGCGGCCCTGTTCACCGGCGACCCGGACCGGCCCGTGTTCCTGCTGCTGGTCGCCCACCACCTCGTGGTGGACGCCGTCTCCTGGCGCGTCCTGCGCGACGACCTGGAGAGCGCCTACCGGCAGGCCCGCGAGGGCGGCCCGGTCACCCTGGGGGAGCGCGGCACCAGCTTCCGGGAGTGGTCCACACGGCTGTCCGCGCACGTCGCCGAGGGCGGCCTCGACCACGAACTGCCCTACTGGGAAGAGGCCGTACGATCCGCACCCGCCCCCGCCGGCCCCGCCCCCGCGGCCGACGCGGGCCCGGCCGCCACCGTGAGCGTGGAGCTCGGCGAGGAGGACACCACCGCCCTGCTCCGCTCCGCGCCCACCGCCTACCGCACCCGCGTCAACGACGTGCTGCTCTCCGCCCTCGCCCTCGCACTGGCCCGCTGGACCGGGCACGACCGCATCCGCCTGGACCTGGAGGGCCACGGCCGCGAGGACCTGCTCGACGGCGTCGACCTGTCCCGCACCGTCGGCTGGTTCACCACCGTCTACCCGGTCGCCCTCCAGGTGCCCGACCCCACCACCCTCGGCCCCGACCGCGACTGGCGGTCCCTGGTGAAGTCGGTACGGCGCCAGCTGCGCGCCGTACCCGGCAACGGCATCGGTTTCGGCGCGCTGCGCACCTTCGGCCCGCCCGAGGTCCGCGAACGCCTCGGCGCCCACGCCCACGGCCAGGTGGTGTTCAACTACCTCGGCCAGTGGGACGCCCGCCCCGAGACCGCGGACGGCGGCCTGGTCCGCGCCGAGCACGGCTCGTTCGGCCAGGACCACGACCCCCGCGACCCCGGCTCGCACCTGGTGGAAGTGGTGGGCGCCGTCCAGCACGGCCGGCTCGCCTTCACCTGGCACCACCGGCCCGCCGTCCACGACACGGCGACGGTGCGCCGGGTCGCGGAGGACTTCGCCGAGGCCCTGCGCCACCTCGCCCGGCACGCCAGGGGAGGCCGATGACGGCGTCTCCCCGCGAGGCACCGCCCCGGCGTCCCGCCCGGTACGGTCCTCGCGCCCCCCGCGCCCCGACCCCCGCGGCGCATCGCCGACCCACCCGGACCGAACCGCACACGAAGGAGACCGACATGGACGAGAACACCCGCTACCAGGTGCTGCGCAACGACGAGGAGCAGTACTCCCTCTGGCCCGTCGACATCGAGGTACCCGCCGGCTGGCAGCCCGTCGGCAAGGAGGGCACCGAGGCCGAGTGCACCGCCTACGTCGACGAGGTGTGGACCGACATGCGGCCCAAGAGCCTGCGCGAGCGCATGGAGAACGCCGGCGCCTGACCGGCCGCCCCGCACCGCCCGCCGGGGGGGGCGGAACCGCGACGGCCCGAGGGGGAGGGGCCCACCACAAACCCCCCCACCCCCCCCC
>NZ_JBWKES010000003.1:258455-336741 GCF_056435325.1 Streptomyces sp. NPDC043952
TCAGGGTCGGGAGGCGGGGCTCCCCCCCCCCCCCCTCCCCCCCCCCCCCCCCCCCCCCCCCCCCCCCCCCCCCCCCCCCCCCCCCCCCCCCCCCCCCACGCCCCACCCAAGGCCCCCCACGCCCCCACGCACTGGTCCGCCGCCGCACCGGCGCCCCACCGCCCCGGCCCTCACCCCACCGCATCACTCCCGAGGAGCCCGTCATGACCCCCGTCCTGCGCACCGAACGCCTGGAGTTCCTCCCCTACCGGCCCGAGCACGAGGACGTCTTCGTCGAGCTGCTGCGCGACGCGCAGGTGTGCCGCTGGATGGGCCAGGACCTCGTGCCCGAACCGCAGATCCGCGAGGTGTTCCGCGCCATCCTCACCGACGTCTACCCCCAGCGGCGGTTCGACGTCTGGGGCCTGTGGCTGGCGGGCCGCTACGTCGGCCACGCCGAGGTGAAACCGACCGGCAACGTCGAGGGCCACGAACTCGTCACCGCCCTCGCCCCCGGTCACTGGGGCCGGGGACTGGGCGGCGAGGCGGTCCGCGGCCTGCTCCGGCACGCCGCCGACAACCTCGGCCTCACCGAGGCGTACGGCATGGTCGGCGCCGAGAACACCGCCAGCCTCGCCATGTGCCGCCGCCTGGGCTTCCGCCACGTGCGCGATGTCGTCGCCGACGACGGCTCGGTGACGAAGATGCTGGTCATCCCGACGGCGGCGGGAGGGGCGGGAGGTACGGGGGGCGCGGACGACGCGGGCGTCGCGGGTTCCACGGAGAAGACTCGGGGTGCGGGGGGTGCTGGCGGTGCGGGACAGATTCACGGCTCGGGCGGCTCGGGCGGCTCGGGCGGTGCGGGCGGCGTGGGCGTCGCGGGGTCCGTGGAGGGGACTCGGGGTGCGGGGGGTGCTGGCGGTGCGGGACAGATTCACGGCTCGGGCGGCTCGGGCGGCGTGGGGCAGACGCGCGGTGCCGGCGGAGCCGACGGTGCGGACCGCGTGGGACCGACCCGCGGCGGCGGCACGGGCGTCGTGAAACAGACGGACGCCACGGAGCGGACGCCCGCCGAGGCCACCGCGCAGATCCCGTCCCCGTCGTCCGTCTCGTCCGCCTCTTCCCCGTCCCCGTCGTCGTCCCCCTCTTTCCCGTCCCCAGCCTCCGCTTCTTCCTCCCCTTCCCCCTCCCCGTCATCCGCCTCCTCCATCCCTTCTCCCTCCCCCTCACCGGCTGCCGAGGATGCGGCCGCGGCGGCGGGTGCCGGGGAGGCGGTGTGAGCCGGCCGCCGCTCGCGGGGGAGGAGACCGGGGCCGTGGACACCGCCGCCCCCGCCCCGCCGGGACTGTGGCGCAACCGCGACTTCAACCTGCTGTGGACCGGCCAGTGCCTGTCCGACCTGGGCGGCGCCATGGCCGATCTGGCCCTGCCGCTGCTGGTGCTTCAGCAGACCGGTTCCCCGACACGGGCCGGGGTCGTCGGTACCGCCGGGCTCGTCACCACCCTGGTGTGCCGGCTGCCGGCCGGTGTCCTCGCCGACCGGTTCGACCGGCGCCGCCTGATGATCGCCTGCGACCTGCTGAGGCTCGCCGTGTACGCGCTGCTCGGCTGGGCGGTCCTGAAGGGCGCCGCCGGCCTGCCGGTGATCCTCGCGGTCGTGATCGCCGGCGCCGCCGCCACCGCCGTCTTCAGCACCGCCGAGCACGCCTCGGTGCGCAGCCTGGTCCGCCCGGACCAACTGGCCTCTGCCGTCGCCCGCAACGAGGCGCGGACCTACGGCACCTCGCTGGCCGGACCGCCGCTGGGCGGCCTGCTGTTCGGGCTCGGCCGGTCCCTGCCCTTCCTGGGCAACGCGCTGAGCTTCCTGCTGTCCCTGGCGGCCGTCCGCTGCATCGGACGGCCCCTCCAGCAGCCCCGCGCGGAGCCGGCCGCACCCGTCGGCGCGTCCACCGCGGAGGGCCTGCGCTTCCTGCTGGGGCATCCGTTCCTGCGGGCGCTGCTGGTGATCGCGGCTCCGCTGAACATGGCCTTCACCGGCATGATCTTCGCGATGACCCTCGCGCTGCGCCGGGCCGGTGTCGCCCCGGTCATGGTGGGCCTCGCCGGCACGGTCTTCGCGCTCGGCGGCCTTCTCGGCGCCTTCGCCGCCCCGGCACTTCAGCGGCGGCTGCGGCTGCCCGTCCTGATCACCCTGCTGTGCTGGACGACCGCCGCACTGATGGCCGTCAGCACGCTGCTCTCCGGCACCGTGCCGGCCGCCGTACCGCTGGCCGCCGCCGTCTTCCTCGGCCCCACCGCCAACGCCGCCCTCTTCGGCCACCAGGCCGCCGTCACCCCCGACCACTTGCAGGGCCGCGTGGTCAGCGGTGTCCTGCTCGCCGCCGGCTCGGCCGCCGCCCTCGCCCCCGCCCTGGCCGGCGCCCTGCTGTCCCGCTGGCCCCCGGCACCGGCCATGCTGGTCTTCCCTGCCCTGGTCCTCCTCGCCGCCCTGACGGCCACCTTCAGCAAGGGCATCCGCACGATGCCCTAGCCGATCCACACGTCCATGCACCCCGCCCCCGTTTCCTGATTCACTGGGGCCCCGGCAGCAACACGGAAGGCCCAGCTCCGCCATGGTGTATCGGCGTACGGAACGTACGAAGCGGCACGCTCGCACGAAGGAGGAGGCCTTCGTCCGTGCCGCGCACGAACTGGTGGCGCGGGAGGGCTTCGCCGGGGCGAAGGTCGCCGCGGTGGCCGGGGCGTGCGGGGTGAGCGCGGGCTCGCTCTACTCGTACTTCGGTAGCAGGGACGAGCTGCTGGCCCACGTCTTCCGGCGCGCCGCGGGACGCGAACTGACCGCCGTACGCGAGGCGGTGGCCGCCGCGCCCGCCCAACCCGACGCCCGGCTCGAAGCGTTCGCCGACACGTTCACCCGGCGCGCCCTGCGCGGACGGCGGCTGGCGTGGTCCCTGCTGTTCGAACCCGTCTCCCCGGTGGTGGAGCGCGAACGGCTGGTGTACCGGCGCGAGTACGCGCAGCTGTGCGAGGGCGTCATCCGGGACGGCATCGCGGCCGGCCTGTTCGCCCGGCAGAACGCGGCGGTCGCGGCCGGCGCCGTCATCGGCGCCATCTCCGAGGCGCTGGTCGGCAGACTCTCGCCGGAGGTCGCGCAGCAGCCGCAGGTGCCGGACGGGCAACTGGTCGTGGAAATCCGGGACTTCTGCCTGCGCGCCCTCGGCTGCACACGTTCCTGACCACCCCCCGTACTCCGGAACTTTCATTGCCAGGCCCGCCGTACCCTCCGTACCATGAAGTGAACGAGGATTCAGAGCTTGAACTGCGACGGGGGCCCCATGCGGCACAGCGAACAAGTGGCGATGATCAAGCGTCTTCTCGCACTGCGCGAGACGCGCCGCGACGAGAAGATGCTCGACGAGGTCGTCACCATCCCGGTCACCAAGTACACCGACGAAGCGCTCCTGGAGCGGGAGATCGCCTCGGCCTTCTCCCGCTACCCGCTGATCGCGGGCCACGCCTCCGCGCTCGGCGAGCCCGGCGCCTACCTCACCAGCGACTGGAACCGGTTCCCCTACGTCGTCGTCAGGGGCGAGGACGGCCGGGTCCGCGCCTTCTACAACCAGTGCCGCCACCGCGGGGCCCGCCTCGCCGACCAGCCGTCCGGGACGGTGCAGAACTTCATCTGCCCCTTCCACGGCTGGGTCTACGGCCTCGACGGCACCCTGAAGGGCATCACCCGCGCCCATGACTTCCCCGGCGTCAAGACCTGCGACTACGGCCTGGTCGAACTGCCCGCCGCGGAGTCCGGCGGCCTGATCTGGGTCGGCCGCACCCCCGGCGAGACGCTCGACATCCCCGCCTTCCTCGGCACGTTCCACGACGACCTGGTGAACTTCGACGTGGCCTCGCTCGTGCGCTACAAGAAGACCAAGGTGGTCAAGGAGGCCAACTGGAAGCTGCTGATCAAGACGTACCTGGAGGGCTACCACGTCCCGTACCTGCACCGGGACACGCTCGCCTTCGCCTTCAAGAAGGGCGTGATCGCGCACGACGAGGACGGCCCGCACATCCGGCTGTCCGCGGCGCGCACCAACATCGGCGAGACCGCCCTGAAACCCGAGGAGGAGTGGCGCATCCTGGACTACGCCTCGGTGTACTACACCCTCTTCCCCAACACCTTCTTCATCCTGCACCCCGACTACGTGTCCATCAACACCTTCTGGCCCCTGGCGCCGGACCGCACGATATGGACCCACGAAATGCTCTACCGCGACGGCGACTTCGCCGGTTCCGCCGGGCAGAGCGCGCTGGCCAAGCGCTTCGAGTTCACCAATGACACGGTCTTCGACCAGGAGGACTTCGCCATCGCCGAGGACGTGCAGCGCCATCTGCCGCACGGAGGCAGCGACCACCACGTCCTGGGACTGGCGGAGGGCCTGCTCGCGATGTTCCAGCAGACCATCGACGAGCGGCTCACCGTCCCGGACGCGGCCACCCCCACCACCCCCCGAGCCACAGGACGGCACGCATGACCACGGACCTCACCGAATTCGCACAGGGCATCTTCAAGGCGCAGCCGTTCAGCATGTTCCTGGGCGCCGAACTCACCTCCGTGGGGCCCGGCTCGGCCGAGATCCGCGTCGTCAACCGGCCCGAGATCCAGCAGCAGCACGGCTTCGTCCACGGCGGAGTCCTCAGCTACCTGGCCGACAACGCGCTGACCTTCGCCGGGGGACTCGCCCTCGGCGGCGACGCGCTCACCGCCGAGTACAAGATCAACTATGTGCGGCCGGCCGTGGGCGACGTCGTGCTCGCCCGCGCCGAGGCGACCGCCACGACCCGGCGCCAGGCCGTGTGCCAGTGCTCGGTCTACGTCGTCTCGGAGCAGGGCGAGGAGCACCTGGTCGCCGTCGCGCAGGGCACGATCGTGCGCGCGGGCAAGCAGGAGGACTGAGCGGTACGGGGCCGCCCGCCGGTCGGCCCCTGGCTCGGCGGTCGGCCCCTGGCCCACGGCGGTGGGCCCCTGGCCCGCGGTGGTCGGCCCCTGGCCCACGGCGGTCGGCCCCCGGCGCGGGGCGCGCCTCAGGGGTCGGTGCGCACCTGCTCGCGCAGCACGTGCTTCTGCACCTTGCCGGAGGGCGTGCGCGGCAGCGCCGGGACCACCACCAGATCCCGCGGGATCTTGTACTTCGCGAGCCTGGTGGAGAGGAACCCGCGCAACTCCTCCAGCGTCACCGCCGTATCGGCCTCCACCACGGCGACGACGGTCTCGCCCCAGTCCGGATGCGGCCGCCCCACGACGGCCGCGTCCCGGATCGCCGGATGCCCCTGGATCGCCTCCTCCACCTCGGGGGAGTAGACGTTCTCCCCGCCGGTGACGACGACGTCCTTGACCCGGCCGACGATGAACAGGTAGCCGTCCTCGTCCACCCGCGCGAGATCCCCCGACCGGTACCAGTCGCCCGCGAAGGCGCGCTCCGTCGCCTCCGGATCGTCGAGATACCCCAGCATCCGGGTCCCCGACCGCAGCCACAGTTCCCCGATCTCGCCGGGCCCGGCGTCCACGCCGCCGTCCCGGACCACGCGGATGTCCACGCCCGGCATGCCGCCCGCCCCGATCGACCCGGCCTTGGTGCCGTGCTCCCGCGGGCGGAGCACGGCGCCGACCGGCCCCATCTCGCTCATGCCGTACACCTGGCAGAAGCGGCCCCGGCCGTACGCCGCCTCCAGCGTCCGTACCGCCTCGGCGCCCAGCGGCGCCCCGCCGTAGGCCCACAGCCGCACGCCGGACAGACCGAAGTCGGACAGCTCGGCTCCCGTCGCGGGCAGCGCCTTCAGCGGGGCGAGATAGGCGATGGGGGCGCCGAAGAAGGCCGTCACCCGGTGCTTGCGCACGGCCTCCAGGAAGGCGAGCGGCTGGTACTCCTTCAGCAGCACGACGGTGCCGCCCAGGTGGATCATCGACAGGAACCAGTTGTTCAGGGGCGAGGCGTGCCAGATCGGCATGGCCAGCAGGAACCGGTCCTCGCGGCGCAGCCCCGCGGCGGCCGCGGTGTACGCGGGCACGGCGGACAGCCCGCGGTGCGAGTGCAGACAGCCCTTGGGCGCGCCGGTCGTCCCGGAGGTGTACAGCACCTGCGCGACGGCCTCGGGCCCGACCTCCACCCCGTCCCACTCCGGCGCCCCGGCGACGAGCCTGTCGAACTCCCCGCCACCGGTGTCCTCCGTGGTCAGCGCATCGACCTCGGGGGCGCCCTCGCGCAGACGACCGGACAGTTCCTCCGCGACGACGGCCACCCGCAGCTTCGAGTGCCGTACCAGGTACGTCAGTTCGCGCGCGGTCAGCTTGTGGTTGACCGGCACCAGCGCCGCCCCGGCCCGCCAGATCCCGAACGCCGCCACGGCGAAGGCGGGGGTGTTGTACGTCATCACGCCCACGCGATCCCCCGGCCGCACCCCGCGCTCCCGCAGTACGGCGGCGGCCCGCTTCGACGCCGCGAGCAATTCGGCGTACGTCATCGACCCCAGATCGGACACGAGGGCCGGCTTCCCGCCGCAACCGCGCGCCGACGCCTCCAGCATCCACGTCAGGTTCACCGCAGGGACCTCCGCATCCTCGTGGGCGCCGCCGCACCGACCGTACCCCGCCACGCCAAGAATTGAATCATCGTTCAAAACCGAGGAAGCCTCAACTGCCAGTGCAACAGCGGAAACCGGGGACCGGGGAACTGTCATCCTGTGATCATGAGGACCCATGTTCAGGAGACCGGCGCAACGGATCGTTGGGCGCTGGTCTTGCTGCATGGCGCGGGCCAGGGTGGTCGGATGTGGCGGCGTCAGCTGGCAGCGCTGTCCGATGACTTTCACGTCGTCGCGCCCGATCTGCCGGGGTTCGGCGGTACGCCGGGCCCGTTCGGCTTGCCGGCGGCGGTCGAGTCCATCGCCGAGATCGCCCGAGGGCTGCGGACGTGCGACCTCTCCCGCGTCCTCCCGCGGATCGCCGTTCCCACGCTGGTGCTGTGCGGAAAGCGGGACCGCGCCAATCTCCCGGACGCCCGGCGGACCGCGGCGGTCGTTCCGGGAGCCCACCCGTGCGTGGTCCCGCACGCCGGTCATCTCCTGCCCCTGACGGCTCCGGGCGCCTTCAACGTCATCACCCGCGCTTTCCTCGGCACGGAGGACCGGCAGGCGTAGCCAGGGCGGGTGCGAACCCTCCCGGCCGCGTCACCGGCACACCACAGGACGGGCACCCCGCGCTGTTCTGCCGGCGGCGGAACACCAGCCGGACGGGGCTCGACGATCACTACAGTCCGGTCTCATGACGACGATTGCGACGCGCACGGTCGAGTACCCGGCCGACGGTCTGACGATGATCGGGCACCTCGCGCTCCCGGCCGGTGCCGACCGTCGGCCCGCGGTGCTGCTCGGACCGGAGGGGGTGGGGCTCAGCGATGTCGAGCGCCGCCGGGCCGACGCGCTCGCCGAACTGGGATACGTAGTGCTGGCCTTCGACCTCCATGGCGGGCGCTATCTGGGCGACCCCGAGGAGATGCTGGCCCGTTGCCTGCCGCTGCTCGCTGATCCCGACCGGATGCGGGACATCGGCCATGCGGCGCTCGACGTGTTGCGCGCCGAACCACGGTCCGACCCCGACCGGATCGCCGCCGTCGGCTACGGCACCGGGGGCGCCGTCGGGCTGGAACTCGGGCGCGCCGGCGCCGACCTGCGCGCGATCGGGACGGTCAACGGGCTGATCACGGGCCGGCCGGGCGAGGCGGCGCGCATCCGCTGCCCCGTGTGGGCCGGGGTCGGGTCGGAAGACCCGATCATGTCGCCCGCGCAACGGGACGCGTTCACCGCCGAGATGCAGGCCGCCGGTGTCGACTGGCGCCTCGTGGTCTACGGCGGAGCCCTGCACGCCTTCCACCACCCGACGGTCGACCACACCGTGCGCCCCGGCGTCGGCTACCACCCGCGGCACGCGCGGCGAGCCTGGCGCGACATCCTCGACCTGCTCGCCGAGTGCCTGCCCCTGACGGAGGACCTGGGACATGACCCCGGCAAGCACGCTGACGCCGGGCACTGACAGCCCCCTCTCTCTCACGTCCGCGCGGCGGAACCGCTGCCTTCGACCTCCACCACTCCACGCAAGCCACTTACATATTCCGCGCTATTCTTGCGCGCATGACGCGACGACTTGCGGAAGTGGCGAAGAAGGTCGGAGTCAGCGAGGCCACCGTCAGCCGGGTGCTCAACGGCCGGCCGGGAGTCTCCGAGGCCACCCGGCAGGCGGTGCTGACGGCTCTCGACGTCCTCGGCTACGAGCGCCCCACCCAGCTGCGCGGTGAACGCGCCCGGCTCGTCGGCCTGGTCCTGCCGGAGCTGCAGAACCCTATCTTCCCGGCGTTCGCCGAGGTCATCGGCGGCGCGCTCGCCCAACTCGGCCTCACCCCGGTGCTGTGTACCCAGACCAAGGGCGGCGTCTCCGAGGCGGACTACGTCGAACTGCTGCTCCAGCAGCAGGTGTCCGGCGTCGTCTTCGCCGGCGGCCTCTACGCCCAGGCCGACGCCCCGCACGACCACTACCGGCTGCTCGCCGACCGCAACATCCCCGTCGTCCTGGTCAACGCGGCCATCGAACACCTCGGCTTCCCGGCCGTGTCCTGTGACGACGCGGTCGCCGTCCAGCAGGCCTGGCGGCACCTCGCCTCGCTCGGCCACGAGCGCATCGGACTGGTCCTCGGCCCCGGCGACCACATGCCCTCCGCCCGCAAACTGGCCGCCGCGCACGCCCTGACCGGCGGCCTGCCGGAGGAGCGCGTCGCGCGGGCCATGTTCTCCATCGAGGGCGGCCACGCCGCCGCCTCCCGGCTGATCGACCGGGGCGTCACCGGCATCATCTGCGCCAGCGACCCCCTCGCCCTCGGCGCGATCCGGGCCGCCCGCCGCAAGGGCCACGACGTACCGGGCCGGATCTCCGTCGTCGGCTACGACGACTCGGCGTTCATGAACTGCACCGAACCCCCGCTCACCACCGTCCGCCAGCCCATCGAGGCCATGGGGCGCGCGGCCGTGGAGCTGCTGAACGCGCAGATCGGCGGCACCGCCGTACCCGTCGAGGAGCTTCTGTTCGAGCCCGAGCTGGTGGTGCGCGGATCGACCGGACAGGCACCGCACGACTGAGACCCCGCCGAATCCCGGTGCACTGTCAAATAATTACAGAACTCGCGCGACATCTTGCGGACCCTTGTCGGCGGTGCTTGAGTGTGCGGCGCCCGCAGCTCCCGCCATGAGTGCCACCGAGGGGTTCAACGAATGACAAGCACCGGGTTCCGCCGCACCTTCGTCGCGATCGGCGTCTGCTCCTCCCTCGCCCTCGCCGCCGCCGCCTGCGGTTCGGGCGGCGACGGCGCGGCGAACGGCAGGACACGCATCACCGTCAACTGCGAACCACCGAAGAGTTCCAGAACCGACCGGAAGTTCTTCGACGCGGACGTCGCCTCCTTCGAGAAGCAGAACCCGGACATCGACGTCGTCACCCACGACGCCTTCCCCTGCGAGGACCCCAAGACCTTCGACGCCAAGCTCGCCGGCGGCCAGATGGAAGACGTGTTCTACACGTACTTCACCGACGCCCGGCACGTCGTGGACATCAACCAGGCCGCCGACCTCACGCCGTACCTCAAGGAGATGAAGAGTTACGGCACCCTCCAGAAGCAGCTGCGGGACATCTACACGGTGAACGGCAAGGTCTACGGCATACCGCGCACCGGATACAGCATGGGCCTGATCTACAACCGCGCCCTGTTCCGCAAGGCCGGCCTCGACCCCGACAAACCCCCCACCACCTGGGCGGAGGTCCGCGCCGACGCCAGGAAGATCGCCGCCCTCGGCAACGGCACCGTCGGGTACGCCGACTACAGCGCCCAGAACCAGGGCGGCTGGCACTTCACCGCCGAGCTGTACTCCCAGGGCGGCGACGTCGTCAGCGCCGACGGCAAGAAGGCCACCGTCGACACCCCCGAGGGCCGCGCCGTCCTGCAGAACCTGCACGACATGCGCTGGAACGACGACTCCATGGGCAGCAAGCAGCTCCTCGTCATCAACGACGTGCAGCAGATGATGGGCGCCGGCAAGCTCGGCATGTACCTCGCCGCCCCCGACAACATCCCGATCCTCGTCAAGGAGAAGGGCGCCAGCTACGACGACATCGCCATCGGCCCCATGCCCGGCGGCCAGGCCACCCTGATCGGCGGCGACGGCTACATGTTCAGCAAGCACGACTCGCCCGCCCAGATCCGCGCCGGCCTCAAGTGGCTGGAGTACATGTACCTCACCCCCGGCAAGGGCTTCCTCGGCGACTACGCCCGCGCCAAGCGCAACAACGCCCCCGTCGGCCTGCCCGAACCGCGCCTGTTCACCGGCGCCGCCGACGCCGAGGACCAGAAGATCAAGAGGGCCAACGCCAACGTCCCCGTGGAGAACTACCAGAGCTTCCTCGACGGCAACGCCAAACTCCGGATGAAGATCGAGCCGCCGGACGCGCAGCAGATCTACTCCGTCCTCGACGCCGCCGTCTCCGCCGTCCTCACCCAGAAGGACGCCGACATCGACGGGCTCCTCAAGGACGCCTCCGGCAAGATCGACAGCATCCTGGCCCGGAGCTGACCGCCATGACCAAGACGGCCGAGCGGCGGCCGGCGGCGGCCGCCGTCCCCACGGTCCCGGCACCGGCCCCGGCAGGGAACCGGGGCCGGCGCCGCCTGACCGACCAGCTCCGTGCCTACGCCTTCCTCCTCGGCGGCCTGCTCTGCTTCGTCCTGTTCTCCTGGTACCCGGCGATCCGCGCCGTCGTGATCGCCTTCCAGAAGTACACCCCCGGCTCCCCGCCCCAGTGGGTCGGCACCGCCAACTTCACCCGCGTCTGGCACGACCCGGAATTCGCCGCCGCCTGGCGCAATACCTTCACCTTCACCCTGCTCGCCCTGCTCATCGGCTTCGCCGTGCCCTTCCTGCTCGCCCTCGTCCTCAACGAACTGCGGCACGCCAAAGCCTTCTTCAGGGTCGTGGTCTACCTGCCGGTGATGATCCCGCCGGTGGTCAGCGCCCTGCTGTGGAAGTGGTTCTACGACCCCGGAGCCGGCCTCGCCAACGAGGCGCTGCGCTTCCTCCACCTGCCCACCTCCACCTGGTCCAACGGCACCCACACGGCGCTCGTCTCCCTGGTGATCGTGGCGACCTGGGCCAACCTCGGCGGCACCGTCCTCATCTACCTGGCCGCCCTCCAGTCCATCCCCGGCGAGCTGTACGAGGCCGCCGAACTCGACGGCGCGAGCCTCCTCCAGCGCATCCGGCACATCACGATACCGGGGACCCGATTCGTGATCCTGATGCTGATGCTCCTTCAGATCATCGCCACCATGCAGGTGTTCACGGAACCGTTCGTCATCACCGGCGGCGGACCGGAGAGCGCCACCGTCACCGTCCTCTACCTCATCTACAAATACGCCTTCCTCTACAACGACTTCGGCGGCGCCTGCGCCCTCAGCGTCATGCTCCTGCTGCTGCTCGGCGCCTTCTCCGCCCTCTACCTGCGGCTCACCCGCGAGGAGGGGGACACCGCATGACCGCCACCCGCACCCTGATCTCCCCGGCCACCCTCGCCCGCCCCCGCGGCCGGGCGATCTACTGGACGGTGTTCACCGCCGTCGTCGTCCTCTTCGCGCTCGCCTTCCTCTTCCCGGTCTACTGGATGGTCACCGGCGCGATGAAGTCCCCCGACGAGGTGGCCCGGACCCCGCCGACCCTCGTGCCCGAGCACTGGCACACCGGCGCCTACACCGACGCCTGGGACCTGATGCAACTCCCGCAGCACCTGTGGAACACCGTCGTCCAGGCGGCCGGCGCCTGGGCCTTCCAGCTGGTGTTCTGCACGGCCGCCGCCTACGCCCTGTCAAAACTGCGGCCCGCCTTCGGCAAGGTGATCCTCGGCGGCATCCTCGCCACCCTCATGGTGCCGGCCCAGGCACTCGTCGTACCCAAGTACCTCACCGTCGCCGACCTGCCGCTGCTGCACACCAGCCTGCTCAACGACCCCCTCGCCATCTGGCTCCCGGCCGTCGCCAACGCCTTCAACCTCTATCTGCTCAAGCGGTTCTTCGACCAGCTGCCCCGCGATGTGCTGGAGGCCGCCGAGGTCGACGGCGCGGGCAAGCTGCGCACCCTGTGGTCCGTCGTCCTGCCCATGTCCCGGCCGGTCCTCGGCGTCGTGTCCATCTTCGCGCTGGTCGCCGTCTGGCAGGACTTCCTGTGGCCGCTGATGGTCTTCTCCGACACCGACAAGCAGCCGATCAGCGTGGCCCTGGTCCAGCTGTCGCAGAACATCCAGCTCACCGTGCTGCTCGCCGCGATGGTGATCGCCGGCATCCCGATGGTGGCGCTGTTCCTCGTCTTCCAGCGGCACATCATCGCCGGGATCAGCGCGGGCAGCACCAAGGGCTGACGCGGACCGCACCCGAGCCGACCGCCCGTCTACAGAAAGGCACAGCCCCGTGGGACAGCCCACCCCTGCCTTCAGCGACCACGAGTGGTGGCGCTCCGCCGTCATCTACCAGGTCTACGTCCGCAGCTTCGCCGACGGCGACGGCGACGGCACCGGCGACCTCGCGGGCGTCCGCTCCCGGCTGCCCTACCTGGCCGAACTCGGCGTCGACGCGCTGTGGTTCAACCCCTGGTACCGGTCACCGATGAAGGACGGCGGCTACGACGTCGCCGACTACCGCGCCATCGACCCGGCGTTCGGCACCCTCGCCGAGGCGGAGAAGCTCATCGCCGAGGCCCGCTCACTCGGCATCCGCACCATCATCGACATCGTCCCCAACCACGTCTCCGACCGGCACCCGTGGTTCCGGGCCGCCCTCGCCGCCGGCCCCGGAGGCCCCGAGCGGGACTTGTTCCACTTCCGGCCCGGTCGCGGCGCAGGCGGTGAACTCCCGCCCAACGACTGGCCGTCCCAGTTCGCCGGCACCACCGAACCGGTGTGGACCCGGCTGCCCGACGGCGACTGGTACCTGCACCTGTTCACTCCGGAGCAGCCCGACCTCAACTGGGCCCACCCGGCCGTCCGCCGGGAACACGAGGACGTCCTGCGGTTCTGGTTCGAGAGGGGCGTCGCCGGTGTCCGCATCGACTCCGCGGCCCTGCTCGCCAAGGACCCGGACCTCCCGGACCTCGCCACGCGCCCGCAGCCGCACCCGTTCGTCGACCGCGACGAACTCCACGACATCTACCGCTCCTGGCGCGCCGTCGCCGACGCCTACGGCGGGGTCTTCGTCGGCGAGGTCTGGCTCCCCGACGCCGAACGCTTCGCCCGCTATCTGCGCCCCGACGAACTCCACACCGCCTTCAACTTCGCCTTCCTGTCCTGCCCCTGGCACCCCGGACGGCTGCGCGCCGCCATCGACACCACCCTCGCCGAACACGCCCCGGTCGGCGCCCCCGCCACCTGGGTGCTGTGCAACCACGACGTCACCCGCACGGTCACCCGCTACGGCCGCGCGGACACCGCGTTCGACTTCGCCACCAAGGCCTTCGGCACCCCGACCGATCTGGCGCTCGGCACCCGCAGGGCGCGGGCGGCCGCCCTGCTCTCCCTCGCGCTGCCCGGCTCGGTGTACCTCTACCAGGGGGAGGAACTGGGGCTGCCGGAGGCCGAGATCCCGCCCGACCGCATCCAGGACCCGATGTACCACCGCTCGGGCGGCACCGACCCCGGCCGCGACGGCTGCCGGGTGCCGCTGCCGTGGGCCGCGGACCTGCCGTACGCGGGCTTCGGCTCACGGGGCGAACCGTGGCTGCCGCAGCCGGCCGACTGGCCGTCGTACGCCGCCGACCGCCAGGAGTACGACCCCGGCTCCATGCTCACCCTCTACCGCAGGGCCATCGCCCTGCGCCCCCGCTTCGGCACCGGCCCCCTCACCTGGCTGCCCACCCCCGACGGCGTCCTCGCCTTCTCCCGCGCGAGCGACGCGAGTGACGCGAGCGGCCCGAGCGACTTGAGTGATCCGAGCGGCCCGAACGGTCCGAGCGGCGCGAGCCGTGTGATCTGCGTGGTGAACTTCTCGGCCACCCCCGCCGACCTCCCCGCGCACTCCGAACTCCTGCTCAGCAGCGGCCCCCTGGACGAGGCCGGCCGGCTGCCGCAGGACACCGCGGCCTGGCTGCGCGCCTGAGCCGCGGCGCACCGCTGTCCCGCGCACCCCCACCAGGAAGGGAACAGCTCATGCACACCAGCACCGTCCGACATGCCAGGCGCATGCCGGCGATCGGGGCCGTCGTCGCCCTCGCCGCCGGCATGCTCGTCACGCTGGCCCCCGCCGCGCACGCGGCCACGGCCGCGGGGGCCACCCTGCCCTTCACCTCGGTCGAGGCCGAGTCGGCCGCCACCACCGGCACGAAGATCGGCCCGGACTACACCCAGGGCACTCTCGCCTCGGAGGCGTCCGGCCGGCAGGCCGTCCAGCTGACCTCGGGCCAGCGGGTGGAGTTCACCGTGCCGCGCGCGGCCAACGCGGTGAACGTCTCCTACAGCGTCCCGGACGGCCAGTCCGGCTCGCTCGACGTGTACGTCAACGGTACCAAGCTGGCCAAGACCCTCCCGGTGACGTCCAAGTACTCCTACGTCGACACCGGCTGGATCACCGGCAGCAAGACGCACCACTTCTTCGACAACTCCCGGCTGCTGCTCGGGCAGAACCTCCAGGCCGGCGACAAGGTCGCGTTCGTGGCGACCAACACCCAAGTCACCGTGGACGTAGCCGACTTCGAGCAGGTCGCCGGGGCCGCCACCCAGCCGTCCGGTTCGGTGTCCGTCGTCTCCAAGGGCGCCGACCCCAGCGGCAACGGCGACTCCACCCAGGCCTTCCGCGACGCCATCGCCGCCGCCCAGGGCGGCACGGTGTGGATACCGCCGGGCGACTACAAGCTCACCTCCTCCCTCAACGGCGTACAGAACGTCACCCTGCAAGGCGCGGGCAGCTGGTACTCCGTCGTGCACACCTCCCGGTTCATCGACCAGTCCAGCTCCGCCGGCAACGTCCACATCAAGGACTTCGCGGTGATCGGCGAGGTCACCGAACGCGTCGACTCCAGCCCGGACAACTTCGTCAACGGCTCCCTCGGACCGAACTCGTCCGTCTCCGGCATGTGGATCCAGCACCTCAAGTGCGGCCTGTGGCTGACCGGCAGCAACGACAACCTGGTCGTGGAGAACAACCGCATCCTCGACACCACCGCCGACGGCATCAACCTCAACGGCACCGCCAAGGGAGTCCGGGTCAGCAACAACTTCCTGCGCAACCAGGGCGACGACTCCCTCGCCATGTGGTCGCTGTACTCCCCGGACACCGACTCCAGCTTCGAGAACAACACCATCTCCCAGCCCAACCTCGCCAACGGCATCGCGATCTACGGCGGCACCGACATCACCGTGCGCGGCAACCTGGTCTCCGACACCAACGCCCTCGGCAGCGGCATCGCCATCTCCAACCAGAAGTTCATGGACCCGTTCTCACCGCTGGCCGGCACCATCACGGTCGACGGCAACACGCTGGTGCGCACCGGCGCGCTCAACCCCAACTGGAACCACCCGATGGGCGCGCTGCGCGTCGACTCGTACGACAGCGCCATCAACGCCACCGTGAACATCACCGATACCACGATCACCGACAGCCCGTACAGCGCCTTCGAGTTCGTCTCCGGCGGCGGGCAGGGCTACCCGGTGCGCAACGTCAACGTGACCGGCGCGACGGTGCAGGACACCGGCACGGTCGTGGTCCAGGCGGAGGCGCAGGGAGCGGCCACGTTCAAGAACGTCACCGCCACCGGCGTCGGCGCGGCCGGGGTGTACAACTGCCCCTACCCGGCGAACTCCGGCACCTTCGCCCTCACCGACGGCGGCGGCAACTCCGGCTGGTCCAGCACCTGGTCGGACTGCTCCAGCTGGCCCCAGCCCGGCCAGGGCAACCCGGCGCCCGACCCCGACCGCAACCTCGCCAAGGGCCGCCCGGCCACCGCGACCGGCTCCCAGGACGTCTACACGCCCGGCAAGGCGGTCGACGGCGACGCCAACTCGTACTGGGAGTCCACCAACAACGCCTTCCCGCAATCCCTGACGGTCGACCTCGGCTCGTCGTACGCGGTACGCCGGCTGGTGCTGAAGCTCCCGCCGTCCTCGGCGTGGGGCGCCCGCACCCAGACCATCACCGTGCTCGGCAGCACCGACGGCTCGGCCTACTCCACCGTGTCCGGCGCCCAGGGCTACCGCTTCGACCCGGCCACCGGCAACACCGCCACGGTGTCCCTGCCGGCCGGCACGAACCTGCGCTACCTGCGCCTGTCCGTCAGCGCCAACACGGGCTGGCCGGCCGGCCAGTTCAGCGAGGTGGAGGCATACCTCACCTCCTGACCGCGTCCGCCACAGGCGCCGGCGCCCGCGGGGAAACCCGGAGCGCCGGCGCCGTACGAGCCCCCTGGTACCCCCACCTGCGAGGCGTGTCCCCGGCGGCCGGAGAGTGACCCGCGTCGCATCGGGCCGGGCGGGACTTGCTATGCAACGAGTTGCATAGCAGGATCGACGGCATGGCGCTCGAACACGCGATCCTCGTGTCGCTCCTGGAGAAGCCGGGCTCCGGCTATGAGCTGGCCCGGCGTTTCGAGCGTTCCATCGGCTACTTCTGGACCGCGACCCACCAGCAGATCTACCGCGTGCTCAAGCGCATGGAGAACGACGGCTGGGTCGAGGCGCGGGACGTCCCGCAGCAGGGCCGGCCGGACAAGAAGGAGTACCGCGTCGCCGACCTCGGCCGCGCCGCGCTCTCCTCCTGGCTGCACGACCCGATCGAGCCGGAGAGCGTCCGGCACGACCTGGCCGTCAAGATCCGGGGCGCCGCCTTCGACGACCCGGCCGCCCTGATCCGCGAGGTGCGGCGGCACCGCCAGGCCCACCGGGACCGGCTGGCGCACTATCTCGCGGGCGAGGCACGCGACTTCCCGGCACCCGAGCCCGGCCCGGCCGGGCCGCAGGCACCGCCCGACGCGGAGCGCGAGCTCCAGCACGCCGTACTGCGCGGCGGCATCGCGTACGAGCGGATGATGATCGGCTGGCTGGACGACGTGCTCGCCACGCTGGCCCGGTTCGGTCCGTCCAGCTGATCCCCGCCCCTGCCCGACCGGCCTCGCCCATCCAGCCCTCAGGCCCCCCGATTCCCACCCGCCCCCAGCCGAAAGGCGCCCTCACCCATGGCTGACCAGCTGCTGTTCAACCCGCACACCTACGACCCCGCGCACTTCGACCCCGAGACGCGCCGCCTGCTGCGCGCCACCGTCGACTGGTTCGAGGAGCGCGGGAAGCGGCGGCTGATCGAGGACTACCGCAGCCGCGCCTGGCTCGGCGACTTCCTCGCCTTCGCGGCGAAGGAGAACCTGTTCGCCACCTTCCTCACCCCGTCCTCCGCCGCGGGCGCGGACGAGCCGGACAAGCGGTGGGACACCGCCCGCATCGCGGCGCTCAACGAGATCCTCGGCTTCTACGGCCTGGACTACTGGTACGCCTGGCAGGTCACCATCCTCGGCCTCGGCCCGGTCTGGCAGAGCGACAACGCCGCCGCCCGCGCCCGCGCCGCCGAACTCCTCGACCAGGGCGAGGTGTTCGCGTTCGGACTGTCCGAGAAGGCCCACGGCGCCGACATCTACTCCACCGACATGCTGCTCGAACCCGACGGCGACGGCGGCTTCCGGGCCACCGGCTCCAAGTACTACATCGGCAACGGCAACGCCGCGGGGCTCGTCTCCGTCTTCGGCCGCCGCACCGACGTCGAAGGCCCCGACGGCTACGTCTTCTTCGCCGCCGACAGCCGCCACCCCGCCTACCACCTGGTCAAGAACGTCGTCGACTCCTCGAAGTTCGTCAGCGAGTTCCGCCTGGAGGACTACCCGGTCGCGGCCGAGGACGTCCTGCACACGGGCCGCGCCGCCTTCGACGCCGCCCTGAACACCGTCAACGTCGGCAAGTTCAACCTGTGCACCGCCTCGATCGGCATCTGCGAGCACGCGATGTACGAGGCCGTCACCCACGCCCACAACCGCGTCCTGTACGGCCGCCCCGTCACCGCCTTCCCGCACGTACGGCGCGAGTTGACCGACGCGTACGTCCGCCTCGTCGGCATGAAGGCGTTCAGCGACCGCGCGGTCGACTACTTCCGCTGCGCGGGCCCCGACGACCGCCGCTACCTCCTCTTCAACCCGATGACGAAGATGAAGGTGACCACGGAGGGCGAGAAGGTCATCGACCTGATGTGGGACGTCATCGCCGCCAAGGGCTTCGAGAAGGACAACTACTTCGCCCAGGCGGCCGTGGAGATCCGGAGCCTGCCGAAGCTGGAGGGCACCGTCCACGTCAACCTGGCGCTGATCCTGAAGTTCCTGCGCAACCACCTCCTCGACCCCGCCGAGTACCCCGCCGTGCCGACCCGCCACGACGCCGCGGACGACGACTTCCTGTTCCGGCAGGGACCGGCCCGCGGCCTCGGCGCGGTCCGCTTCCACGACTGGCGGCCCGCCTTCGACGCGTACGCGCACCTGCCCAACGTGAGCCGTCTGCGCGAACAGGCCGACGCCCTCTGCGCGTTCGTCGCCACCGCCGCTCCCGACGCCGAGCAGAGCCGTGACCTCGACCTCGTCCTCGCGGTCGGCCACCTCTTCGCCCTCGTCGTGCACGGTCAGCTCGTCCTGGAGCAGGCCGCCCTGACCGGGCTCGACACGGACGTGCTCGACGAACTCTTCGCCGTCCTCGTCCGGGACTTCTCCGCACAGGCCGTCGAACTGCACGGCAAGGACTCGGCGACCGAGGCGCAGCGCGCGTGGGCCCTCGCCGCGATCCGCCGGCCGGTCCCGGACCAGGCCCGCACCGACCGGGTCTGGCAGCGGGTCGAGGCGCTGTCCGGATCGTACGAGATGGCCCCGTAGGCCCTCCGCCGACGCGGGGGCGCCCCGCATGCGACCGGCGCGAGCCTGGCACCGCCACCGTCGCGGCGCCAGGCTCGCGGCCCAACTCCGGGAAGCGGCAGGGAACTCAGGGCCGCCGCAGCCGCAGCGTCATCAGCTCGAACGGGCGCAGGTGCACCGCGATCCGGTCACCGTCCCGCCGCGGCGGCGCCGCGTCGGGCAGCGGGCGCTCCAGCAGGTCGGTCACCGTGGCTCCGGCGACCTCGAACCCGGCGGTCAGCGTGGCCCGGACCCGGCCGCCGTGCGCTTCGTGGAAGCGCACCACCACATCGCCGCTGCCGTCGTCGGCCAGCTTGACCGCGGTCACGACCACCGCGTCCGCGTCCACCGACACCAGCGGCGCGACCGCACCGGCGCCGGTCGTACGCCGCTCGGGCACGTTGATCCGCCAGCCCTCGCGCACCGCGTCGGCGATGTCCGCGCCCGGCACCAGCGCGTGCCGGAAGCGGTGCACGCCCTGGTCCGTCTCCGGGTCGGGGAAGCGGGGCGCGCGCAGCAGCGACACCCGGACAGTGGTGGTGGTGCCGCGGTCGCCGTCGGCGCGGACGGTCCGGGTCACATCGTGGCCGTACGTCGAGTCGTTGACGACCGCCACACCCCAGCCCGGCTCCGCCAGGTGGACGAAGCGGTGGTTGCACGCCTCGAACCTGGCGGCCTCCCACGAGGTGTTGGTGTGCGTGGGCCGGTGGACGTGCCCGAACTGGGTCTCGGACGCGTACCGTTCGGCGTGCACGTCCAGCGCGAAGGCGAGCTTGAGGAACTTCTCCGTCTCGTGCCAGTCGACCTCCGTGTCCAGCAGCAGCCGCCGCTCACCCGCCGCCAGCGACAGCACCTGGGTCACGCGGGAGGACCCGAAGGACCGGACGATCCGCACCGACGCGCCGTCCTCGCCGGGCGTGACCGACTCGGCGCCGGTGAGGTCGGTGACCGTGTTGCGGTAGAACTCGTCCACGTCCCAGGCGTCCCACATGTTCGGGAAGTCCGGGTGCAGTTGGAGGAGGTTCGCGGCGGCGCCGGGTGCGATCGTCTCCCGGTCGGCCTCGATGTCGTACGCCGAGACGACGAGGCCCCGGCCGTCGATCCCGACGCGCAGCAGGCCGTTGTCCAGGACGTGCCCGCCGCCCTCGCGGGGCATCAGCCGGGTGCAGCCTTCGGTGACGGAGGCGACGGGGGTGGCGGCGGCACCGGCCGGGACGCCGCCGCGGGCGTGCGGGGCCGCGTTGAAGACCAGCGGCGTGCCGCCCTCGCCCGCCAGCGCCCGCTGCGCGGCCTCGATGATCCCGTTCAGCTCCCCGGCGACCCGCGCGTAGGTCGCCCGTGCCTCCCGGTGCACCCAGGCGATGGACGAGCCGGGCAGGATGTCGTGGAACTGGTGCAGCAGCACCGTCTTCCAGATCCGGTCCAACTCCTCGTACGGGTAGTCGAACCCGGTCCGCACGGCCGCCGTCGCCGCCCACAACTCGGCCTCGCGCAGCAGGTGTTCGCTGCGCCGGTTGCCCTGCTTGGTCCCCGCCTGGCTGGTGAGGGTGGCGCGGTGCAGTTCCAGGTACAACTCGCCGACCCAGACCGGGGGTTCGGGGTACTCGGCCTCGGCCTTGTCGAAGAAGGCCCGCGGGGTCTCCCACACCACCCGCGCCGAGCCCTCCAGATCACGCAGCCGGGCGGCCTTGGCGACCATCTCGCGGGTGGTGCCGCCGCCTCCGTCGCCCCAGCCGGTCGGGGCGAGCGAGTGCCGGGCGACGCCCTTGTCCTTGAAGTTGCGGGCCGCGTGCGCGATCTCGCCGCCCTTCATGGAGCAGTTGTAGGTGTCGACGGGCGGGAAGTGCGTGAAGACGCGGGTGCCGTCGATGCCCTCCCACAGGAAGGTGTGGTGCGGGAACGTGTTCGTCCGCGACCAGGAGATCTTCTGCGTCAGCAGCCGGGAGGAGCCCGCCGCCTTGATGATCTGCGGCAGCCCGGCGGCGAAGCCGAAGGTGTCCGGCAGCCACGCCTCGTCGTTCTCGATGCCGAACTCGTCCAGGAAGAACCGCTTTCCGTGCACGAACTGCCGGGCCATCGCCTCCGAGCCGGGCATGTTGGTGTCCGACTCCACCCACATCCCGCCGGCCGGCACGAACCGCCCGTCCGCCACCGCCTTCTTCACCCGCGCCCACACCTCGGGCCGGTGCTCCTTCACCCACGCCCACTGCTGTGCCTGCGACATGGCGAACACGAACTCCGGTTCGTCCTCCAGGAGGGCGGTCATGTTGGAGGTGGTCCGGGCCACCTTGCGCACGGTCTCGCGCAGCGGCCACAGCCAGGCGGAGTCGATGTGCGCGTGCCCGACGGCGCTGATCCGGTGCGCGGAGGGCACGGCCGGCGCGGACAGCACCCCGCTGAGCTGCGCGCGGGCACGGCCGGCGGTGCCGCCCACGTCCTGGAGGTCCACGGCGTCCAGCGCCCGGTCCACGGCGCGCAGGATCTCGTACCGGCGCGGGGAGTCCACCGGCAGCTCGGCCATCAGCTCGCCGAGCACCTCCAGGTCGATCACCAGCTGCCACACGGTCGTGTCGAACACCGCGAGATCCATGCGGGCCAGGGTGTACTGCGGCTCGTCGCCCGCGGTCTCCCGGTCGCCGAGCCGGGTCGGCAGGAAGGGGTGGTAGTCGAGGATGACCGGGTTGGAGGCGGCCTCGATGTGCAGCCGCACCTCCTCGCCGCCCGCGACGGGCGCGCCGATCCGCACCCACTGGTTGCGCGGGTTCAGCCCCTTCACCGGGGTGCCGTCGGGCCGGTAGACCAGGCCCTCGCACTGGAAGCCGGGCATGTTCTCGTCGAACCCGAGGTCGAGCAGCGCCTCCACGGTCCGCCCGGTCCACTCCTGCGGCACGGTGCCGGTCACCCGGAACCAGCTGGTGCCCCACGGAGCACCCCACCGGGCGCCCACCCGGATCGGCTCCGGCTCGGCGGCCAGCCCCTCGGCGACCGGCACCGGCTCGCCGGGCGCGTGCCACACCGCGACCTGGAGGGGGACGGACTCGGGGTACACGGCGGGGCGGATGCGCTCGTCCAGGACACGCTTGAGGCGCGCCTCGATCAGACTGCGGTCGTCATGCATGCGGGATGCTCCGTAGGTCGTACGTCAGCGGGTGGATCGGCGGGCGGTCACCACGGATGGGTGACGATCGACGGTGCGGACGAGGTGTACAACTCCCCAACCGCCCGCACCTCGAACCGTCCGGCGCGCTCGCCCGGTGCGGGCGTCTGGCCGCCGGTGAAGTACGCCCGCTGGCCGGTCGCGCCCAGGAAGCGGCGGGTGCCGTCGGGCAGTACGCGGTGCAGGGTGTAGTGGCGTACCGTGCCGGGCGCCGGGTGGTGCCAGGCGAGCCGCAGATCGCCGCCGGACGCGGCGGTGACCCGCGGGCCGGCGGGGGCGGCCGGGGTGCCGGTGCCGGCGTGGACGGCGAGACCGCCGAGCCGCCAGCGCACCGGACCGCCGCCGGTGGCGGTCAGCCGGACACCGAGCGCGTGCACGGTCCCGGACAGCCCGGTGAGCCGGACGGCCGAGGTGCGCCAGCCGCCGCCGGCCGCGACCGGCACCGGCAGGAAGGTGTACGGCGGCGCCGCCCCGGCCCTGTCCGGCTCGGCGGTCGCCACGCCCAGCTCGACGCGGACGGCCCCGGCGTCCGTGCGATGGGTCAGCTCGACCACGGTGCCGGGGGAGAGCGGCAGCCGGGTCGCGTACAGGTCCAGTACGGCGGGATCGTCGAGCGCGCCGTCCACGAGGACGCTGCTGCCGCCCCGCCAGGCGTCCGCGAAGTCGAAGGCGACGACGGGCCGTCGGCCGTCGCCGCGCACCACCCAGCGCCGGGAGGGCAGCCTGTCCTGGAGGCCGAGGTGGGTCCAGGGCGTGTCGGAGGCGATCTCGCCGTCCTCGTACCAGCGCAGTCCGTGCCCCGTGTTGAAGACGCTCGCGAACGGCAGCGCGGTGACGGTCGAGCGGTCGGCGACGGACACGGCGGGGGCCCGCCAGCCGTCGGCGGGGTCGGGCCGGGACGGGTCGAGGGAGCGGCCGGTCCAGAACCGGTCGTCGGCGGTGTGGAAGTCCTCCGGGGTGTGACCGGCGGGCAGGTGGCCGCGGGTCCATTCGGGCCGGTACAGGCCGAGTGAGGTGACATGCGGGCGGCCGGCGGGCACGATTGCGTCCCAGTCCACCGGGGTGTCCCAGCCGTCCGACTCGACATCGACACCGGCCCACAACTCGTAGCGGTCACGGCCCAGTTGACCGGCCTTCTCTCCGGAGGCGGCGAGCGAGGACGCGGTCCAGCGGAAGTCGAGGAACATGTCGTCGGCGGCCCGGAAGAGGGCCTGGTTCCGCCCGTTCAGCGCGCCCTGCCAGCTCACCGAGCCGTTCACGGTCATCGCGTCGTACCAGGTGATCCGCTGCCCCGCGGCCGAGGCGAGCCGCTTCAGCTCCGTGACGAAGCCGAGCATGGCGGTGCCGAGGCCGCTGTCGCCGCCGGTCTCGGCGTTGACGAACCAGCCGTCGAAGCCGTACGCCGCCGCCACCGCGACGAGCTGTGCGGCGAGCGGGTAGCGGCCGGAGGCGTCCTGCTGCACCAGGTCGCGGGTCCACCGGAGCTGTCCGCCGTAGGCGGCGGGCGGCAGGAAGACGGTGCCGAGGACGGGCACGCCGTGCCGGTGCGCCGCGTCCACGACCGGGGCGTTCGGGGCGAGGATCAGGCCCTCCCCGGACGAGCCGCCCCAGAACACCAGCTCGTCCAGGTACGCCCAGTGGGTGAGGGCGTAGGAGTCGGCGGTGGCCGAGCCCTGGGAGGGGTTGGAGGAGGTGGGCCCGAAGGAGACCAGGGCCTGGACGCGGGCCTGCCCGGCGCGGGCGGTGGAGTTCGCGGGGGCCGGCGTGAAACGGGCCGCGAGCGGGACGGAGGCGGCGTTGAAGGGCAGATCGGTGTCGGTGGCGGCGCGCCAGGACTTGAGACTGCGCCAGGTGATGCCGGGGCCGGGGCTGCCCGAGGGCAGGGAGTCCGGGTACCAGTAGGAGGCGTACGGCTGGAGCGCGGCCGTCGGCTTCGGGACCGCGCCGGCGGCGCCCGCGGGCAGGAACGCGGCGGCGGCGCCGGCGAGCAGGACGGCGCGTCGGGTGGGGTTCACGGACGGGTGCCTCCTCGGGGGGTGCGGAGTACCTGATCGGGCGTGACGACTTCGGTGACGGCGCGGGCGGCCAGGTGGTCCGGGTCGCCCGCGAGGGTGTCGAGGACGGCGGTGGGGCGGGCGCCGTCGGCGGTGAGCCGGAAGAACGCCTCGAAGACGTCGCCGCCGGGGGCGCAGCGGGAGCGGGCGGCCGGGTCGGCCGGGACGGTCAGGGCGGTGGTGCGCGGGGCCGGCGCGTAGCTGTGGTCACGGGCCGCGCGGGACAGGGCGCGGGCGAGGTCCTTGGGGCGCCGGTCGTTGGTCAACAGGCCGAGGCCGTACTCGAGTTCGGGGAAGTCGGCGAGGTCGCGGGAGACGTCGTGGGAGCACCACCAGGTGATGCCCCACAGATCGGGGCAGTCCAGCGCGTTCGCGACGGTGGCCTCGGCGAAGGCGGCGGCGTGCCCGGCCGGGACGAGCGGGGCCGGGGCGCCGACCTCCTGGAGCCAGACCGGGCGATGCGGGTCCTGGGCCCAGGCCTTGCTCAGCTCGATCAGGTACGCGGCGTGGTGCTCGGTGGCCACCGAGGCCCGGCCGTGGCGCTGGGCGGTGCCGTTGAAGACCCAGGAGTGTACGGCAGTGAGCGCGCCGCGCCGGGCCGCCTGGGCCGGGGTGAAGGGCATGTCGTCCTGGTACCAGGTGGCGTCGTACCCGGCGTGCAGGTGCAGCTTGCCGGGGGCGCCCTGCGCGCAGGCGGCGAGCATCCGCTCCAGCCAGGCGTCGATCTGGCCGGAGGTGGCCCGGTCGGGGTCGGGGTGGGGGCCGGCGGAGAACTGGTTGACCTCGTTGCCGAGGGTCATGCCGAGAAAGCCCGGCCGGCCGGCGAGGGCGGCGGCGAGGGTGCGCAGGTAGGCGGCCTGGCCGTCGAGCACCTCGGGGTCGGTGAAGAGGTTGCGCCGGTGCCAGGTGCGGGTCCACGCGGGCAGGAAGTCGAAGCTCGACAGGTGCCCTTGCAGACCGTCCACGCTCACGTCGAGCCCGCGTTCGGCGGCGGCGTCGACCAGCTGCACCAGCTGCTCCACGGCGCGCGGGCGGATCAGCGCCCGGTCGGGCTGGAAGTAGGGCCACAGCGGGAAGACCCGGATGTGGTCCAGGCCGAGCGCGCGGACGGAGTCCAGGTCGGCGCGTACGGCGTCGAGGTCGAAGTCGAGCCAGTGGTGGAACCACCCCTGGCTCGGAGTGTAGTTGACGCCGAAGCGCACGGCGGAAGGCATACGGGGTCCTCGCGGAAGTCGGATACGGGACGGGGCCGGGGACGGGCCGGGTCGGCCTCGCCGGGTTCAGCGGACGGGGCCGGAAACCGGCTGGGCCGGCCTCGCCGGGTTCAGCCCTTGACCGCGCCCTCGCCGACCCCGCGGAAGAAGAAGCGCTGGAGGCAGGCGAAGAGGGCGATCAGCGGTGCGACGGCGATGATCGTGCCGGCGGCGACGAGGCGTTCGTCATTGGCGAAGGTGCCGTGCAGGTAGTCGAGGCCGATGGTCAGGGTGAACTTGGACGGGTCGCTGAGCACGACGAGCGGCCACAGGAAGTCGTCCCAGGCACCCATGAAGGCGAAGATCGCCACCACGGCGAGGGTGCCCCTGACCGAGGGCAGCGCGATCCGCAGGAACCGCTGCCAGACGTGGGCGCCGTCGACGTAGGCGGCCTCCTCGATCTCGTAGGGCAGATTCCGGAAGGCGTTGCGCATGAGCAGGACGTTCAGCGCGCCGATGGAGCCGGGCAGCATGACCCCGATGAGCGTGTTGTTCAGGCCGAGTTCCCGCATGGTCGTGAACTGGGCAATGATGATGCCCTCCGCGGGCACGAGTATCGCGAGGACGAACACCAGGGCGGCCACCCGGCGTCCCCGGTAGCGCAGCCGGGCCAGGGCGTACCCGGCGAGGGCGGAACCCACGCAGTTGGTGACGACGCTGGCGGCGGCGACCTTCAGCGAGTTGAGGGCGTAGTCCCACACCGGGATGGTCTCGGTCACCCGCTCGTAGTTGTGCAGGGTGGGATGGCTGGGCAGGAACTTCGGCGGCGAGCTGAAGATGTCCTCGGTGGGCCCCTTGAACGAGGTGGACAGCTGCCACACGAACGGGCCGACGGTCAGGGCGAGTACGGCGATCAGCAGCACGTAGCGCAGGACCAGCTCCCACACCCGGATACGACGGCCGTTCTCGTCGGTGAAGCGGAAGCGGAAGCGGGGCGCGCGGGTCCGGACCGGCCGTGCGCCGGTCTCCGGCACCTTCCCGGCGACGCTCACGAGTCCTCCCTCCGGTCGGCGCGCAGCACGAGCAGCATGAGGACCACGGTGACGGCGAAGACGACCAGGGAGATCGCGGAGGCGTAGCCGACCCGGCCGGTCAGGCCGGTGCCGGTGCGCTGGACGAGCATCACCAGGGTGGTGTCCTCGCCCGCGGGGCCGCCGCTCGGCGAGGCCAGCAGGTACACCTCGGAGAACACCTTGAAGGCGGAGACCGAGGAGAGCGCGGCGACCAAAACCATGGTGGAGCGGAGAGCCGGCACGGTGACGCTGCAAAAGCGGCGGATGGGGCCCGCGCCGTCCACGGCGGCGGCCTCGTGCAGCTCCCGCGGCACGTTGGCGAGCGCCGCCAGGTAGATGATCATGTAGTAGCCGAGGCCCTTCCAGACCGTGACGGCCATGGCGCTCAGCAGGAGCAGCCACTGGTCGCTGAGGAAGCCGACCTTGCCCACCCCGATCGTCTCCAGGAGCGAGTTCACCAGGCCGCGCTCGTCCAGCAGCCACACCCAGATCAGGCCGACCACCACGATGGAGGCGACGACCGGGGTGTAGAAGGCGGACCGGAAGAAGGCGATGCCGGGGATGTCCTTGTGCACCAGCAGGGCGAGCAGCAGCGGCAGGAGCACCAGCGCCGGGACGACGCCGAGGACGTACAGCGCGCTGTTGCGCAGGCCGATCCAGAACATGTCGTCGTGCAGCAGCTCGCGGAAGTTGGCGAGGCCCACGAACCGGCCGGGGATCAGGGTGCGGCGGTCGGTGAAGGCGTTGACCACCGTGGAGACGAACGGGTAGAGGACGAAGGCGCTGGTGATCACCAGTCCCGGCGCGGCGAACAGCCAGGGGCTGGTGGGCAGTTGGCGCCGGATCCGGATCGCCGGGCGACGCTGCGGGCGGCGCGCCGGACGTGCCGGGCGCGTCCGGGCGACGGTCGGGGTGGCCATGGCACGTCACCCCTGCTGCTTCAGCAGCCGGTCACACGCCCTGACAGCGTTGTCGAGCGCCGCCTTGGGGCTCTGCTTGCCCTGGAGCGCCTTGCCGACCTCGTTGCGCAGCGCGGTCTTCATCTGGTCGCTGAACAGCACGGGTGTGTAATTGACGGCGCTCTTCAGCGACTTGGCGGCGGCGACGCGCACCCGCGTCTCGTCGGTGCCGTCCTCCTTGGTGAAGTACGGGTCGTCGAGCGAACCGGCGGTGGACGGGAAGATGGCGACCTTCCTGGCGAAGGACATCTGGTGCTCGGCGTCGGTGACGTAGTGGGCGAAGGCGACGGCCGCGGGCGCCTGCCGGGTCCGGGAGTTCACCATCAGGCCCATCACGTACATGTTGACGTGCCCGGTGTTGGTGATCTGGTCGGTGATGCCGATGTTCCGGTACAGGCTCGGCGCCTGCTTCCTGAAGTTGTCCAGGTCCAGGGCGCTGCCGGGGTTCATGGCGACGGCCTGGGTCAGGAACTCCTTCCCGGCCGACTCCGGCGTGGCGTTCAGCGCCTGCGCGTCCAGACCCTTGGCGTCGTACAACTCCTTGTACTTGGTGAGGAGTTCGACCCCCTTGGCGTCGTTGAAGGTGAAGCCGGTGCCCTGCTTGTCCATGAGGGAGGAGCCGTAGCGGCCGAAGTCCTCGATGGTGGGGATGTTGGCGAGGGTGGCCACCTTGCCGCCCGATGTCCGCGCCATCCGCAGCGCGTCGGCGAAGAGTTCGTCGTACGTCTTCGGCGGCTTCTCCGGGTCCAGCCCGGCCTTCGTGAACAGGGCCTTGTTGTAGAACAGCGGGCCGGTGTTCAGGTACCAGGGGAAGGCGTACGTGCCCGGCATGCCGGGGACCTGGTGACTGGCCCAGGCACCGGGCAGGTACTCGCCGCGGTACTTCGCGGCGGCCTTGTCGAGGTCCATGGCCAGGCCCGCCTTGGCGAGCGGCGCGACCAGGTCGGGGGAGACGTTGACGACGTCCGGCAGGGTGCCACCGGCCGCGTCGGCGCTGATCTTGTCGGCGTAGCCCTCGGCGGGCTGGTCGACCCACTTGACGTGGGTGCCGGGGTACTTCTTCTCGAAACCGGCGATCAGGCCGTCGAAATAGTCCTTGAAATTGGCGCGCAGATTCCAGGTCTGGAAGGTGATGTCGCCCTCGACCTTGCCGGAGGCGTCCGTCGAACCGCCGCCGGCGCCGGAGCCGCAGGCGCTCAGCGGCAGGACGAGGGCGGTGACGGCGGCGGCGAGTGCTCTGCGGGATATGGGCACGGTGACACGGCTCCCTTGCGGCGTCTGCGGCTGGTGTCGGAAGGGACCATGCACGCCGTCTTCGGGGCAAGTCAATGGATTCGGGAGCACTAAAGCTTTGAATGGCGCATTAGTGCAGGTCAGTAAGATATAAGGAGGGTCTTGTACTGGACACTAAAGCGCTTTAGGCTGACCCCACTCAAGCGCTTTAGCGATCACTGCCGAGAAAAGAGGCGACCATGCCGGCCAAGCGGTCCCCGGCGCGCCGGCCGACGATGAAGGACATCGCGCGCCGCGCCGGTGTCTCGGAGAGCGCCGTCTCCTTCGCCCTCAACGGCAGGCCGGGCGTCTCCGAGGTCACCCGCGAGCGGGTGCGCCGGGTCGCGGAGCAACTGGGCTGGCGGCCCAGTACGGCGGCCCGCGCGCTGTCGGGCGAGGGCGCGGCCACGGTCGGCCTGGTACTGGCCCGGCCCGCGGACACCCTCGGCGTCGACTCCTTCTTCCTCCAACTGGTCTCCGGCATCCAGGAAGTGCTGGCCGAGCGGCACCTCGGACTGCTGTTCCAGGTGGTGGAGGACGTGCCGGACGAGTGCGCGGTCTACCGCAGATGGTGGGCCGAACACCGGGTGGACGGCGTCCTGATGGTGGACCCGCGCACCGACGACCCGCGCCCGGACCTGCTCGACGAACTCGGCCTGCCCGCCGTGGTGATCGGCGGCGCGCCGGACGAGCGGCACCCCGGCCTGTCCACGGTGTGGGCCGACGACGCGGGCGCGATGGCATCGGTGGTGGACGGCCTGTACACCCTGGGCCACCGGCGGATCGTGCACATCGCCGGACTGTCCGGCCTCGCCCACACCGAACGGCGGACCCGCACCCTGGCGGCCGAGGCCAGGCGGCGCGGGCTCACCGGCGTGGAGTCGGTCACCACCGACTACTCGGACGCGGAGGGCGCCGCCGTCACCCGCCGCGTCCTCGGCTCGCCCGCTCCGCCCACCGCCCTGATCTACGACAACGACGTCATGGCCCTCGCGGGCGTCGCCACCGCCGCCGGACTCGGCTTCTCCGTGCCGGCCGACGTATCGGTGGTCTCGTGGGAGGACTCGGCCCTGTGCCGCATGGTCAGGCCGTGGCTGTCTGCCCTGTCCCGCGACAGCACGGAATTCGGCCGTACGGCGGCCCGCGAGCTGACCGCCCTGCTCGACGGCGGCCCGGCCGGAACGGTCCGGGTGCCGGTCCCCCGCCTGATCGAACGGGAGAGCACGGGCCCGGCCCGCGACAAGTGACCCCCACGGCACCGCGCCGGGCCCGCCGGGAAGGAGACCGAAACGCTGGCGGGGGAGGGGCGAGCCGCGTCCCACCTGTTCCCGCCTCCGGCGCAGGGGCCTACGGAGATCCCGAATCGCCGACGAGGCTCCGGGCGGAGACCGGGTGGCAAGCCAACTGGCCCACCGGCTGCCGCGACTTCGTCGCACTCTGTGGGTCAGAGCCAGGGCGGCAGCACCGGCAGTCCGCCCGGCGCGTCGAGGCGGGCGCCGTCGTCGCGGCCGCTGAGCCAGGCGAGCAGTTCGGCCCGCGTGCCGGAGACCACGGGGCCGCCCCCGCCGAACCGGGCCAACTCCACGCCCTCGGCGTCCCGCAGGGTGAAGGCGGGCACCTTCTCGGCCTCGGCGTAGTAGCCGACGACGTCGTCCAGGACGATGTCGCGTGCGGGCGCCGGGATGTCCGCGACCTCGTGACCGACGTCCAGGTCGACCAAGTGCAGGACGAGTTCGCGCAGCCGGATGACGAGGATGCGGCGCGGGGTGCAGGTCTCGCCGGTGAACGGCACGATCGTGGCGTCCCACGCGGGCTCGGGCAGCGCCTCGGCCGCGCGCTGCCAGCTTCGGGCGCTGTCCCGGACCCGCGCCACGAGCGCGGCGGCCGGCAGCAGCGCCCCGGCCTCGATCTCGGCGTCGCGGGCCTCGCGGCCGGCGTACTGGTCGTTCCTGACACCGGTGCGCGCCCAGGACAACAGGCGTTCCAGGGCCGGGGCTTGAGCGGCGAGGTGGCTGAGCACATGAGCGCGGGTCCAGCCGGGCAGCCGGGACGGAGCGGCGACCTCCGCGTCGCTCAGCGTCTCGATGGCGGCGAGGAGCCGCTCCGCGGCACGGTCGAACTCGCGGAAGACCGGGGGAGTGGGGTCGATCTCCTTCATCGGGCGGCCCCTTTCCAGGCGTTGATCTCCTTCACCGTGTTCCCTCCCAGCGGATTCGTCTCCGTCACCCCTGAGCCCGATGCACACCACGACTCTGAATTCCGCACCGTGGAAAGGGAATCTCGATCCGCGCCCACAAGCTCCCACAGCTCGCGGCATCTGTCCAGCGGTCACCGGGAGCACGGATCCACGAACGGTCACGGTCGGCGGGGCGTGCCGCTATCTCCGCTCCTCCGGCCGGACCGGCATCTTGCGCCGCGCCCGGCGAGGCTTGCGGCCGGTCTCGGCGTTCACCGCGAGCACCGTACCGGCGCGCGTACCCAGATAGACGACCCCGTCGGCGTAGACCGGGCGGGTGCCGCGGCTGTCGAGCCGCTGCCGCCACAGGACCTTGCCGGAACTCAGGCCGATCTTGAACAAACCGCGCCCGTACTTGGTCCCGACGACCCAGCCGGACGAGCCGCATATCGCGGGGGAGGAGGCACCGTACGGATTCGGCAGGTGCCAGAGATGCTTGCCGTCGCCGCCGTCCACCGCGTGCAGACCACTGTGGCTGTCGCCCACGAAGACCAGGCCCCCGGACAGCGCCGGGGTGTGGTCCACCACGCCGGCCGCCGGCGCCTCCCACAACCGCTCACCGGTGACGGCGTCGTACGCGGAGAACCGGCCTGCCCCGCTGCCCGCGCACACCATGCCGCCCGCGACGCTCGGGGTGCAGCAGCTCAACTGACCCGCGGCGGCCCCCCGGTGCCACAGCTCCTCGCCGCTCACCGCGTCGAAGGCGGTCAACTGGCCCCGCGCGCCCTGCACATAGACCCGGCCGTCGGATACCGCCGCCGCGGCGGCCGACCCCTCGGGCAGCTCCCGCTCCCAGCGCGGGCTGCCGGTCGCCGCGTCCAGCGCGCGGATCCGGGAGGCGTCGCGCAGCAGGTTGGCGGGGTGGTGGACGACGTAGAGCAGGCCGTCGCAGACCACCGGCGCGCCCGAGTGGCCCACCCGCTGCCGCCAGCGCTCCCGCCCGTCCACGGCGCCGATCGCGTGCAGCACACCGGACTCGCCGACGACGTACACCGACCCGCCGGCGACCGCCGGGGTGTTCCGCAGGGCACCGACCGCGTCGAAGGACCAGCGTGCCGCGCCCGTCACCGCGTCCAGCGCGTAGCAACGGCCGTCGGAACAGCCGACGTACACCGTGCCCGCGCAGACGACCGGTGGGGCGACGACCGCGTCGGGCAGCCGGACGCTCCAGGCCTCGAAGCCGGACGGCAGGGCGCCTTTCGGATAGACGCCGGTGTGGTCCGGGCCACCGTGGACCATGGCGGACGGTCCGCCGCCGGGACCGGGGGCCGGCCGCACCGCGGCGGCGCCGGTGTCAGGGACCGGGACCGCCGCCTCGCCCCACAATCCGGGGTCCATGATCTCCACCAGGTCGACCAGCGAGCGGAGTTGGACCAGGATCGCCTGAGTATCGTCCTTCCTTTCCCCCGGTTGCGGGGGCTCCGCGTAGAAGAGGTACTCGCCCTCCACCTGCCACTCCAGCCAGCGGCGGTCGTCCGCGAACTCGCGCACGGCCGGGGTGAGCAGCCGCGCCGCCGTCCGCGGGTCCACGCACTCCACGACATGGTTGGCGTCGTAGGCCGGTTCACCGGTCTCGTACAGCTGGCGGTCCGGGCGCTCGGTGACGAGCCGCTTCAGCAGCGGAACCATCGTGTCCACGGCCACCGAATGCCGGCTCACCGCGACCAGCGGCAGCAATGCCGGCAACTGAACGAGGTAGACGGTACGGCTGGCCGAAGGGTCGTCGTCGGGCACGCAGTCGAAGACACTGAACCAGTGACCGTCCAGGGTGCCGCTCACGGCGTCCAGGGCCATCGCCTTCTCGGCATCGACGCCGAGCGGCCCGGCGCACAGCCGCATCCGCTCGGGATGCCAGTCCGTGTACGTCCACCCGCGTTCCTTCGCAAGGCGCCGCCGCGCGGCACCGCGCTCCCGCGGGCTTCCCTTCCTCGCCATGTCCGCCCTCTCCGTTCACCCGAGGTGTCCTATGACCCCAATTTCCCTGTACACCGGGGGAGTTCTTTCCCGGCTACGGACAGAATTATGAACTGACGGCCGTGCCGAGGGCGGATGCCTCGTCGCGGAGGAGGTTTGGCGTGGCCGGGCCGGGATCAGGGCTGGTTGCCGTTGGAGGCGAGGCGGGCGCCCATCTCCGCGTTGGCGCGCGCGGACCGGTTGTTGGCCGGGTCGTGCTTGAGCCGGAGGTAGTCGTACAGGGCCCGTACGCACAGATCACGGGTGCGGTAGGTCGCGTCGGGGGCCAGTTCGAGGTCGTCGGTGACCTCCATCAGCCTCCCGCCGGCCGTGGTGTAGACCGGGTGCCAGGACCACAGGGCCATCGTCGGCCCGTCGATCTCCAGGTAGTCACCGATGAGCCGTACCAGCTCCTGGCACCAGCTGTTCGACGCGCGGTGGTCGCGTTGCCGCCTGGCGCTCGGTGAACATCGCCAGCGCCTCGTCGTTGAGCTGTCCCTGTTCGGCTATGCCGCCCAGGATCAGCTGCCAGGCCGCGTCCGTGCCGTCCTGGGGAAAGCCCACACCGTCCATCATGTCCCGGAATGTGGCCCACTCGCCGTGTGCGGTGGGATCGGTGGCATGCCGCCGTGCCTCCTCCCTGACACCGGGGGCGCCCTGGCCCTGCACCCGTTGCACATACCGGATGACGGCCGCGTCGCCCACGGTCCACTGGAGGGCGGCGAGCCCGGCGGGGCGCGGCGCCGGCCCGGCGGCGAACTGCGGGGCGGGACCCTGTTCATGCCTCCTCCGGACCGGCGCGGGCACCGCCGGCACCGGAAGGGTCCCTTCGTCTCGCACGCGCTGACCAGCCCTCCGGTCACACGGGCCGCCCTCGGCCCCGCGGGGCTGAAACTCGGCCCTCGACGCAGCCCCCGCAAGGGCGATCGGCTAGGGCTGCCTGCTGGCTCTCACCGGTCCCCTCGCAGGCCGCGTCGGCACCGGCAAGGGCCGCACCAGGTGAGGTGCGGCCCCTCGGCGCGGCCCGTCTCCTTTCAGACCGGGCTTTCCTTGCTCATGCCAGCGAGAACTTCTGGGCGGCGGAGCCGTTGCAGTCCCAGATCTGAAGGCGTGTGCCGTTCGCGGTGGCACCGGACGGCGAGTCGATGCACCGGCCGGTGGTCGGATTGGAGATCGAGCCGTCGGAGTTGGCGACCCAGTTCTGGTACCCGCCGCCGTTGCAGTTGGCGAGCTGGAGCTTTGTGCCGGCCGCGTTCACACCGCCCGCGATGTCCAGGCACTTGCCCAGCGTCCGCAGGGTCTGGCCGTTCCAGGTCCACTTCTGGTCGAGCGACGTGGCCTGCTGGCAGTCCCAGAGCTGGACCGCGGTGCCATCGCCGCCGGTGTCGTCGCCCGCCACGTCCACGCACTTGCCGCCCGGCCCGTAGATCGGGGTACCGATGGCGAACTGCTGGGCGCCGGAGCCGTTGCAGTCCCAGATCTGAAGGCGCGTGCCGTTCGCGGTCGCGCCCGACGGCGAGTCGATGCACCGGCCGCTGGTCGGGTTCCGCAGCGAGCCGTCGGATTGCCGCACCCAGTTCTGGTAGCCGCCGCCGTTGCAGTTGGCCAGCTGGAGCTTCGTACCGGCCGCGCTGTTGCCGCCCGCGATGTCCAGGCACTTGCCGAGGGTCTGGAGGGTCTGGCCGCTCCAGGTCCAGTGCTGGTCCTTGGCCGCCGACTGGCAGTCCCAGAGCTGGACCGCGGTGCCGTCGCCACCGGTGTCGTCGCCCGCCACGTCCACGCACTTGCCGCCGGGCCCGGTGATCGTCTGCCCGCTCACCGAACCGCCGCCACCGCCTCCGGAGCCGGGCGCCTTGTTGTAGACGGCCACCGAGTCGACGACCAGCTTGCCGCCGGAGACCGTGGACGCGTTCGGGCCCCCGCCGAAGGCGTCCGGGAAGCCGCCGCCGATCGCCAGGTCGTAGATGATGAAGAAGGGATGGTCGACCGCGTCGGACCAGGTCGTGGCGTCCACCTGGTTGGCGTTGATCGTGTAGAAGTTGTTCCCGTCGAGGTAGAACCTGATCTGCTCCGGCGACACCGAGCGGTCGATCTCGACCGCGTAGTCGTGGAAGCCGGTCTGGCAGCCCGGACAGGCGCGTTCACCTGAACCGATGCCGGTCGACTCGTTGCACGGTCCCCCCGGATTCACACCGCAGTGCAGGGTGCTGAAGACGGAGCTGCGGCCGTTGATGTCCTCCATGACGTCGACCTCACCGGACTTCGGCCAGGTCACACCATCGCGCAGCGGCGCGCCGAGCATCCAGAACGCCGGCCAGTAGCCCGCGCCGTTGGCGGTGGTGACGTTCGGCTGCTGGAGGACGGACTCGATGCGTACGACACCGCCCGCCGGGGCGCCGAATCCCGCCGACTGGGTCTCCACGCGCCCGGAGGTCCATCCGCTGCGCGCGTCGGAACCCGAGTGCAGGGCCTGGAGCACGAGATGACCCTGACCGTCGTAGTAGACGTTCGAGGTGCTGTTGGTCATCGTCTCGATCTCGCCGGTGCCGAAGTTGCTGCCCGGCCCGGTGTCGTACTTCCACAGGCTCTGGTCGATGCCGGTGCCGGACGCACCGTTGAAGTCGTCGCTCCAGGTGAGTGTGAAGCCCGACGGTGCCGGGGGCACCGCAGCCTGTGCGTTGAGCGTCGTGAGGACGCTGGTCGCCACCGTGAGTACGACGACGGGAAGCAGAGAGAGCGCTCTCTGCCACCCGCCGCGTCGGGCTTTCGTAGGGGGTAGTCGCATAAGTCTGGCCTCCGAAGAAGGACATGATCGCGTCTGTTCGCCAGGCCGCCTCTGGTGATCTCCATCAACGGCGGGCAGTGCACGCGCCCTTGCGGAACTGGACGACGACGAACCGCCGGACAGCCGGTACTTGGGGTGCCGTCGAGCGGCCGTCCCGCAGCGGACCGCCGGACTCGTGTGCCCCGACCGGCGGACGCGTCGTCAACTCTGAAGAGAACAAGGGGTGTTGAGTCGTGTGTAGTTCTGTGCGAGGCAGACGGTATTGGCGCAGACCAATACCGTCAAGGCTGTGCAACAGACCGAGCGCGGCTTGAGCGCTGAAGTCCGGGGCTCAGATCCGGACAAGAGGTGCGTTTCGCGGACATCGAGTCGCGATCGACCGCCCGGCTGGGGTGTGGCGACCGAGCGGCAGGCCGCGCTGCTCCCGGTGCGGAAGGCCGGCACGCGGGGCGCCGCCGACCCGATGAGCGGAATCGCGCGGCGGTGTGCGACTCCTCGGCGCGGGCGCGGCCGACGACCCTGCCGCGGGCCCGTCGAGCACGACCAGTCGCCCGAGGCCGGCATGTCCCCACGACCCGGCGTCAGTTCGCGCCGCTCTCCAGGTCCCGCTTGAGGTTGCGCAGCGTCGCGCGGATGTTGCGGGCCTGGAAGGCGGCGAAGGTGTGTCCCGCGGTGGCGATCCGGTCGAAGGCGCCGGCCGCGAAGGCGGGCCAGGCGCGTCGGTCGTCCGTCCAGGTCTCGGTGACCCGCGTACCGCCGTCGGCGGGCTCGAAGCGGTACTCCCAGCTGGCGATCGGGCCGCGCAGGCGCGGTCGGCCGATGCCGATGGCGTGCACACGGAAGGCGAAGCGGCGGCCGGGCTCGGCCGCCGTGACCGTGCACCGGGTCACCCAGCGGAACCGGCCACGCTTGTTCCGCCCGACGAACGTGGTGCCGACCCCTGCCGGCGCGTGCCCCGTCCCCTCCGTGGTGCCGAGATTCTCCGGACTCCAGCGGCCCATGTCACCAGGGCGGCATATGGCCTGGTAGGCCACGTCGGGCGGTACGTCGATGTGGATGCTGTCGCTCACCGTGAACACGCGGGCCATGGGGCACTTTCCTCGACTCGTCGACACCCTGGGAGTTACTGGTCGGTAGGGATTGTGGCATGCCGGAGCCGCCGACCGGCGCAGACCATCTGGACGCGGAACCCGCTCGGCCGCGGGCAGGGGGACTCAGGGCCGCGGCCGAGCGCCGGTATCCGGACGCGTCCCCGCCCGTCCGACTCCGCGCCCGCGGCGCCGACCCGGCCACCGCGAGCCGACGCCGGCGCCAACGCTCGTACCGGCGTACCCGCGTAGCTACGCACCGGCAGCCGTGGGCACGCGCCGCCGAGCGCTCAACCGGTCCCGTCCGCGCCCGCGAGGTGACCGAAAACCGCCCCTGACCAGGGTCTACGCGGCGCCCGAGGCAGTGGCCGATTGTCGCCCCGAGTGGCTGCCGGATTTCGTATTGATCGACGTGACGCCCTAGAGTCGACACATGGTTGGCCCAGGCAACCTTTTGATACGGGTGTGCCGCCATCCCGTGTGGAGTAACGCCCACGCGACCGAGGCCATGAGGCGCGCGTCTCCTGTCCCCCCACACATGAACAACCGTCAGGCCGGTCCGCGCACCCCTGCGTCCCGGCTCAGGAGGATCACACATGTCCGATGTCGCCCCACGTTTCCGCAGCCATGTGGAGGACATCCTCGATGCCCTGCGGGAGAACCCGGACCGCGAGGCACTGGTACACGGTGACCAGCGGGTCACCGCGGGCGAGTTCCGCACCCTGGTGCACCGGATGGCGTGGGCCCTGCAAGCCCAGGGCATCGAGCGCGGTCAGACGGTGACGCTGCTCAGCGGCAACCTGCCGGAGGCCGTGGCCGTGCGTTATGCGGCCAATCTGATCGGCGCCCGCGTCAACCACCTGTACGGCAAGCTCGCCGCCGACGTCCAGGCCGCGATCGTCCGCGACGTGGAGAGCCGGGCACTCGTCGTGGACCCGCGGATGACCGACCGGGCCGCCGACATCACCGAGTCGGTGCCGGTCAAGTCGGTGCTGGTGCTCGGCCCGACCGAAACCGGCGAGGACCTGCTGGCGCTCGCCGCGGCCCAGCCCGCGGACCCCTTCCCGAGCCAGGCCCAGCCGGACGACATCTGCGCCATCCGGCACACGGGTGGCACCACCGGCCACCCGAAGGGCATATGCACCACTTACCGGCAGGTGCAAGCACAGCGCTCCGCGCGCCCGCTCGACGAGTCCGCCGCCCTGACGCGCCGCCAGCTCGTCGCCACCACCATCGCCCACGCCGCCGGCCTGCTCATGGACGCCGTGCTGGAGTACGGCGGCGCCGTGGTCCTGCTCGACGACTTCGAGGCGGGGCAGGTGCTCGAGACCATCGAGCGCGAACGCATCACCCACCTGTGGCTCCTGCCGCCCCTGCTCTACCAGTTGCTCGACCACCCGCGCATGGAGCACACCGACACCTCCACGCTGCGTCAGGTCCTCTACGGCGGCTGCCAGGCGTCTCCGGCGCGACTGGCCGACGCCGTACGCCGCCTCGGTCCCGTGCTGATGCAGGGGTACGGTCAGAACGAGGCGGGCCTGATCAGCACCCTCTCCCCGGCCGACCACGCCCACCCCGAGCGGCTGCGCAGCGCGGGGAAGATCCTGGACGGTGTCGAGGTCGAGATCCGCGACGAGGACGGCAACGCGCTGCCCGACGGCGAACACGGCGAGATCGTGGTGCGCTCGGACATGGTCATGCAGGGCTACTGGAAGCAGCCGCAGCTCACCGCGGAGATCCTTAAGGACGGCTGGCTGCACACCGGCGACATCGGATTCAGGGACGCGGATGGCTACTTGACCGTGGTCGACCGGCTGAAGGACATGATCGTGGTCGTCGGCGGCCACGTGTACACCACCGAACTGGAGGACCTGCTCAACAGCCACCCGCAGGTCCGGCAGAGCGCCGTCTTCGGCGTCCGCGACGAGGACCGTATGGAACGCGTCCACGCCGCCGTGCTGCTCGCCCCCGGCGCCACGACCGACGCGGACGACCTGCGTGCCTTCGTACGTGCCGAACGCGGGCCGATGTACGAGCCGGCCGTCATCACCTTCCCCACCGAACTGCCCCTCACCGACGTGGGCAAGCCCGACAAGAAGGAACTGCGCCGCCGCGCCACGGCGTAAGCCCGCGCGGTACGGGGAGACGGTCCCCGCCACTTCGCAACGTCCCCGTGACGACCGCGGTGGGGGTGGTCGACGCGAGCAGCGAACCACCCCCGCCGCCAGACCTTGTGCCGGACGCCCCGGAGTTCTCCGGGGACGCGACCGTGAACAGCCAAGGGCGGTGTCACGTTGTGAGCATGGCTCGATTCGTGTCACTCGAATGAGTTGGTATGTGCGATTTCTCCTGGGCAGAGTCCTGAGAGGAACTGTCAGGTCGACTTGGGGAGCAGAGTTGAGGAATCGCACCATCGCCGCCGTGGCCGTCGCCGCCGCACTGATCGGACTGGGCACCGCGCTGCCCGCGTCGGCCGCCCCGACACACGCCGTTGCCCGCTCCGGCCTGGACTGCACCACCTGGATCCACAACAACGACCCGTTGACCGGCGGGGTGGACTGCACCAACAACACCAACGCCCCGGTCACCTTCCACGCCGACATCGTCTGCGGCTGGGCACCGGACGTCCAGGGCAACTCGGTGACGGCCCAGCCGGGCCAGACCGAGGAGTCGTCCGGTCACTGCGCCATCTACTCCACCGGCATCGGCCACATCGGCTGGACGGTGGAATAACCCGGCATCCGCTCGTCCCTGGAATCGGTGCGGCCTACTTCGTCTGTGCGGTGGTCGCGGGCAGAGGCCTGGCGGATGCGTGTCGGCCGGTCGGCCGAACTGGCGCCTGGGCATAGCCGGTTGCGTTCATCGGTGCAGGGGGCCGGAGGGCACAGCGGTACTCGGGCGTATCCCGCCCGAGGGGGATCCCGTGGCCGCAGCCAAGCGGCCGCAGCCGTCCGTCATACCCATGAGCACACCCGGTCGCTGTACCGGTGGCAGCCCGAGTGGCGGGCGCGATGCTGTCGGAGGACCGGCGCGGGAAAGCCGTCGCGGCAGCCCCCCGCCCGATTGCCCGTCTTGTCAGTCGAGCAAGACGCCGGGGTTGAGGATGCCCTGGGGGTCCAGGGCGTTCTTGACGGCGTGCAGCGCCAGTGCGAAGGGCTCCGGGCGTTGGAGGTCGTAGCCGGAGCGGTGGTCGCGGCCGACGGCGTGGTGGTGGGTGATGGTGGCGCGGTGGCGGTGCAGGACCTCGGTCGCGGCGGCTTTGATCTCGTCCCAGACCTCGACCTCGTCGCCCGGCCGGCCGGCGACGGCCACGGTGAAGTAGGGCGCGGCGCCGTCGGGATAGACGTGGGTGAGGCGGCAGTTGATCGTGGCCGGGTGGCCGGTGGTCTTCGCCGCGGCGGCGCCGACCTCGGTGCGGACGGCATCGATCAGGGCGGGAATCGTGTCCCAGGTGGCGGCGGTCTCGAAGGTCTCCACGACGGCCCCCATGCGGGCCAGTCCATCGCGCAGGTAGGGCATGCGCAGGAACGCCGAGCGCCAGGCGCCCACCGCCGCGTCGGCCGGGGCGTCGCGATCCGCCCCGGCCGCCTCGCCGCGACCGCCGTGGGCGCGGGCCAGGTCCACGGCGACCGCGAGGCGGTCGTCGACGGGGGCGGTGGCGGACTCGAAGCCCAGGACCAGGACGGCGGAACCGTCGTGGGAGGCGCCGGACATCCGCGCCTCGCCCGCGTCGAGCAGGCGGCAGTTGGCCGGGGCGAGGTCGGACTGGGCGATGGCCCGTACGGCGTCCAGCGCGCGGTGGAAGTCGGCGAAGGCCACGGACGCGGAGGCCCTGTGGCGGGGGCGCTCCTGCAAGCGCATCCACGCCTCGGTGATGACGCCGAGCGCGCCCTCGGAACCGAGGAAGAGCCGGTCGGGCGACGGTCCCGCGCCGGACGCGGGCAGCCGCCAGGACGTGCCCGCCGCGGCGGGTGTGACCACGCGCAGAGACTGCGCGAAGTCGTCGATGTGGGTGCGGACGGTGGCGTAGTGGCCGCCGGCGCGGGTGGCCAGCCAGCCGCCGAGGGTGGAGAACTCGAAGCTCTGCGGGAAGTGCCGCAGGGTCAGGCTATGGGGCCGCAACTGGCCTTCCAGCGCGGGACCGAGGGCTCCGGCCTGGATGCGGGCTGAGCGGCTGGCGGTGTCGATCTCCAGGACGCGGTCCATCGCGGTCAGGTCGAGCGACAGTACCGCGCGGTGGGTGTCGCCGCGGTACTCCACGCCGCCGACCACCGAGGAACCGCCGCCGAAGGGGATGACGGCCACGCCGTGCTCGCCGGCCCAGTCCAGCAGGTCGGCCACGTCCTGGTCACCGGCCGGGTGGGCCACGAGGTCGGGGATCCGGCCGGGCCGGCCGCGCAGGGCCCGGATGACGTCGCGGTACGCCTTGCCCATGGCGTGGGCGGCACGCGGCCGCGGCTCGGCCGTGACCAGGTGCGCCAGGGAGGGCGGGGGTGTCACGGCGGGGCGGCCGATGGCCAGGTCGGCGACGCGGGGTATCGGCAGCGGGCGGGCCAGAGTTCCCGGCAGCAGGGCCCCCAGCGCGGCGCATTCGGCGTCGTCGAGGCGGGCGTCGGCGTAGCCCCAGCCCCACCAGGAGCGGGGGCGGGAGGCGCGGGGGTGGGGCGCGGCGGCAGGCATGAGTGTGCTCCCGGCGGAGTCCAGTGAATTTACCCGTTGGTAAATTACCCTAGGGTAAGATCCGTTCCCATGACAACGCTCTCGTCCAGGGCCGGTACCAAGGGCGTGCCGAGGGCCGCGCGCGAACGGCAGGTCCTCGCCGCCGCCACCGAGGAGTTCGGCCGGCACGGCTACGAGGCCACGACCGTGGCCGCCATCGCCACCCGCGTCGGCGTCACCAAGCCTCTCCTGCACCAGTACTTCGGCAGCAAGCAGGACCTCTACCTCGCCTGCCTCACCCCGGTCGGCGACCGGCTGCTGGCCGGCATCCGCGCTGCGATGGCCGCACACGACACCGGCGCACCGCCCACGCCCCTGCGCGTGCTGAACGCGCTGTTCAGCGCACTCGACGGACAGCGCGAGGCATGGTTCGTCCTGTACGACCCCTCGCTGCCGCCGGACAGCGAAGCCGCCCGCCGCGCGGCCCACTACCGCGACGCCATCGACGAACTCGCCGCCACCGGCACCGCGGACCTCCTGCACGCCGCCGGAACCAGCGACCCGCTCGACGCCGACGCCCTCACCTACGCCTGGCGCGGCCTGTGCACCGCCTTGGTTCGCTGGTGGATCAACCACCCCGACCAGTCACCCGACGCCATGACCCGCCGCTGCGCCCGGCTCCTGCGAGCCGCCCACACCATCCTGGCCGTCGGCGACGACGACAGGTAAGCCGGACCGCCGCCCTCTTCCCGAGAACCGGGTGCCCCCCATCACCTACGAGCGCATCCGGAATTGGGACGAGTTCGATCCCGCCCGCCACCCGTTCGACTGGGACGAGGACGAGGACACCCGCCTCCGCTCGTTGGTCCGCGAGTGGGTGCCACCCGTACTCTCCGGGAGAGCCGGCTGGTGACACGGCGAACGCTGGTGTGAACGTCAGATAGACGGGGTCATTCGGGAACGCTACGGCACCTGGGCCTGGGGGTGGAGCTGGTGCTCCTACGACGGCGGGCCCATCGGCAACTGGGTCAGCGGGCCGGCCTCGGTGACGACCCCCGACGAGACCGCGGAACGCGTCGTATCCGCGCTGTTGGAGTGGCGGGAGTGGCTGGAGCGAACGGCTCAGCGCTTCGCCGAACTGGCGCCGCCGCCCGACGCCGCACCCGGAGACCGCAGTTGGCACCTGGAGCGGGCCTGCGTCCGGCTCGTGACCCACACGCTGGACTCGGGCGCGGAGGGCGGCTGGTACGGTCAGGCCTCGATCGTCCTGAGCTGGTTCCTCACCAGTACCGGCATGGACCGAGCCGACGCCGCGCGAGCGGTGGAGAGCGCGATCGGCGGCCGGTTCGAGAGCTGGGTCACCCCGGAACGGACGCTGATCGAATCCGTCGGCGAGGACCTGGCCACCGCCCTCACCGGCCACGCCCCGTACCAGGACCACCGTGAGAGGGCGGCTCTGGAGGACCTCCATGACCGCCGGTGACAGCCTTTCGGCCTGGCTGCGCGTGCGCCGTGAGGCCGACTGGCGACACGCACCGGCCCTCCAGCGGGTCCCACCCGACCGTGACGGGTTCCGGTCCTGGAGCGAGGGGCCGGTGCGCCGACGCGACCCGACGCGCGCCGAGCGCCTGCTCGCCGCGTACGCCTTGGTCCGAGAAGACGCCGCCCGCCGCACACCACTGGACTTCGCTCTGCTTGCCGGTTGGCAGTGCGAAGTCCTCGGTATCCCAGAGGCACCGTTCCGTGCGGGCGACGCCTATGCGAAGGCCGGCCGCGAGCACTACGGCCTGACCCCGCGAACCCGCCGACCTCGCCACTCTCATCGGCGTGCTCAATCGCCGCTGGCCTCGGTAACCCGGTGGGCTACGCGAAACCGATTCCGAATTAAGACAGACGGGCATCCGGAACACAATTACTCGATATGCGGAACAGCGGAATGCGGTCAGCCGGACATGGATTCATTCCTGAGGGCATAGCTTCATCAACCAAGTCAAGACTTACCTTCAGAGAACCGCGACCTTATGGTGTGGCTCGAATCGAAGGAGACCCCTTTGTCGAAAATGAATGATTCCGCTGCGCGCGCCATTGACATGGAACAGGATTATGTGTCCTCCTTGTACGAGTTGCTCACCGAGCGGCTTTCCGAGGCGCGAGCGCACCGAGCGGACGTGCTGAAGGCCCCGGCGGACAGCGCCGGTGAGGCATACGAGAGAGAACTCGCCGCCGAGCGTCTGACCAAGGAGATCGGCCGGCTGGAGGGCGCCGAAAAGGGGCTGGTCTTCGGGCGCATCGACTGGACGGACGGCACCACCCTGCGCATCGGACGGATCGGCCTGCATACCCAGGAGGACGACCTGCCTCTCCTCGTGGACTGGCGCGCGAACGCGGCGCGGCCCTTCTACGAGGCGACCCCGGTCCACCCGATGGACCTGCGGCGGCGCCGGCACCTGCGCCTTGAGGAACGCACGGTCGTCTCGGTGAGCGACGAACTCCTGGACGGCACCGCCCCGACCGACGGCGACATCGTGGGGGACGGCCCGTTGACCGACGCCCTGGCGGCACGTCGTACGGGCAGGATGCACGCGGCCGTCGCGACGCTGCAGGCCGAGCAGGACGAGATCGTCCGCTCCGCCCACCGCGGAGTGACCGTCGTACAGGGCGGCCCCGGCACCGGCAAGACGGTGGTCGCCCTGCACCGCGCGGCCTACGTCCTGTACGCGTTCCCGCGCGCCGCGGAGGAGGGCGTCCTGGTGGTGGGCCCGAACGCCCGCTTCCTCGACTACATCTCCCAAGTCCTTCCCTCGCTCGGTGAGAACGACGTCGACCTGGCGACCTGCCGGGAACTGGCCGGAGTGTCCACGGACGCGGCCGACCCGTTCGACACGGCGCGGCTCAAGGGCGGCTCCGACCTCGCGGACGCCCTGGCCGGCCTGCTGCGCGCCCACCGAGCCCCCGCCGGTGACTTCACCGTGCGCGTCGGACGGGAACTGGTTCACCTGTCCGGTGAGGAAGTCGCCACGGCACGCGACGCCGCCGTGGCAGCCGTACCGGGGCACAACCCCGCGCGCCAGGTGTTCAAAGAGCTCTTGGCCGACGCCGTCACCGACGCGATGCGACGAGACATGGGCGACCTCCTTGAGCAGATCGACGCCGACGCCGAAAGGATGACGGGCATCGACCTCGACCGGTTCACGGGAGCCGCTCGGCATCGTGCCGAAGGTGCGGCCGATTCGGATCCGGTCCACGAGCCGGACGTGGACGCCATCCGGGCCGATCTCCTCCAGGACGCGGGCGTCGACCGAGCGGTCGAAGCGTTGTGGCCGCGGCTGGCAGCCGGTGACCTCGTGAAGGCGCTCCTGACGGACGCCGGCGCTCTCGCCGCGCACCTGCCCCGCCTGACCGCGCAGGAGCGGTCCCTTCTGCTGCGCGGTCCGGACGACCCGTGGACCGACGCCGACGCGCCGTTGCTGGACGAGGCGGCGAACCTGGTCGACGGCCCCCCGGAGCGGACGTACGGGCACGTCGTCGTCGACGAGGCGCAGGAACTGACCGCCATGCAGTGGCGGATGATCGTCCGCCGCTGCCCGGCACGGGCGATGACGCTGGTGGGCGACTTCGCCCAGGCCGGCCCGGTCGCGACCGCACGCGACTGGAAGGAGGCACTGAGCCCCCACACCGGACCCCGGTTCAAACTGCACAGCCTGACCGTCAGTTACCGCACCACGCAGCAGATCCTCGACAGCGTCCGGGACCTGCTCACGCGGATCGCCCCGGACCAGAAGCCGACACGGTCGCTGCGAAGCGGTGAGAGCCCCCGCACCGTGACCACATCTCCGGAGGGGTTGGTCACCGCCGTCGTCCGGGAACTCCGCGCCCAGAGCACCGCGCATCCGGGCGAGCTTCTGGGAGTGATCTGCGCGGACACCAGGGTGAGCGAGCTGACGGCCCAGGGCATCGCGCACCACGCACGCGTCGTACCCGCGTCCGAAGCGCGCGGCCTGGAATTCGACGGTGTCGTCGTCCTGAACCCCGAGGAAATCGTCACGGCCCGCCCCGGCGGGGAGCGGGACTTGTACGTAGCCCTGACCCGCGCCACCAAACGCCTCTGCACCATCACCGTCCAGCCGTACGCCCCCTCCTGACTGTGCATCTCCTATGAAGGTTCCGTGAATTACCTGTGGCGATGATCACGTTGTCTTGTATCTGACGCCGCTTTAGAGTCCCACTCGACCACTTATTTTTGCTTTACATCTGTGCGCGGGGGATTGCAGATGTTCCATCGTCATGCCCTCACCCGTGCCTGGAAAGGAATTCGGGTGACTCCTCGTATGCGCAGGATGCTTCCCGTCGTGGGGGCTGCTGCCGTTCTGGCGCTGGTGGGCACGCCGATGCTCGCGTCCGCCGACCCGCAGCCGACAGGGGGAACGACGGGAGCCACGCCACCGTCCGCGGTGGAGGACTACGCCTATCCGAACGCGGATCAGATCCAACGGGACCAGGGCATCAAGCTGATCAAGGGCGACGGGCACATCACCTTCGCCACGTGCGACGACTCCGCCCAGCAGATCAAGGTCCTCACCGTGCAGGGGCAGAGCGGCAATCCGCAGGGCGCGTACTGCTTCAAGGCGAACGCGAAGTCGGGGTACCTCACCCTGGAACTGGGGCGGGTGTTCGCCCTGGAAACGGCCGACCACCCGATCAGCGCGGACCTGAGGCCGCAGGCGGATCCTGCGGCACCCGCCAAGACGGTGACCGTGGACAAGAACGGCTACCAGAGCGTGGGCGAGGGCGCGGCCGGTGGTGCACCGTCCGTGCTCCTGGAACTGCGGGTCACCGGCTGACCCGGTCCACCCGCCTGCCCTCCCTCCGCTCTCGCACCACAGCAAGGAACTTCGCATGTCTGGTTTTCGTCCGCGTGCCGCGTGGACCGGCGGCCTGATCGCCGCCACTTCGCTGGCCGTCTCCCTGACCGCCGCGCCCGCCCCCGCCGTATCCGGCCCGGTCGCCCCTGACACGGTCTCGGCCGCCACGGCCCGGCTCGATGTCGGCGGCCGGCGCGGCTGTTCGGCCACCCTGGTGGCCCCGCAGTGGCTGCTGACCGCCGCGAGCTGCTTCACCGACACCCCAGGTGGCACGCTCGCGTCCGGCGCGCCGAAGCTGAAGACGACCGCCACCCTCGGCGGCAGCACCCAGCAGGTGGTGAGCCTGGTACCGCGCACGGATCGCGACGTGGTCATGGCCCAACTCGCCAAGCCCGTCACCGGTGTCACTCCCGTCCGGGTGGCGGCCGCCGCGCCCGCCACCGGGGACCAGGTCCAGGCCGCGGGGTTCGGACGCACCCATGACGAGTGGGTGCCCGGCCAGGTCCACGCGGCCGCTTTCACCGTCCAGAACACCGCCGCCACCACCCTCGACCTGGCCGGCACGTCGGACGGCGCCGCCATCTGCAAGGGCGACACCGGCGGTCCGGTGCTGAGCGCCACCGGGACGGTCGTGGGCGTCAGCAGCCTGTCCTGGCAGGGCGGTTGCCTCGGCACCGATCCGGCCGAGACCCGCACCGGCGCGGTGGCCGCCCGCGTCGACGACCTGTCCTCCTGGGTCCAGCAGGTCGCCTACGCCCCCGTCTTCGCGGCCGCCCCGTGGAAGCACGCGGTACAGATCACGGCCGGCTACTACGCGGGTGATTCCGCGGGCGGCACCCGCCACATGGACCTGATCGTCGTCTGGGACGACGGCGAGGTCACCCTCTACCAGGGCGGCTACGGCAACGACCCCGCCCGGCCCTTCGCCGCGGAGCACCAACTGCAGCCCGAGAAAAGCATCTGGACCCACGCCGTCAACGTGACCAGCACCAACACCGGCGGCCGCACCGACGCGGTCGTGGTGCGCTGGACCGACGGCGAGATGACCCTCTACACATCCGTCGACGCCAAGGGCTTCCACGGCGAGAAGCAGCTCGCCCCGCCGAACAGCGCCGCCTGGAAGGACGACGCCCAGCAGCTGACCGGCGGCCGCTTCACCGCGAAGGGCCTCCGCGACGACCTCCTGGTCACCTGGAAGGACGGCCACGTCTCCGTCTTCAGCGACCTGGCGGCCAACGGGCTGAAGAAGCAGACCCAGACCGTCGCCAAGAACACCACCTGGCCCTACGCCCAGAAACTCGCCACCGGCTCCTTCACCGGCAAGGACACCGACGACCTGCTGGTGCGCTGGATCGACGGTGAGACCACCATCTACCCCGGCATGACCGGCAAGGCCCTGCCCGGCGAGATCAAGGTCCGGCCCGCCAAGTCGAACTGGACCAACGCAGCCGCGCTCACCGCCGGCGCCTTCACCACCGGCACCACCGCCGACGACATCCTCGTCCGCTGGAACGACGGCCACGTCAGCCTCTTCACCGGGGTCGACGCCAAGGGCCTCCACGACGAAATCCAGCTCGCCCCCGCCGGCTGACACACCGGCACGGTCCTTCCGGGGCGGCTCGCCTACGACCGCGCGAGCCGCCCCGAGGCACCGCGCTGCCCAGGAGCCGGCGACCGTGTCCCCGGCGGCACGGACACGCGGTGCACCCCCCCAACCGAAAGAACGAATCGAGTCCGCAGTGACACATCTACGACGCCCACGGCGCGTGGTAGCGGGGGCTCAGCGCGTGATCCGCGTGCTGTGCCTGTGCCTGCTGCCCAGCGCGCTCGTCCTGGGCCTGCTGGGGCCCGCGCCCACCCCGGCCGGAGCCGACGCGACCACCCCCGCGGACACCGGTATCTCCGGTGCGCTCCCGGACACCGACCGCGCCAAGGTGGTACGCCTGTGGGAAACGGGCGGCCCCGGCGTGCGGGCCGCCGCCGAGGTCGCTCTCGTCGGCAGCGACGACGACGTCAAGAACTTCCTCTCCCAGGCCCCGGACATCGCCGTCCAGGACGAGCGGGTGTCCGTCGCCCAGTTCGCCAGTGTGGGCGGTCTGAGCCTCCAGGACGCCGCCCGCAAGGCGCTCGACGGGACACCGGACGACCTGAAGGCGTTCTTGAAGGATGGCTGGAAGGCACCGCTGGAGCAGGACCAGCGGGTCCGCGTCGCGCAGATCATCGACGCAGGCGGCCCCGAAGTGCAGAAGGCGGGCCGCGCCGCGCTCAACGGCACCGCCGAGGACATCAAGAAGTTCCTCGCCAACGACCAGTACAACGACCGGGAACAGGACGAGCGGGTCGAGGTCGCCCAGATCATCGCGGCCGGCGGACCGAACGTCCAGGCGGCCGGCCGTATCGCCATCAACGGCACCCCGGACGACATCCACGAGTTCCTCCAGGTCGGCCAGTACGTCTCCCGTGCCCACGACCAGGAGCACGCCACGATCGCGCAGCTCGCCGACCAGGCGGCCAAGGCGGGCAAACTGGCCGGGCAGCAGACCCGGGCCGCCAAGGACGCCTCCGCCCGGGCGGTGACCGCGGCGAAGCTGGCGAAGGCGGCGGCGCAGAAGGCCGCGGCCGAGACCGAGGCCGCGCGCAAGGACACCCAGCACGCGGCTGCCGCCGCCGCCCGTGCCGCGAGCGCCGCCAAGCAGGCCGCGACCGCCGCGCAGACGGCGATCGACGCGGCCAACGCCGCCACCAACGCGGCGCGGGTCGCCGCCAACGCCGCCTCGGCCGCCGCCGCTGCCGCTGACGGTGCCGCCAACGCGGCCGCCCAGGCCCGGAACGCCGCCGCGAACGCGGCCGTCGACGCCGGCCAGGCAGGCGCCGCACGCAAGGCGGCCGAGCAGGCCCGGAACGCCGCCGCGGGAGCTCACGCCGCTGCCCAGGCCGCCGACTCGGCCCACACCGCCGCCGCCCAGGCCGCGGACGCGGCGAAGGCGGCAAGCGGCGCCGGCAGCGACGCCACCGATGCCGCGAACGCGGCCGACCAGGCCAACACCCTGGCCGACGAGGCCGGCGCCCACTCCGCCGACGCCGCGAACGCCGCGGCCAGCGCGCACCGGCACGCTCGGGAGGCCAGCCGTGCCGCCGGCGCCGCCGAATCGCTGGCCCAGGAGGCCGCCACCGATGCCGGTGAGGCGCGTGACGCGGCGAACGACGCGGCCACGCGCGCGGAGAACGCGGCCAAGGCGGCAGACGACGCCGCCGCCCACGCCGGTCAGGCGGCAACCGCAGCCAAGCAGTCCGCCGCGCACGCCAAGGAGGCCAAGACGGCCGCCGACGCCGCCAGCGCCGCGGTCGCCAAGGCCCAGAAGGTCCACGACCTCGCGGTCCGCATCGACACCGAGCAGCTGACGGCGTGTACCAACGAGGCCATCGACCGGGCCCAGGACCTCAAGGCACAGGAGGACCAGCGCACCGCGGCCCAGCAGGCGGCCACGCAGCAGGCCAAGGACCTCAAGGCCGCGGCGGCCAAGCTCGCCGACCAGGCGTCCCAGCCCGGCGCGGATGCCGCTCAGCTCGCCCCCGAAGCGCGCAAGGTGGCCCTGGCGACGGCGAAGACCGGTCGCCCGTGGAGCCAGTCGGCCGCGCTCGTGGCCCTGGCCGGCTCCGACACGGACATGACCGACTACATCCGCACCGGCCGCCAGGACGCGAGCGTCCAGGACGACCGCCAGGACGTCGAACACCTCGCGGAAGCCGCCGGATCGGCCGACGTCCGCGCCGCGGCAGCCAAGGCCCTCGAAGGCGACGGCGCCACGGTGAGCGCGTTCCTCGACAGCGGCCAGTACGACGCCATGAAGCAGGACATGCGCCTGTACGTCGCCCGCACCATCGCCGCCGCCGGTCCGATCGAACAGCAGGCCGGCCGCACCGCGCTGAACACCGACACCACGGACGCGCTGCGCCAGTTCATCACCACCGACGACGACCAGGCGCGCACCCAGGACGAACGCGTCCGCGCCGCCCAGCTCGCCGACCCCAGGAACAGCGGCAACGGCCCACAGGTCAAGGCCGCGGCGCGGATCGCCCTGGAGGGGCCCTCCGACCTCCTCCACCTCTTCATCACCGTCGGCCAGTACAAGGCGCAGCGTCAGGACCAGCTCGGCGCCACCCACGAATCCCAGATCCAGCAGCTCATCGCGCAGGCCGCGGGCGTGGCCGCCACCGCGCAGAAGAACGCGGCGGAGGCGGGCAAGGCGGCAGCCGACGCCGCCAAGGCCAAGGACGAAGCCGCCGGTTACGCGAAGCAGGCCGCACAGTCGGCCGCGGATGCGAAGAAGTACGCCACGCAGGCCGACGGGTACGCCACGCAGGCCGAGCACTCCGCCAAGGACGCCGCCGCCTCGGCCGCCACCGCCCGCAAGGCCCAGCAGGACGCCGAGAACGCGGCCGCAGCGGCCGTCACCTCAGCGGCGCGGGCCCAGTACTCGGCCACCGCCGCGCGCGGCTCCGCCGACTCGGCCCGTACGGCGGCCCAGCAGGCCCGTGCCTCCGCCCTCGCCGCAGGCAAGGACGCGAACGCCGCGGCGGGCGCCGCGGTGGAGGCTTTCCGGACGGCGGTCAAAAAGCAGCAACAGGAAATCGCCAAGTGGCAGCAGCTCCAGGACAAATGGCATAAGGAGCAATCCGACCAGCAGGACGACGGCAGCTGGGTGCCCGACTGGTTGAAGGACACCGCCAACACGATCGGTGACTACGGCCAGGCGATTCTCGGTAATTCGGATGTCTGGGCAGGTCTGTTCGAGACAGGTGCCGGCATCTTCGGCGTCGGGTCGGGCGCCTCGATCGACGTCGCGGGCGGGGGCCTGTGCCTGACCGTCATCGGCTGCCTCGAAGGAGCACCGGCGATCGTCGTCGGTACGGGGATAGCGGGCGCGGGGATCTACGGCATCACCGACGGCATCGGCAGGTTCAGCAACGGCCTCGGCCAGGCACTGCGCGAGGCCGAGTCGAACGGCGGCGGCGGTTCGCTCAGCTCCGACAAGTACTGGCCCAATGGCAAGGCGTCCGACGTCTGCGGAATCGGGGGCAGCACCGGTTGCGAGCAAGTGGCGGAATCCATTCAGCAGGACATCGGCGGAAACCGCATGCGCGTCACGGACCGCTATGGAGCCCCGACTCTCGGCAAGTACCGTGAACAGGACTCCTTCTGGGGTCACCACGACGTCGTGGTCAAGGACGGCCGTGTATACGATGCCTGGACAGGGCCGGAAGGTGAGTCGCTGGACGAATACCGAGGGAAATTCGAATACGGCGACGACCTGGTGTTCACCCCGCTCGACTAGAAAGGACGGACGGTGGACTTTCCCACCCGTCTCGGAGACGTCCGCAGAAGGCCCGGTGCTTACGGGCTCGACGGCTCCTACCTGAACTATGTGGCCTTCATCAACGGAGGCGACGCCGCGACAGACGGCGAACTGCTCCGGGGTTTCCGCCCCTGGCTCGCGGAGAAGCTCGGGCACGGCACGAACCTCGTCTGGTGGGCGCTGGTGCCGAAGCTACACGCTGCCGAAACCGGCGCCCCGAGCGATGCCCCGCTCGCCGACGAGGCTCTGTGCGACCGCTTGTTCAGCCTCCTGAGCGAGTACTTCGCCGACGACGCCGCCTGAGAAAGGCGCCGCCACGTCGACACTCCCGGTCCGGCCCGCCACCAACCCGGTGGCGGGCCGGACCGGGGTGGGTGCCGGGATCAGCTGTTGTTCAGGCGTTCCGCCATGTAAGGGCTGCACGCGGAGGACTGGATGCCGTTGGCGGAGACCCAGTATCCGGGCGGGGTGGGGGAGTCGGCGCAGGCGATGATGCCGTTGTAGGCCACGTTCAGGCGACCGCCCAGGTACTGGCCGCAGCTGCTGATCTGGAAGTTCGCGGTGATCACGTAGTTGGCCGGGATCGGCGAGTTACCGCAGAACGTCATGCCGTCGGAGGCGGTGTTCAGCCGGGCGCCGAGATAGATGCCGCAGGCCGCGTTCTGGTAACTGGAGGTGATCACGTAGTTGGCCGGGATGGGCGAGTTGTCGCAGACAGCGATGCCGTTGCTCGCGACGTTGACCGTCTCGCCGTACCACTGCGAGCACGCGTTGTCGGGTCCCTCACTGGTGATCACATAGCCGTTCGGCAGCGATCCATTGGAGTTCCCGCAGATCCGCAGGCCGTTGGTGACCGTGTTGATCCGGCCGGTCTGGTACTGGCTGCAATTGTTGGTGCTGTAGATCGAGGTGACCGCGTAGCCGGTCGGGACCGGGCCGTTCAGGCAGACGGCGAGTCCGTTGGACGGGGGCTGGATGGTCTCGGTCAGGTAGCCGCCGGTACAACTCCCGGTGAGCGACTCCGAGGTGATCACGTAGCCCGGCGGCACCGAAACGTTGCCGCATATGGTGGCGGCCTGGGCGGTACCGGAGAAGAAGAGGACACCGCCCGCGACCAGGGTGAGCGCGGATAACAGGCGTACCAGCCACGCGGTGGCGGAGTTGAGGGGTCTTGGAGAGGCCATGTGCGACTCGCTTCCGATCGGCTGACAGGACTGTCGAGAGATTAGGGTCCGCGCCCGCTGTACGGCCACGGTTGAGCCACGAATAGTTGCCGGGAGTCAGTCACGGCGCAGCCCGCCGTCCGGCCGCCACCGGCGGGGGCAGCAGGTCTGCTTGCACGTAGGAGGACCGCATCGTTCCCGCGCGCCGGATCGCGCCGTTGCCTCTTGCGGCTGTCGGCGCAAGTGCTGTCCTATGGGCTCAGGGTGCGCTGGCGCCGAGTTCGACGGCCAGGACGCCGGTCAGGATCAGGCCGATGTCCATACGAGTGACTTCACCATCCGGACGGCAAGGTGAAGCGGGACGCGTCCGGCGGGCACCCCAGGGCGCCCCGCGGCGAGACGGGAGCAGGATGCTTCGGCTCCGTCCGCGAACCCCACTGATCGCCGTGCGCTGGGGACGGGGGAGTGGCACACGCGCGTGCGGGTGTCGTGAGCGGGACAGGGGTGCGCAATGTTCATCGGAGGTGAGCGTTTTCGGGCCGCCGGCGACGTCCGGTGCGGCGGCCACCTCCGTTCGTCCGCGGTGATCCGCTTTCTTCCCGGCACAGCGCGAGACCGTCGAGCACCGCTGACGGACCCCGGCGCCGAACGCGTCGCCCGCGCCGGTGCCGTCCACCACCACCGTGACCGCGAGCGCGGGCCAGCAACCGTCCCCCCTCGGGCGGCTGGCCGCGGGCGCCTTTGGGGGCGCCGCGACGAAAGGCTGATGCCCGGCCGGTCGGCGGCCTCGGACGGTCTCGGCTTGCGGTGTGCCGGCCGGTCAGGTCTCCGAGGACGCGTCGGCCGCCGGCCTGTTCCGGACGGCGGCGGAAGAGTGGGCCGTACAGTCCTCGGCGGCGTCCGGCCTCCGGCGGCGGCCGACGGCGTGAACGACGAGGGCCAGTACGGCGGTCAGCGCGATGAACACGCAGACGGCGCCCCAGCCCCGCGTGCCCGTAGGCGCGGGCGCCGAGCCAGGAGCCGGCCCCGCCGCCAAGGAAGTTGCAGGTCATGTAGCCGGTGTTGAGACGGCTGCGCTTCTCGGGCCGCAGCGCGAAGATGCGGGCCTGGTTGGCCACCTGGCCGCACTGTACGGCCACGTCGATCAGAAGCAGCCCCACGGCGAGTCCGGCGATGCCGACCGGGCCGCCGATCAGGCCTGTCAGCAGGACGGCGGCGGAGGCGAGCGCGAGCCGCAGGCACCACAGATTGACGCGGTCGGCGCCGTACCTGTCGACCCGGCGGCCGGCCGCGGACGCGAGGAACACGCTGCCTGCGCCGATCAGCGCGAGCAGACCCACGGTCTGGGTGCCCGCGCCGTACGCGGGTCCGGTCACGAGCAGGGCAACCGCGGTCCAGGCCGCGCTGAACCCGCCGAACACGGTGACCTGGAAGTAGACCGAGCGCCGCAACAGGGGCTCGCGCCGCAACAGCCGCAAGGTATCGGCGAGCAGGGTCGGATAGCGTTCCCGGCCGGCCGGGACGCCGCGCGGCAGCGTCAGGCCGAGGACGAGGGCCAGCAACGCGGTGAGGACGGCGGCGACCAGGTACGGTGCGCGCCAGCCCAGGTGCTCGCCGAGCACTCCCCCAAAGGCGCGGGCCAGCAGGATCCCGCCGACCAGACCGGCCTGAAGCGTGCCGGTCACGGCGCCGCGCCGATCCGCTCCGGCCATGCCTGCCGCCATGGGCAGCAGGATCTGCGGAACGACGGTGGCCGCGCCGATCACACCGCCAAGAGCGAGCAGCGGCCCGGCAGCCGGTACGAGCCCGGCGCCGAGCAGGGCCAGCGAGGTCACCGTCAGCAGCGCCGTGACCAGTGGGCGCCGCGGGAGCCGGTCGCCCAGCGGCACCAGCAGGAAGATGCCGATGGCGTAGCCGAGTTGGGTGGCCGTCGCCAGGATCGCCGCCGTGTCGCGGCCGATGCCCAGGTCTCGCGCGACCAGCGGCGTGATCGCCTGCGGGAAGTACACGTTGGCGACGGCGACGCCACAGGCTATCGCCATCACGAGCGGCAGTCGGCCTCCGGTGCCTGCCGCGGTGGCGGGCAGGCGCGGTGTGTCCTGGGGCATGACGACGGAGAGCTCCTGTTGACGGATCACGACGGCTGCGCACCGGACGGTCCGCGAAGCCGAGGTCAGCATGCCACGCGGTGCCGGTCACGGCCCGTGCCATACGACGGCCTCCTGGACAGCGATGCCGACATCGTCTATGGCTTCGCCGCGACCGGTGGCGGTGTGTTGATCCGGAGGACGTCCGAGGGAACGGTGTCTCAGGAAAGAGCGGGAGGTGTGAGGATCCCCGGTCGTCGGGCAGGTGGGCCGGAAGTGGTGACCGGGCTCGTCTGCGGCGGCCGTTTGGCGTGCGGGAGCCCCCGGTACGCACTCCCTCAGAAGCTGTCCGGTCAATTGTGTTCGAAGCCAGATGGGCGTCTATGCCCGAATCCGGATGGGCGCCGGCCGCGCGCTGGCGGGCCCGCACGACGGTGGAGTCGACGGCGATGCCCCAGTCGATGTCGCCGACCGCGCCCTTCCAGGGCCCGAACCGCTCGGGTGCGTCACGCCGGTGCACCCCGAGTCCGAGGTGTGCATTCTCGGGGTGTGGGTCGGACGCCGTGCCTGCGCGGATGGCGGCAGGCGCGGCGGGTGGGTTCTGGTCAGCGCGGCAGGCTGTCGAGGATCAGGTCGAGGGTGAAGTCGAAGCGGTCGTGTCCCGTGCCCGAGGCCAGGTCGGCCGCGTGCTTCCGGGTATTGGGGAACGTGTCGGCGGGCAGCGCGGTGAAGCGGCGGACCAGTTCGTCCTGGCTGAGCACCCAGTCGTCGTCCTCGTGCTTCCTGCGGTGCAGGACCAGGGAGCGTTCCAGCGCGTAGCCCGCCACGTAGAGCGAGAGCGCGTCCATGGCCCAGGCCGCGGCCCGCGGCTGGACGCCTCCAGCGAGCAGAATGGCCAGCAATCCCTCGCTGACGCGCAGGGTCTCCAGATTCGTCGGCACCATGGCCAGCGCGGCCCGCGAGATGCCCGGATACTCCAGGTACAGGTCCCGCAGCTGGACCAGGACGTCCCGCAGCTGCTGCCGCCACGCGGCGGGGTCGGGCTCGGGCAGCACGATACGCGAGCACAAGCGGCCGACGATCAGCTCATCGAGGTCGTCCCGGTTGACGATATGCGCGTACAGGGCGGACGGGGCCGTCCCCAGGACGGCGGTGACACGGCGCACCGTCAGCGCGTCGTAGCCCTCGGTCGCGCACACCTGGAGGGCCGCGTCGGTGATGCGGTCCAGCGTCAGCGGCTTGCGGCGCGGCGCGGGCCTGGGAGCGGTCGTGTCGAGCTGAGCGTGACGGGCGGCGCGGCGCTGCCTGGGGTCGGTCGCCATGGTGCCGACTATAACTCGCTCTGAACTAAGTTCAGCCAGTAGTACTTTGTTCATTGCGTCTGAACAAAGTTCACCTCGACGGGCGGGACACCTCGCCGCCCCCCACCACCTTCTGCAAGGACAACCGCCATGACCGTCAAAACCGCTCTGATCACCGGAGTCGGCCGCCAGGCCGGACTGGGCTTCGCCGTCGCCCGCGAGCTCGCCGAGCAGGGCTTCCACGTCGTCCTCACCGCCCGCCGCCAAGCCGCCGCCGACCCGCTGGCCGCCCGACTGCGCGAGGAAGGCCACCAGGTCACCGCCCTGCGTCTGGACCTGTCGGACCAGGCCGGCATGCGCGAGGCCGCCGACCGCCTCAGCGCGGAATTCGGCCACCTGGACGTCCTCATCAACAACGCCAGCGCCATGCCCGACTTCCAGACCCTGTCCGCATTCGACGCCGACATGGACGACGTGCGCGCCGCGATGGAGGTCTCCGTACTGGGCCCATGGGCCCTGACCCAGGCGCTGCTGCCGCTGCTGGCCGCGGCACCCGCCGCGCGGATCGTGAACGTCTCCAGCCTGTCCGCCCAGCAGATCGCCACTGGCCTGGACCTCGGCGCGCCCCTGCGCTCCCCGGCCTACTCCATGGCCAAGTACATGCTCAACGCTCTGACCACCGTGCTGGCCAGGGAGCTGGCGGACACCCGCATCCTGGTCAACGCCGTTGATCCGGGCAACACCGCCACCCACCCCGAACGCGGCGACGACGAGAACGACCGACCGGCCGCCGAGAGCGCCCGCGACATCGTCCGCGCCGCCACCCTGGGCAGCGACGGCCCCACCGGCCAACTCTTCAGTGGCGGGCACACCTCCGTCTCGCACCCCGCTCCAGGCGTCCCTGCGGCGCCCGATGGCAGGAGATAGGTCCGGCCTGGCGCACCGCCAGGCCGGACGAGGGTATGCCGCATCCCTTTTTGCCGCCTTTCGCGCCCTTTTGGTATCCGGCTTATCTCCAGATGACCTGCTGCTGTGGTGCGGTCCGCCGGATATTCGTTCATGTCAGGCGAGCGTCGGAACGCAAGCCGCGCAGCTGCCCGGACGCGAGCGGTGGTCCCCGCGCCCGGACTGCCCCGAGCGCATGTGCAGGGACCGCTGGCCGGGGCGGCCACGGCTGTTACCGAACGGTCAAAGGCCCATCCAGGTCCGATCACATGGCATGTGCAGGCTGCGCGTTCGTGAGCGCACACCAGACCACCTCTTCGCGGCCCTCCGGCGCTCATCGCCGTGGGCACAGGCGGCGCGCCCGCCGACGACGGCGCGGCCACGTCGCGCTCTGGACCGGACTCGCGCTGCCGGCCGGGCTGCTCTACGGCGGGTACGTGCTCACGGCGCACACCGCGGCGTCCGGCGTCCGCCACGCCGACGCGGCCGACTCGTCGTCGCTGCGGACGGCACCGTCCGGCTCCCGGAGACCGGGACGCGGTCCGTCCGTGACGGATGGGGAGAAGCCGGCGAAGCGCGCCGGAAAGGGGCAGGCGTCGGGCTCCGGACAGGGCACGCCACGAATCCCCTCGACAGGGCCCGGAACCTTCACCACCGCCACCGGCGCCGGCACCGCCTTCGGCGGGACCCGTCGGGTCCTCACTTACAGGGTGGAGGTCGAGGACGGCATCGGAATCCCGCCGAACGACGTCGCGGCCGTGGTCGACCGGGTGCTCAAGGACCCCCGCGGTTGGACGGCCGACGGAAGGACCGGCTTCCAAAGAGTGTCCGGCGAGACCTCCGACTTCCGGGTCCGGCTGGCCACGGCGGGCACGGTGGATCACATTTGCGGAGAGTATGGCCTTGACACCGGAGGCGAGCTGAACTGCGACGTGGGGCAGGACGTCATGGTCAATCTCAAACGCTGGGAAGTGGGCAGCCAGTACTACGCGCACGACATCCCGGCGTACCGGGCGCTGATCATCAAGCACGAGGTGGGGCATTTCTCGGGCACGGCCACGAAGGATGCCCCGGGCCGGGGAAGCCCGCGCCGGTGATGATGCAACAGATCAAGGGACTGCACGGCTGCACCGTCAATGTCTGGCCCTACGACCGCGACGGCCACCTCGTCTCCGGCCCCCCGGCCACGTGACGGATCGTCCGCGGCCCTTCGATCCCCCGACCCGGCAGCCCCGGCACTGCGCGGACCTACGCCGGAGGTCCAAGTTCGCCCCGCACGGCTCAGGTTGCGCCGCGTGCCCAGGTTGCACCTACCGATCCTGGTGACGCCGTCTCGCCGTGCACGTGATGGAAGTGGCCCGAGAAGGACCGCGCAGCACTTTTGAACTCGACGGCGCATCAGGGGAGTTCGTCGATTCCGGCACCGACGTACTGCGGTTCGCCGAAGGGCTGGTACGCGCCAGGCTCGCCAACGCGGGCCAGACCTGCGACGTGCCGGACTACGACTCCTGACGGATGCCTGCCTGGGCCAGGCGAGCCGCTTGGTCAACGGCCATGACAAGCCGCCCGCTCTGCACACCATTACCGGCAGCGACGTCACGCGGCAGCAGCCGGCCTCGAAGGCCGCGTATGGCGCTCAACTGCGCCATGGCAAACCGGCCTCGATGTTCGCGGGGCGTTGACGTCCCTCGCCGCGACCATCCACCGTCCCGACGCCCTCTCGCCCAACCAGCAGACGTTGACATGTAGGAATTTACATGTAACCTTATGAATATCGGATCGGGTCCGTACCCGCCGCCGCCCGCACCCGTTGTCACACCCACCCGAGCGCTGCTCCATGCGCAGCCGGGACCGCCCCCCGGCCGCCGTTCGATTCCCGATCCGGTACGTCGCCCCCCCCGATCCGGCGGACCACAGTCAGCCCCATCGAATGAGAAGGCCATGACGACAAGCGAACCCAAAGCCACGGAGCCGGTCCAGCCTTACCTGGCTGGTCACTACACTCCGGTGACCGACGAGACCGAAGCCTTCGACCTCAAGGTCACCGGCACCCTGCCGCCCGACCTGACCGGCCGCTACCTGCGCAATGGCCCCAATCCCCGCCCCGGCGAGGATCCGGGACACGTCTTCACCGGCAACGGCATGCTGCACGGAGTCAGGCTGCGCGACGGCCGCGCCGAGTGGTACCGCAACCGCTGGGTCCGCACTGGCAAACTGGCCGGCGCACCGCTCACACGGCCCGACGGAAGCCGCGACTTCGCCGTGGTCAACGCCAACACCCATGTCATCGCCCACGCCGACAAGCTCTGGGCCCTGGTCGAGAGCGGCTTTCCCTACGAGGTCACCGGAGAGCTGGACACCGTCGGCCCCTGCGACTTCGGCGGACGCCTGACCACCGCCATGACCGCCCACCCCAAGGAAGACCCGGCCACCGGCGAGCTCCTCTTCTTCGGCTACGGCGCCACACCCCCGTACCTGACCTACCACCGCCTCTCGGCGGCCGGCGAACTGGTGGAGAGCCGGGAGATCAAGGTCCCGGCGGGCACGATGATGCACGACTTCGCCATCACCGAGAACTACGTCGTCTGGCTGGACCTGCCCGTCGTCTTCGACCCGGCCCTGCCGGCCCGCGGCGGCATGCCCATGCGCTGGTCCGACACCTACGGCGCGCGGCTGGGCCTGATGCGCCGCGACGCCGCGGGCGAGGTCCGGTGGTTCGACGTGGACCCCTGTTACATCTTCCATGTCGGCAACGCACACGAGGACGCGGCCGGACACGTCGTCCTGGAGGCGGTGCGCTATTCGCGCCAGGCGTTCGACGTCATGTGGCAGGCGATGGGAGGAGCCGTCGACCAACTCCAGGACACCCGCCACTGGGCACTGGGCGTGAGCCAGAGCGGACACGTGCACCGCTGGTCGCTGGACCCGGCCACCGGCCGCGTGAGCGACGAGGAACTCGACGACCGCGGCGTGGAGATGCCCACCATCAACGACGACCGGACCGGACGCCACAGCCGCTACCTCTACACCATCAGCGAGAACGCGATCATGAAGTACGACACGGTCGCGGGCACCAGTACGGCCTACGGCACCGGCGCGGGCACCGCACCCGGCGAAGCGGTCTTCGTCCCGGCACGCGACGCCTCGGACGAGGACGCCGGCTGGCTGCTGTCGATCGTCTCCCACGGCCCGGCGGCCCCCTCGCAACTGCTGGTCCTCGACGCCCACGACCTGACCTGGACGGCCACCGTGGAACTCCCACGGCGCGTCCCGGCCGGCTTCCACGGCAGCTGGATACCGGACGCCCCGCAACACCGGTGACCGCGCGGGCCGCGGACTCTTTCCGATCGGACCCGTGCCGAACGACCACTGACGGAGACCGGCCCGAAGCCGCCCGCCGCACGGGCACGTGGGGCGGACGACTACCTGGACGGAATGAGCGCGCAGTCGCCGGCCCGGCCACGAGGACCGCCGTGGGACAGCGCCCTTTGCTGTCCTTGGCCCCTTCACCGAGGATTGACCTGGCAATTCGGGCCCGCTGAACATCGGCCATCTGGCACCTGTCCAGGCCAGGTACGGTGCACCCATGACCGAAGCCTTGGCCACCGACATTGCCCATGTGCTGGACGCTGTCCTGAGCATGGTGGAGGGCCCAGGGGTGGAGCTCAGTCTGCAGACACGGCATCTGCGGGTGCGGAGGCGTTGTGCGTGTGGCTGCGGTTCGGCGGACTTCGGTCTCGATGCGGGTGCTGTAGCTCCTGTGTCTACGCTCACAGGCACGCGGGTGGCGGCCGAGATGGAGTTGTTCGGTGCTGGTGGAGAAACCGTCGGCGAGGTGCTGGTGTTCGTCGATGACGGGTATCTGTCGCGGCTTGAGGTCTGCTCGTGGAGCGATGAATCCCTGACGCTGAGCGACGCGCACCGAATCCTGTGCCCATGCGACCGATGAACGATCAAGGTTCAGCGAGATCGCTCAAGAGTTGTCGAGACGGGACGAATTGGGCGACCCCGCGACAGTGAACCTCGACCGATTTCCACGGGGGTTTGCTCGCCTGGAAGCGTCCTGCCGACGGACCGCCGAGATCAGTCCGCCGGGCCGCTCCTCCCGCTGCGGCGGGGTGCTGATCGGGCGGCCGTAGGCGGCAGCGCGCTCGCGCAGGGTGTGGGTGTCGGCCTCCCAGCCGTGCCCGGCCAGCCAGCCAACCGGGTCGTCGGGCATCTCCGAGACCCACATGGACGCCGCCGATCCCGGAGCGGCGTCGGCGCCGAAGCGCTCGATCACGCCGCGCGAGCCCAACGTCAGCCCCATCCGACTGCCGGCCGCCGACTGCGCGCTGATCCGGGCCATCAGCAGTTCGACCGCGTCCTCGGGCAGATAGATCAGCAGTCCCTCGGCGATCCACACGGTCGGTACCGCCGGATCGTGCCCTGCGGCGGCCAGCGCACCTGGCCAGTCCTCCCGCAGATCCACCGCGACGGTGATCCGCTCGCAGCGTGCGACGGCCCGCTCCTGGCGCAGCACCGCAGCCTTGAAGTCCAGTGGCGCGGCGGTGTCGACCTCGAACAGCCGGGTGCCCTCGGGCCAGTCCATCCGGAAGGCCTGGCTGTCCATGCCGGCGCCGAGCAGCACGACCTGCCGGATTTTGGACGCGGAGGCCTGCCGCAACAGGTCGTCGAGGAACTAAGACTGTGCCGGAGGCGGGCCCGAGGTAACCGTCGCCGACCTGCGCGGCTGGTCACCGCTGGTCGCGCTGCAGATCGAGTACAACCTGACCGAGCGCACCGGGGAACGCGACCTCATCCCCATGGCCCGCGAGATGGGGCTGGGCGTCGTCCCGTACTCGCCGCTCGCCGGCGGCGTCCTCACCGGCAAGTACAGCCGCGCCGACCTGACCAGGGCGGACGCCGGTGCCGGCGACGGCACCCGCAGGGCCTTCAACGTCGCGCTCGGCACGGTCACCGAACGCAACCTCGCCATCGCCGATGTCGTCGGAGAGGTCGCCGAGGAGACCGGGCGTACCCCCGCCCAGGTGGGACTGGCCTGGACTTTGCGGAACCCCGGCGTGACGGCCCCGATCATCGGCGCCCGCACCCCCGCCCAACTGGAGGACAACCTTGGCGCCTTGGAAGTCGACTTCACCGCCGCCCAACTGGCCCGCCTCGACGACATCAGCGCGATCAGCCTCGGCTACCCGCACGACCTGCTCGCGAGCGACCACATCCGCGCGGTGACCCGAGGCGAACTGAAGATCCCGACCCACCGCTGACCTCCACACCGGCGCCGACCGCTCCTGGCTGATTGCCCTGGCCGGAGCCGGGTGGGCGTAACCAGGACTTGTCCGGGCGATCAAGTGTCACAACGGGGCCGTCGCGCGGGGCTGCTGGGCACTGTCGCCGCTCTGTTGTGGCGGGTACGAGTGCACGCGCGACGTTTCCCCGGCGGGGATGCGTGCCGGAACCCGGGGGCGCCATCACGGTGTCGGCGGCCTGGAGCGGTCAGCCGCTCCAGATCGACCAGGAGGTGGCTCCGTGGGCGGAGGCCAGGACGGTGAAGAGGATCAGGTCGGCGATGCCGAGGCCCAGTCCGAGCAGTGCCCGGAAGCGGCGGGGTGTGTCCCGGCGCAGGGCGAGGAGGGCGAGCGCGATGGCGATGGGGCCGAGGACCAGGTTGAGGACGAGCAGTCCGAGGAGTCCCAGGACGAAGGAGGCCACGGCCATGCCTTCGGTGTCCCGTCGGCCGGTGCGGGCGGAGGGTGGTGCGGTCAGCCGCATGGTCAGGCCCTCCTGGAGCGGGAGCGCCGGCGTCGCTCGCGTCCGGCGAACACGACGAGCCAGCTGATGATCACGGCGCCGGCCAGCAGGGTGACGGGCCAGGGGAGGTAGGCGGCCGAGCCCACGATGATGCCCAGCAGGAGCAGGGCGGCGACCAGGAAGAGCACGTCTACCTCCTCGGTTCGACGGTGCCGGCGGTGGACGGCGGTTCGCCGTCGCGTCCGTACGGCGGCCTCTGCGGCCGTTTCGTCAACGCGTTCATGACATCGCCGGTTACCCGCGGGCGCGCGTCTCACGCGCCGGGGACGCCGCGGACCGGTCCTCAGGTGACGCACGTACCGCAGCCGTACCGGACTACAGACCGGCAGATTCCTCGGCCAAGCGGCCCGTTGGCCCTCCGGCACCGGTGACGTGGGCGCGGTTGAAAACATGGAGGTGAGACCAAGGCGTCCAGGCAGGCCGGCAAGCACGCCCGCGGTTGACAACGGGACAGCCGGCAGGCCGGTTAGGCGGGCGGCGCTTGGCCTGGATGCCGTCCGACAGGCCAGCGGTAGGCCGGGGCGCGGGGGCATTCCCAGCGGGGCCCGTTGTCCGGATCCGCGTCCGTGGCGGAAACGGGGCGCATGGGGTGGGTGTGGCCGGGTCGGCAAAGCGGCCAGGCCACACCACCGCCGACGGCATGGAGATGTTCCAGAACGGCGTCCTGAGTGTGGACCGCGAGCACCTCCACCAAGTCCTCCGGCTCAAGGTCGGTGTCAAACTCCAGATATCCGACCTGGACGCCGGCCACCACCAACTGCCGCCAGGTTCCCGGAGCACCCTGTGGAGCCCGTTCCACGAGACGGTTCGGCAGCCCGCAGACGGACAGATCGTGGGCGATCGCCGCGAACAGATCCTCGGGCGGTGGTGTCGGCATGGACGGCGTCTTTCTGCGAAAGCTGGGCTACGGCTTGAACGTACAGGTCACGTACCGATAGGCGCCCTGGGTCGGCTTCGCGACGGAAAACCACGTCCACAGGAACGATACGGTCGCGCCGCGCGGCATCGTGTATTTCTTGCTGCTCTTGACGACGCTGAACGTGCGCGGCAGCGGACCGTGGAACTGGTAGTTCCACGGCTCCACATGCGGCTGGTACACGTTGGCCTGGCGGTTGTTCGCGTAGATCTGCGCGCTGAAATTGACGACACCGAACTTGGAATTGGCCTTACGCAGTTTCACGATCCACGGTATGCCGTACTTCATCGACTCCTGAAGCGTCACGTCCGCCACCGCGTGCTTGAACGTTCCCCGGCATTTCGGGTACGTCGCGGCCGCTGCCCCCGATTTGGCGGAAGAGTCGGCCACTTGGCGCTGGAGCGCGCTGGTCACCCCCTCTGACGTGGTGAACGTACCCGTTCCGGAGGGGGCGCCCCTGGCGGCCAACTCGGCAAGCACAGCGGCCGGTTGTCGGGACGTCCCAGACGTCGAAGCATGTGCTGTCCCCGGCGCTCCCGGTGTCGCCGCCTCGGCCGCAGGAGCCGTCGCGCAGATCAGCGCCGCGGCGCAGGCCGTGACGGTGATTCGGCGGACGGCACTGCCCTGTGCACGTTTCATTGAATTCCCCCGTGGTTCTCCACTGTTACCCATGTTCACGCCGGGAGAGTGTGAATTCCCGGCACGGCTCGACTCTATCCGCCTGTATTCCGACGCGTCACGTAACTCGACGTCAGGAAGCCGTTAAAACCACCGGTTACCCGGCGTGCAAGTTCCTCTCCCGGCACCTACGACCGGAGGAGGCCACCTGCACGCCGGGGGCCTGGCCGTGTGCTGCCCGCTGGTGCGGGAGCGGGAGGCGAGCTGTTCGACGAGTCGTACTCAGCGGCCAAGAGCCGTAAGGCAGCTGAGGCCAGGCGGGCGTATCGCGATCTGCCCGCACCATGTCCGCAAGGTGCCAAGGGACGTCGGCTGTCGCGGATGTGGCGCCTCGTCAGTCGTCGATCGCCTGGTAGAGCGTGGTCCAGAAGTCGTGGATGAGCTGTGCCGGGGCGGGGAGGGACAACCCGACTTGGGTGAGCAGGATGCCTACGAGCCCGTTGTGCGGGTCGGCGTAGGCGGTGGTGCCGGTACCGCCGTCCCAGCCGAACTGGCCGATCGGCGCGTAATCGCCGCGGTAGGTGCGTACCGCCATGCCGTAGCCCCAGCCGCCGTGCTGCCCCTGGCCGAAGGAGATGTGGACGTTGTTGCGGGCGAGGTCGCTGCGGGCGGCCTGCTGCTCGGGGGTGAGGCAGTTGGTGGTCATCAGTTCCACGGCCGGCCGGGACAGGATGCGTTCGCCGCCGTGCTTCCCGTGGTTCAGCAGCATCCGGAAGTAGGCGTGGTAGTCGTCGACGGTGGAGACGAGACCGCCGCCGCCCGACTGGAACGCCGGAGGCGCGCTGTACTGCCCGCCCACCGCCTCGTCCCATATGGTGAATTCCCCGGTCTGCGGGTCCGGCGTGTAGCAGGGCGGCAGCCGGTCGATCTTGCCGGCGGGCACATGGAAACCGGTGTCCTTCATGCCCAGCGGGCCGAAGATCCGTTCGCGCAGGAACGACTCGAACGACTGCCCGGTGACCCTGGCTACGAGCACACCGAGCACGTCGTTGCTGATCTGGTACTGCCAGTGTTCTCCGGGCTGGTGCATCAGGGGGAGCGTGCCCAGCCGGCGCATCCACTCGTCCGGTGCGGCCGTCGCCGACGCGCTCTGGCTGAAGATGCCCCGTTCGAAGACCGCGTCCATGATCGGGGTGCCCAGCGCCGTCAGGTCCATGCCGAGCCCGAAGGTGGAGGTCAGCAGGTCCCGTACGGTGATCGGCCGCCGCGCCGGCACGGTGTCGTCCAGCGGGCCGTCGACCCGCTTGAGCACCTGCCGGTCGGCGAGTTCGGGCAGCCACGGCTCCACCAGGTCGTCAAGGCGCAGTCGGCACTCGTCCAGCAGGACCATCGCCGCGGCCGTCGTGACCGGCTTGGACGTCGAGGCCATCCGGAAGATCGTGTCCCGGCGCATCGGCGCGCCACCGTCATGGCGCATGGTCCCGACGGCCTCGACGTGTGTCTCACCGCCCCGGCTGAACAGGGCGACGAGTCCCGGAATCCTCCCGGACTCCACGTGCCGTGCCAGCACGTCGCGGATTCTGCGCAGCCCTGCCTCGGAGAAGCCGCTGTGCTGGTCGGTGAGGTGGAGGGACATGGCTGTGTGCTCCTTGCGGGTTGTGTGGGTGGGTGGTCGTTCCGGTGGGACGTGGCTGCCGCCGGGCCTGTCCTGGGCGGTGGCCGGGCTGAGTTCGCGGTGCGGGACGCCTCCCGGCGCGTCGTCCACGGTCTTCGTGAGTTCGGGTGCGTTCCGCTCGCCGGGATGGCTATGAGGGGGCTCCTCCGGAAGGGAGCGGGTCACAGGCTGCGGGCGGTGATGTCGCCGTGGGAGGTGGTGGCACGGATGTCGAGGTCGGCGGTGCCGTCGCTCTTGAGGGCGTTGCTGATGCGGCCGTAGGCGGAGTGGGCGTCCAGGGTGGCCGACACGCCGGCGCCGGCGCCGACCGTGATGTCGCCGTGCCGGGTGCTGAGCACGACCGTGCCGCCCATGGCCTCGGCGATCCGGATGCCGCCCCTTGCGGTGCTGATCTGCGCGCTCGCGCCCAACCGGCCGATCTCCACGTCGCCGTCGACCGCGGTGAGACGCACGCTCGCGGCCTCGTCCAGCTTGATCTGGCGGTACGCGCCTTCGAAAGCGATGTCGCCGAGTCGGCCGACGGTCCGCAGTTCGGCGCCGGCCGTCCTGGCCTGGACGTGGGAACCGGCGGGCAGTTCGATCGTCACCTCGATGGACCCGGATGAGCCGAAGTACTGGTCCTTCGCCGGGGATTCGATCCGCAGGACGCCGTCGGCGTATTCGATCGTGGTCTGGTCCGCTGCCTTCACATCACGGCCCTTCGAGGCGTTCGCGGGCAGAACCTCGACCGCGGTGTCGGCCCGGTCCGCGGCGATGAACCGTACGCGTCCCGCCGGGATGTCCAGGACGGCGGAGACCGGGGCGGGGGTGTCGTACTTCTGCATCGCGCTCTCCCCGACTTGCAGTTCGTTGGTTTCTGATATTGGAAACACTACGTTGCTTTCCATAGCGCGGCAACACAGTGTTTGCATTGAACCAGCATTAGTCGAGGTAGATGGCCGTAAAGCGTTGCAATGACTTCTGGCTTAATGCAATAGCGGAACGGTCGTTCGTTGCAATGAGTTGCAGGTGAACGCTAAGGCGGAGACGTTGAGGGGCGCCGACGGCTCGCCCTACGCGATTCGCAGAAGGGCGATGCTGACGCCTGCCATGTCCCTCGTCCATTCCCCCGGATTCATGGACCGCGCCTTCCTGGTCGTAATCGGGCCAGTTCAGCACATTCCACAGGCTGGGGCGGTGACAGCCGCTCAGGTTCATGGCACAGGCACCTGCATGCCCGCAGCGGCGGGGCAGCGGCCTCGGGCGCTACCCCGGCCGGCGAGCCTGACATACGGCCCTTCATGGCTTACGACCCTGGTCGCATCGGATTGACTCTGCTGAAAGCTCGTCCCGTGCGGGCGCCAGTCCCGGCCGTACCGGTGAGGAAGCCCTGGCGCAGCGCGCGCTTCATCACGCGACCGCGGGTACCCGAGGTCGGCGGTATTCACGACCGCTCACTCCGCTCACCTTGCTCGTTGCGTAGGAGGCCCGAGATGGATAGTCCGTACCGTTCGGAGACGCCGTCGTACCGGCCGCCCGCTGACGGCGCCGCCATGAATCTGCTCGGCATCTATCTCAACGACCACATGGCCGGTGCTACCGCCGGCGCGCTGCGGGCCGGTCGGCTTGCGCGGAGCAGCCGCGGTTCCGCGCTCGGCCGGGCGGTCGGTCCGGTGGCCATGGAGATCGCGCAGGACCGGGCGGCGCTGCTGGGGATCATGCGGGACCTGGGCGTCCCCGTGCGCCGCTACAAGGTCTGCGCGGGTTGGGCGGGCGAGAGGCTGGGACGGCTGAAGGCCAATGGCCGCCTGATCCGGCGCTCGCCGCTCAGCACGGTGCTGGAGCTGGAGGCGCTGCGCCTCGCGGTGGAGGGCAAGACCGCCGGCTGGCAAACCCTGCGTGGGCTCAGTGCCGTCGACCAACGCCTTGATCCGGCGCAGCTCGACACGCTGCTGGAGAGGGCCCGGCGTCAGCAGAAGACGCTGGAAGAGTGGCGCGCCCGTACGGCCGAGGCGGTCTTCCGCGGCGCAAGGAACCGGACGAGCGGGGAGTAAGGCAGGGCGGAGGGCCACCGGTGCTGTGTCTTGCGTAGGGCGCGCATGACGCATGCGAGGAGGTCGACGACACATGGTACGGCAGATGCGTGTTCCACCGGGCTTGTGCAGGCCTCGCAGACGACCCGGCACCCTGCCGTAGCGGGCCGGGGCGTCGGGGAACTCACCGACAACGCCTGATGCTGTGCTCCCGTCTGCACTGTCCGTGACCCCGTGCCGGTCCTTTGGGTCTGGTCCGCTCGCCATCTCGCGACACGCGTGGGCCAGACCACCGCTCCGGACCCGCCCCAGGGGCTGCATCGGACGGTACGGGTCGATCAGGGCTCGACTCGCCGCCGCCGACCGTCACCGGAGGACAACCGGAGGACCAACCGGAGGACAACCGGAGGACATCGGAGACGACCACCGAGGGGCCCCACCTACGGTGGTGGCCTTTTCCGGTACCGGCATCGCCCGTACGTCTCACCGCCTGGCCGTACGCGGCTAGCGTGTCCGGATGCCGTCTGTGAACCTGCGCCATTCAGTCCGGGCGATCATTCTCGACGAGGACGTGCGCATCCTCCTGTGCCGGTTCGCGATTCCAGAGCCGGCGGGAACCGTGGTGTGGGCGGCTCCCGGCGGAGGGATCGAGCCGGGTGAGGCACCGCTTGCCGCACTGAGCCGCGAACTGCGGGAAGAGGTCGGGCTTGCCGTACCAGCCGATCCGCCGCACGTCTGGCACCAGGAAGTCGTGGCCCCCGGACATGCCGAGGGCCACGACGGCGTCATCAACGACTACTTCCTCGTCCGCACCGCCGCGTTCAACCCGCGCGGAAGCCTGTCCGACGACCAGCTCGCCGCGGAGGACATCAGCGGTCTGAAGTGGTGGCACCCGTGCGAGATCGCGTCCTACGCCGGTGCGGACCTGTTTTCCCCGCGCGACCTCGGGTCCCTCCTGGCGGCATTGATCACCGCCGGCGCTCCACCCGAGCCCGTCCGGCTCGGTCTGTGAACAGGTGCTCCCCGCGTGATGCGAGGACCGGGGGAGCGGCGCCGGGGCAGGGGCTTCCTGCCGTACGGCGCGGGCTTGGACCTGACGCGCGCCTGCTGACACCCGGTCGAGAGGTCACCCTGCTTTCGCGGAGCAGCGCGGAGTATCCGCCGACCAGACGACTGGGGGATACCTCCAGGCCCCTCTCTCGCGCGGCGCCCGAACCGCCGTGGCCGGCCGAGCCGCAATTCACACAGGGCCCCGCACCGGAGTCCCCTGGAACCTCAACTGCCGCCTCGCATCTCGGTTTCCACAAGGGCCCGGAAGGAGCGCGGAGGCCGGCCGGTGAGGCGCTGGACGGTGTCGGTGACGCGGTCCTCCGCCCCTTCGGCGATGGCACGGTCCATGCCGGCCAGCATCGCGGCGAACTCCACGGGCATCTGGGTCGCGAGTCGGTCGCGCATCTGCTCGTAGGACAGCCGGCGGTGGACCACGGGCCGGCCGGTGACCTCGGTGATGGTCGTGGCGATCTCGTCGTAGCCGAGTGCTTCGGGGCCGGTGAGGACGAGGTCGCTGTCGGGGGCCTGCTCGTCGGTCAGGGCGCGGACGGCGACGGCCGCGATGTCCTCGGCGTCGACGAAGCCGACCCGGCCGTGTCCGGTGGCGGTCCAGAGGACGCCTTCGTCGCGGATGCTGCGGGCGTGCGCGTGCGTGCCGGTGAAGTTCTGCATGAACCACGAGGGCCGCAGCACCGCCCACTGTTCGAACAGGCCGGGCAGGGCCTGGTGCACTGTTCCCACCGCCGGCCCGCCTTCGGGGATCGCCGAGGAACTCAGCAGCACCGCACGGCGCACGCCGGTGGCGCGGGCCCGCTGGAGGAACGGCAGCATGATCGTCGCCGGGTCGGACTCGCCCGGAGGCGGTATGAGGTAGACACGGTCGACTCCGTCGAGGGCGGCCGCGTGGGTGGCGGGGTCGTACCAGTCGAAGGCGACCGGCTCGGCACCGGCGACCGCGGCCGCCCGACGGCTGGCGGCCTTGACGCGGTGACCCGCGGCCGTCAGCTGTGCGACCGTGCGGCTGCCGGTGGTGCCCGTGGCGCCGGTGACCAAGGTGGCGGCGGTGGTCATCGGCTGCTCCCGGTGAAGTCGGTGCCGGCCTCCTGGGCGGCGAGGGGGTTCCAGTAGTCGCGGTAAGAGGTGATGCGCCCGTCCCGAACGGTCACGACGGCGATGTACGTCATGTCGAAGGGAGCGCCGGTCTCCACCATGCGGCCGACGCCGCGCATCTCGACCACGATGGTCGCCGGATCGGTCGTCTGATGGATGCGCACGTCGCGGAAGTCGTGCAGATCGATGTGGTCGGGGTAGCGGCGCATGTACGCCGCAACGGCCTCCCTGCCCTCCAGACGCCGGGGCCAGCCGTCGGGGGCGAAGGGAAACTCCATGACGCCGTCCCCGGCCCACAGAGCGACCCAGGCGGCGATGTCTTTGTCGAGCAGTAGTCGCAGGCTGTGCCGGTACAGCTCCGCGGGGGAGGTCGGTGCGGACATGGGTGTCCTCCAGCTCATAGAATCCGGACTGTGGGTCCGCTTTGAAGATACGGACCACGGGTCCGCTTTGCAAACGGAGGAGCAGCATGACGGAACGCAGGTCCCGCAAGGACGCCGCCCGTAACCGGGAGGCCGTGCTCGCGGCCGCCGACGAACTCTTCAACCGCTGCGGGAGCCCCGAGGACATCACCATGGCCGGTGTCGCCGCAGCGGCCGGCGTCGGCAAGGGCACGGTCTTCCGGGCCTTCGGTGATCGCGCGGGGCTGCTCCGCGCGCTGTACGAGGTACGACTCGAACCGCTCAGGGAGGCCGTCGAAACCGGCCCGCCGCCCCTGGGGCCCACGACCCCGGCGCAGGAGCGCGTACCCGCCCTGCTCGACGCCGTCCTGTGCTTCAAACTCGACAACCGGCGCCTCGCGCTGGCCCTGGAGGACGGCGGGGGCAGCGGCAGCCCGTACCAGGCGGAGCATTACGAGCGGTGGCACAGCCTGCTCCGAGCCGTACTGGAGCAGATTCCCGGCCTGACCGACAGCGACTTCACTGCCCACGCCCTGCTCGCCGCCACGCGAGCCGACCTCATCGAGCATCTGGCCGGAGAAGAACGCGTACCGCGGGAGGCGTTGCGCGCACAGTTGGCGAACTTCGCCACCAGATTCCTGGCCTCAGGCCCGTTTGGGGAGTGATCGCGTCGTTGTCCGCGGCGCCGCCGGTGATCCTCCGACGGGGGCAACCCGGTGTCGGCCGGCCTTAATTGGCCACTGGGGCGCTTCGGCGAGAGGAAGGCTTGGACGAACACCAGCCCGTGACCGTTGCCCCGAACGAACCACACCGTGAAACCCAGGACCACAGCCTCTCCGCCTACGAGGGCGAACAATCCGGCGCTGGGCCGATACCCGATCGTTTCAGCATGTGGTCCGTAGCCGCCTCAAGCGGATGGCGGCGCTCGCGAGTTGGAGGAGCCCCTGGTGACATCGGCGCGTCTCTCCTAGCGGATGCGCGGGCGCTTGAACTGGTGCCCCACGCCTTGTGAATATGCCGGACATCCAGGTCCGCGGACGGCGCCGGCGTGCGGCCGGCTCTCCGCAACCGGAGCCGACCCACTCACCCACCGGTCTCGCCATTCGCCACCCCCTTCGTCCTGCCGGCTCAGTGGGACCGCGTCGACCGCTGGGTGGCCGGCCGTGCTGCTCCGGGCGCCACGCACGCGTGAGGCAAGCCAATGGCCACCGCGTCCGCCGCCCGAAGCGGCGTCCGCGGCGGAGGCGGTCGGGACACGGCTTCCGCGGGGCGCGCCCATGGCCCGGTGAGCCTCCCGGTGGAAGTCCGGCTCCCAGGGGCGGCCGGGGCCACCTTCGGTCGGCCGCGGCGAAGAAACCGTCCTGGTCAGCCCGGCGGTCATCCGATCGATCTGGCCGGGCGCGTGATGAGGTGCAGAAGGTGCTCCATGGGGCCGCGTCTGAACCGCCGGGTCCACACCGTGGCCAGCAGCATGGTGGCCGCGATGAAGAGGGCCAGCACCAGCAGGGCGGACATGCCGTCGCCGTCGACGGCGGGTACGTACCAGACGTCGTCGAAGAACCACAGCGCCAGGATGTGCAGGACGTACGCGGTCAGGGCCATCATGCCCACCGCGGCGACGGGGCCGGCCAGACGCGCGAGCCGGGGTGTCCGCTCGGCGACGGTCAGGCAGGCGGCGACCACGGCCACGGCGACTCCGGTGCTGCCGACGATGGAGAACGTCGTCTCGCTGTGCGGGACGGCCACCAGCAACCAGGCCGGCGGGGGCCGGCCCGCCGGTTCGCCCGTGGTGTCGGACCACCACCACGGGGACGACGCCGGACTGTGCGTGGCGGACGCGATGGCGGACAGGGCGTGCGGGACCAGGTGCAGAGCCAGCCAGGAGCCGCCGTAGCCCAGCAGCGTGAGTGCCCCACCGGTCAGCGCGAGCAGCGATCTCGCGTGCGCCCGGCCCAGGTCCAGCCGGGCCACCGCCATTCCGGCGAGCAGGAACGGTATCCAGGTGAGCACCGGGTAATCCCCGGTGAACAGCAGCTCCATGGTGCCGTCCGTGCCGGTGACGAGGGCCAGCGGGTCGTGGGCCGTGATGACGTCCGCCCAGCCGCCGTCCGAGACGGCCGCCCGGATCCCGTACAGGGCCTGGGGGAGGGTCAGGGCGCCCGCGGCGGCGATGAGGGCCAGCGTCCCGGCCCGCAGCCGGTACAGCGGGAGCACGGCGAGGAAGAGAACCCCGTAGTAGCTGAGGATCACGTCGACCTCGGTGCCCAGGGCGCTCAGGGCGTACCCGAGGACCAGCAGCACGCCGGCGCGGATCACGACCGTGGCCACGGCCTGCCGGCCCGCCCGGCCGGTACGGGGCCGGGGGCGGCCGGTGATGATGATCAGGGAGAACCCGGCCAGCAGGGCGAAGAGGGCGGAGGAGCGGCCACTCGCCGTCTCCAGCAGGAATCCCACCGGGCCGCCCACCGCCGGGTCGGGGCCGACATGGACCGAGAACATGCCGAAGACGGCGAGTCCGCGGGCCAGGTCGATCCCGATGAGCCGCCCCGGCGGCACTCTCCCGGCCCTGGCGGGCGCCGGGGCGGGGGCACGGGCTCGCCCCGGCGGCGGTGGCATACGCGCCGACGGGGCCGGGAGTGCTTCGGGGGCCGGTGTCGCGCTGTGCGCCGGTGCTTTGCGGGCCATGTACCGATGGGTTCACCGCGACGCCGCCCGAACCACTCCGGCAGCCGTCCCGACCCCCTCCGCCACACGTCCGCCATCAGCTCCGCCACACGTCCACGGCCCCCTCCGCCACACGTCCGCGACCCCCTCCGCCACACGTCCGCGACCCCCTCCGCCGACCGGACGGCCGCCCGCCCGCCGACCGGCTGAGTCCGTGCCGCCGATCGGCGGGTACCGCATGCCGGCCGGCCCCGTCGGGCTCCCGCGGGGGTAGGCATCGCACGGAGGCACGCGACGAGCGGAGCGCACGTGGTCCGGGTAATGGTGATCGACGACGAAGCCCTGATCCGCACGGGTTTCACGCACATTCTCAACGCGGCCGGCGACATCGAGGTCGTCGGCGCGGTGCCCGGCGGCCGGGGCGTCGACGCGGTGCGGGAACTGCGCCCCGATGTCGTCCTGCTCGACATCCGGATGCCGGACGTCGACGGGCTGTCCGTGCTGGCCGACCTGCGCCGCATGCCCGAACCCCCGGTGGTCGCGATCCTCACCACGTTCGACGCGGACGACTACGTGACGACGGCACTGCGCTCGGGCGCCGCCGGTTTCCTGCTCAAGGACACCGATCCCGAGGAGCTTCCCCACCTGGTGCGCACGCTGGCGCAGGGCGGGACCGTGCTGTCGTCCAAGGTCATGCGCAAGGTGGTGGACGGCTACCTCGACCACGGCGTGCGGGAGCCCACCGCGGTGCGGCTCACCGACCGGCTCACCGGGCGTGAACGCGCGATCCTCGCCCTCATGGCCGAGGGACTGGCCAACACCGACATCGGCGAGCGGCTGCACCTGAGCACCGGAACCGTGAAAGGCCACGTCACCAACCTGCTCGGCAAGCTGCGGGTCGGCAGCCGGGTCCAGGCCGTACTGATCGCCGAGCGCGCCGGTCTGCTCGCGCGGGACGGGGACGAGGGCGTACGTTGACCCCCCGACGGCCTTCGGACCGGCAGCTCGACGTGGTCCTCGTCGGGCTCGTGCTGATCGACGCGTCGGCCCACGTCGCCATCGCGGACCAGCCGGCCGCCGCCTGCGCGCTCCTCGGCGCGCTCTCGCTCGGCGCGCGCCGCCGGCTGCCCCTGGCGACCTTCGTCCTCACGCTCCCCACCGCGCTGGTCACGGACGCGGTCCTCGCGCCGATGGCCGCGCTGTACACGCTCGCCTCGCTCAACCGCCACCGCGTCCTGCTGGCGGCCTGTGCCCTCGCCTATGCCGTCATCGACTACCTGCCCTGGCCGTGGTCGTCCCTCGACGCCACGGAGCTGTCCCAGACGAACAACCTCTTCCACCTCAGCTACACGGTGGCCACCGCCGCCGCCCCGGTCTTCCTGGGCCAACTCGTCCAGGCCCGGCGTGAACTCTCCCTGCGCCTCGCCGACATCTGCGCGGCTCGCGAGCAGGAACGGCTGCTGACCGCCCGGAGCGTCCTCGCCGAGGAACGCGCCCAGCTCGCCCGCGAGATGCACGACGTGGTCTCCCACCAGGTCAGCCTGATCGCCGTACAGGCCGGAGCGCTCCAGGTGGGCAGCGGGGACACCGAGACGAGGCGGGCCGCGGCCACGATCCGCCGCCTGAGCGTGCAGACCCTGGACGAGTTGCGGCACATGGTCGGCGTGCTGCGCGACTCCGGCAGCGAACCGAGCGAACTGACACCGCAGCCCTCCCTCGCCGACCTGGAGCGGCTGATCGACGCCAGCGGCATCGAGACGAAACTGGAGACCGATCTGCCGGAGGACCTTCCGCCCACGTTGCAGCGCGCCGTCTACCGCACCGTGCAGGAGGCGCTGACCAACGCGCGCAAGCACGCCCCCGGCGCCACGGCGACCGTCCGCATCGTCCACCGCGGGGACCGGGTCCGCACCACCGTCACCAACACCGCCCCGCTCCGTCGGGGGCTGGCGCTGCCGAGCGCCCAGCACGGTCTGGTCGGCCTGGCACAGCGGGCCGAACTCCTCGGTGGCAGCGTGACCTCCGGGCCCTCCGCGGAGGGCGGTTACGAACTCCGCCTGGAACTGCCCGTCGCGCGCAACCGCTGAAGTCCCGGCCGGCAGACACCGCGTCCCGCACACCACCGACGGGCCGGTGCGCAATCGGAAGCGGGTCTGCCCGGTGCCGGGCCAGTGGTTCAGCTGAACGTGCGTCGGTAGGTCTGCGGACTGACACCAGTGGTGCGCTTGAAGCGGTCGCGGAAGGCGGTGGGTGAGCCGAAGCCCACCTGACCACCGATGTGCTCGACGGAGTGCTTCGTGGTTTCGAGGAGGTGCTGTGCCTGGCGGATGCGGGCTCGGTGGAGCCATTGGAGCGGGGTGGTGCCGATCTGGTCGTTGAAGTGCCGGATCAGTGTCCGGGTGCTGGTCCCCGCCCGCTCGGCGATGTCGGCGAGAGTCAGGTCACGGGCCAGGTTCTCCCGCAACCAGCCGAGCAGCGCCTCCAGTTCGGAGCCGTGCGGCGTGGGGGCGTGGTCGTAGGCGATGAACTGCGCCTGCCCGCCCTCCCGTTCGAGCGGCATCACCGACAGGCGGGCGGCGTCGGCGGCTACGGCCGAGCCGTAGTCACGGCGGATCATGTGCAGGCACAGGTCCATGCCCGCGGCCGCCCCGGCCGAGGTGAGCAACTGGCCGTTGTCGACGTACAGGACCTCCGGGTCGACGTCGACGGCCGGGTACATGGCGGCCAGCAGCTCGGCCGCACACCAGTGGGTGGTGGCGCGCAGCCCGTCGAGGAGCCCGGTGGCAGCCAGCGGGAAGGTGCCCGCGCAGATGGAGGCGATCCGCGTACCGGCGGCGGCGGCCGAGCGCAGCGCGTCGCGTACGGCGGGGGAGAGCGCAGCGGTGGGATCGGCGACACCGGGCACGAAGATCGTTTCCGCGTCCCGCAGGCCCTCCAGACCCCGGGGAGCGCGTACGACGAAGGCTCCGGCGTCGATCTCGGGGCCCTCGGCGCACACGCGGACCTGGTAACCGGGGCCGCCGTCGGGCAGGCGGGTCCGGGAGAAGACCTCGATCGGGGTGGACAGGTCGAACGGGATCACCTGGTCCAGCGCGAGAACGGCGACGGTGTGCATGGCCAGAACGTACCTTCCCCCCCCCGGCGCGACGAGTCCGGGCCGGTATCCGGACCGCCTCATGTCACCGCGGTTGCGGGCGTGACGGAAGGCGCTGGCATTTTCCCGTTGAAACATGTCACTAGTGCCACTGGGCGATCACCGTGCCGGCCGGTTGACTTCGGGGCGTCCGAGGGAACCGGCCCCGAAGGAACATCCGTGCACGTCCGGGTCGTCCAGTTCGACGGCCTCCCCCGCACGGTGCCCTTCGCGGGCCGGCCGCTCGCCAACCCCGTTGTCCGGTCAGGAAGAAGAACATCAGCATGTCCGTCAAAGGCGCCCGCAGCCTGTACGAGGCCGTAGCCGAACCGCGTCCCCACCACGGCATCCCCTCCGGGGCCGACCGCCTTCCGTTCTCGCAAGCCATCGGCGAGCGCCGGCCCGGCCGGGAGCACCAGGCGTGACCAAGTTCCTCCTGTCACTGCACGTCCTGGCCGCCATCGTCACCGTCGGCCCGGTCACCGTCGCCGCGAGCATGTTCCCCACGGCGCTGCGCCGCGCTCTGGGAGACTCCGGCGACGGCGACGACGCCCGAACGACCCTGCGGACACTGCACCGCGTCTGCCGGGTCTACGCCGGCATCGGCATCGCCGTCCCGCTCTTCGGCTTCGCCACGGCCGGCGGCCTCGGCGTGCTCGGCAGCCCATGGCTGATCACCTCGATCCTGCTGACCGCGGCGGCCGCCGGCGTCCTGGTCCTGCTCATCCTGCCCGCTCAGGACCGCGCCCTGGCCGCAATGGCGAGCCCCGCCGCGCCACGGCCGGCACGAACCCCCCTGGCAGCGGGTCGACTCGCCACGTTCACCGGCATCTTCAACTTGCTGTGGGCCACCGTCACCGTACTGATGATCACTCGTCCCGGCTCCACCACGGGGGTGTGACCATGCGCCCGCGCCCTCCGCGCCACCTGCGCATCGCGGCTCACGCCGAACTGGTCTCCCTGACCGCCCTGTTGGCCAACCTGTTCACCGCCCATCTCAAGCCCCTCTCCACGCTGATGGGCCCCACCCACGGCTGCGCCTACCTGTTCGTCGTGCTCGCGACCTGGCGGCTGGAGGGAGCGCCGACCGCCACCAAGTTCCTGGCGCTCGTACCGGGAGCCGGTGGGCCGCTCGCACTGCGGCGGGTCGACAGCGCCGATCAGGGCCGGGCCCAGTCGAAGGAGGTCATTCCCTCATGATCTATGTGTCGCCGATCATTATCGGCGTCGCCTACTGCCTGCTGATGTCCCTGATCAAGGAACCGAACCGGCGTCGCTTCAACGCGATCATGCTGGCCGGTGCCGGAGCCGCCTATCTGAGCGGGGGCGGGGTCGGCCCGTGGGAGCTGCCGTTCACCGCGCTCACGGCCTATATCGCCTACCGAGGCCTGGAGTCCTGGACCTTCATCGGCATCGGTTGGCTGCTGCACACCGCGTGGGACGTGGTCCACCTGCTCAAGGGCCGCCCCATCCTGCCCTTCGCCCACACCTCGTCCATGGGCTGCGCCATCTGCGACCCCGTCATTGCCCTGTGGTGCTTCCGCGGCGGACCTTCGCTGATCGAGCTCCTGCGCCGCTGGTCGGGGCCCGGCCGGAGAGCGGATCACGATCACGCCTCCGTCCCTTCCTGACCGACCGCTCCCGGGGGGGGGGGGGGGGGGGGGGGGGGGGGGGGGGGGGGGGGGGGTGGGGTGGCGGTGGGTCATCAAGAAGGCCACGGAGAGGGGTGTAG
>NZ_JBWKES010000003.1:336750-366840 GCF_056435325.1 Streptomyces sp. NPDC043952
TCCCCCCCCCCCCCCCCCCCCCCCCCCCCCCCCCCCCCCCCCCCCCCCCCCCCCCCCCCCCCCCCCCCCCCCCCCCCCCCCCCCCCCCCCCCCCGACGGGCCGCACCGGTGCCGGTTCACCGGCGCTCAGCCGGAGCGCCCCTGGAGATGGTCACGGGTGACCTTGGTGATCTCGTGCCAGAACGGGACCGCGGTCAGATAGAGACCCAGCGCGCTGAGGATGCCCAGGGAGACGTCCACGCTGATGCGCCCCTGCCTGGCCCAGTACACGTCCTTGAGGTCGAGAAGCAGGGCGAACTCGTCGGCGATCAGCGCCGAACCCGCACCGTACAGGGCACCGATTCCGGGGCGGCCGACGAAGGCTTCGTCGCCGCGGACCGCCACCAGTCCGACGCCCGCGAGCGTGGCGATGCCGAAGTTGTAGTGGTGCAGATGTGTCTTGCCGGTGGAGATGTTGCCCCAAGGCAGCCAGCCGCCCCGGATGCCGTGCGTGATCAGCCGTGCCGCGCCGAAGGTGCAGCCGAACCCGAGCCAGGCGGCCATGAGCGAGCGCTGGGCGGGCGCGGTGTGTTCATTCAGTGCTCGGCGCCAGCGCTCCCGCAGGAGAGGGCGCCGGGAACCGTTTGAGGACCAGGACGCCGGACTTGGGGGCATTCTCACTCCTGATCGTGGCCTGAGTGACCGGGAAGCCGCGCTCGTGCCGCCGCCGGACACCGGTCAGACCTACCACCAAGAGGACGGACTGATGCCCATGTGTCAACCGTTCGGCGGCGGGAAGCGGCCCTGGCCGGCGTTTCCGAGAGCGGATGTCCGGGCGATACTGCGGCTCTCGGCGGCTCTGGGCGGCTCTTGGCCCTCCGCCGTCGACCTGGTAGGCATGACCTTGTGCGATTCGAAAGTGTTCCCATGCCGGCGTCGGTCGAGGCCCGGCCCCGTGACGTTCGCGGCTACCCCGTGCCGGCGATCACGCCCTGGGAGGCGGACGAGCCCCAGTTCGCACTGACCGACTACGACCGCAGCGCCGCCTGCGCCCGCGAGCGCCGGTGCTCGGTGTGCGACCGGGCCATGCCGCGGGGCCCGGTGTGGCGGGTGGTGGGCGCCGCGGAGAGCGCGGCGATCGGCGAGGCGCTGGCCGCCGGGCGGCCGTACCGCAATCTCGCGCCGACCCTCGAAGGACCGGGACATCGCGCGTGCATGCTGTACGCCTCGATGGTCTGTCCCTACCTGGCCCGCCCCAACGCCCGGCGCGGCATGTCGGCGGCCGAGCCGGACGACATGACCGCCCATGTGGTGCGGGGAGCCGTGCGAGGCGGCATGGGCGCGGTGGTCGGCTTCGCGGAGTACGAGTACGCCGTCACCGCCAGCCGGGTGCTGTTCCGCTTCCTCGACGTCGTCGAGTTCCTGCCGCACGACACCGCCGACGAGCACCTGGACGAACTGCGGGCCGAGCTGGCCCGGACCGCGCGCTGACCCGCCACGCGCCCCGGACCCGCCCGTCCCTCTCGCCGTCCGCGCTCAGGGGCGGTACGCCGCCAGGCCGGTGGTCGAAGTGGCCTTGGCCGGGCGGCCGGTGCCGTCGGCGCGCAGGGTCACCGTGCCCGACGGGGTGCGCACCGCGAGGGTCTTGCCGTCGGGGGACCAGGCCGGCTCGGTGTAGTCGGTCGTGGCATGCGGGGTGAGGTCCTTGACGCGGTTGCCGTGCGTCAGGTCCTCGACGAGGACGTGGTCGTGACCGGCGACCGAGCGCACGAAGACGATTTCCTCCTCGTTCGTCGGGGACAGCGCCGGCTCGGAGCCCTTGGCGAGCTTGGTGCCCTGCTGGCGCAGATAGTCGTCACGGATGTAGACGGAACCGGTGTGGTCGTTGGCGTACACCGAAGTGCCGTAGTGGCCGGCGGCGTTCGGCCAGACGTTGCCGGTCTGCGGGAGCTGGCCGCCCGGACCGGGGTCGCCGAAGAGGGACAGCGTCTTGGGCGTGCCGTGGACGGCCTTGGCGGAGACGTACTTCAGCCGGGACACACCGCCCGCGCGCGCCGCGAAGATGAGGTTGTCCTTGGCAGGGATGTTGTACCGGGAGTCCTTCGCGGTCACCTGCCAGGTCGGGTGGGACCAGTTCTGGTTGCCGGGATTCCTGGCGACGACGACGCGCCCGCTGCCGTCGGGATTGGCGATGTCCAGGTTGCCCGAGCCGTCGAGGAAGGCGGCCTTGGCTCCGTTCGGCGACCAGGCGAGATCCCGGACCGGCACCCCGAAGTTCACCTTTCGACCGCCGATCAGCACGTACTTGGTGCCGTTGCTGACGGTCAGGGTGCCGTGCGAGGCACCGGTGGCGGCCGAGGCGGCTCCGGCGGCGCCCAGGAGCGCGGTGCCGGTGACGGTCGCGGCCACGGCGATGGCGGCAGCGACGGTGCGCATACGCGTGGTCATGAGTACATTCCCCCCCAGGAACGTGGAAAAAGGTCGAGCGGCGCGGTACAGCGGCGCCGGCCCCGAGCCTGTCAGGCACCGGTCCTCGAATCGTCCGTTCGGTGTCACAGGCAGGTAACGACGGCCCGGTGCACCCGACGTGGCAGCCGGGTGCACCGGCGCCGCGGTCACGCTTCGACGGAGGGCTGCGGCGGCCGGAAGCAGGCGACGACGTCCTTGCCGCGAGGGCAGCGGTGGACCTCCCATTCATGCGCGAGGGCGTCGACCAGGAACAGGCCGCGCCCTCCGGGGGAGTCGGCGTCGGGACGCCGTTGCTCGGGGAGCCTGGAGTCGGCGTCGTGCACGGTCACATGGAGGCAGCCCTCGTCCCAGGTGAGGATCAGCTGCGCCGTGCTGTGGGCGTGGAGGTGGGCGTTGGTGACGAGTTCGGAGACGGTCAGCAGCACCGAGTCCACCAGCTCCGGCTGCGTCCGGGTCCAGCCGAGCGTCTCCAGATGCGTCCGTGTCCAGTCCCTGGCCGCCTTCACCCCGCTGCTCACGGGCAGTGTCCGTGCCCACCCCACAGCTTTCAACGAGGACCCGTCTTCCACTTTCTCCTCCTTCGGCGACCGGCCGTACGCCTTCCGAGTGCCCGCGTTCGGCCGGTTCAGCTCCGGTCGCCGCGGGAACGTGTCCGCCGCCGACTCCCTCGCGCTGGGGAGCGGAAGAGGCCCCGGATCGGCCGGACACCCGGTGGCGCGGGCGGCGTTGAGCGCGTCGCGGAACTCCCGGCCGACGGTGGCCGTTGCCGGTCCTGACCCGTCGTCGTACCGGAAGAGGGCCCCGAGATGGGCCCCGCCGTTGCCGGGCGGCACCAGGAAGCCGCCGTACGTGGCCCCGTAGATGTGTGATGCGCCGATCGCGTCCTGGTCGTCGCTTCTCGCTCCGGTCGGGCGTGGGCGGCCCCTCGCACCGGCACTCCCGCGCACCGGTGTTATGGGTCGGCCGGGGACAGTGCTGGGCCCGTGAGTATTGCCCGTGACTTCACGTCAGTGCAATGTTACATACCGCTGCCCGCCTCTTCGGGTGGCCTCCCCTTCGCTCCCCCCACTGGAGACGTGATGCAGTCTCGACCACTCCTGCCCAGAATCCTGGCCGCCGGGCTGGCGGCCGGAGGGCTCGTCGCGGGCCTGATGACCGCCCAGGCCGCCGCGGCCCCAGCTGCCACCGGGCCGGTCCCGTCACCCTCCGCGGCACCCTCCGCGGCCGTACAGGCGGCCAGACAGCACGGAAAGGCCACGCCGACCGGACCCGAGACCGGCCAGTCCCAAACCCCCACCACACAGGCGAAACCACTGCCCCCGAAGCTCCGCGGGGAGCCGGCCGCCCTGGGTTCGGCCAAGCCGTCCAAGCCACACCTGTCAGGGCACACGGCGCTCAACGCGACCGGTGCCGCGTGCACCACGGCGGACTTCGCGGGCCGGTCCGGCAGCGACCTGGTGTCGTACATCAAGACAGTGGACTGGAACTCCTGCCTCAACCCGCTGTTCAGCCTGACCGGTTCGGACGCGCACGCGGTGTTCAACGAGTCGCAGATGCTCGCGGTGGCGGACGGCCTCACGAGCGCGGTCAGTTCGTACACGGGTGACGACTCCGGCGGCCTGTACGAACTGATGTACTTCATGCGCGCCGGCTACTACGTGCAGTACGGCGACCCCCAGGACGTCGGCACCTACGACTCCTCGCTGCGCGGCGCCACCGAGAAGGGGCTGGACACGCTGTTCGCCAGCGGCCACGCGAACGACGTAAGCGCGGGCAACGGCGGCGTGCTGGAGCAGGCGTTCGTCCTCTCCGACAGCGCGCAGGCGCAGGCCGACTACCTGAAGGTCTACTCCCGGTACCTCAACGCCTACGACAGCGCTACCTGGGACGCCGTCCCCGAGATGGACCGGGCGCTGAACGCGATCTACACCCCGCTGTGGCGCGGCCCGTGGCTCCCGGACTTCGTCAGCGCGATCACCGCCGACCCCGGCATCGCCGACACCCTTTACCACTTCACCCTCGACCACCGCGACCTGCTCGGCGGCGGCAACGACGTCCTCGACTCCAACGCGGGGAACGACCTGGCCAACTTCATCCAGATCCCGGCCCTTCAGGGCAAGATCCGCCCACTCATCAAGGGTCTGCTGGACGGCTCGTCCATCACCGGCGCCACGGACAACCTGTGGGTGCACGTCGCCTACCGGGCCAGCACCGGCGATCCGGAGCAGTGCTCCTACTACGGGGTCTGCGATCTGGCGAAACAACTCACCGCGGCCGCACTGCCGATCAACTACCCCTGTGCCGACTTCACCGTCATGGCGCAGGCGCTCACCGCGACGGAACAGACCGCCGTCTGCACGAGCCTGACGAACGAGGTGAAGTTCTACCAGGACCAGGTCAAGACCAGCACGCCGATACCCGGCGAGTACTTCGACGTGAAGATGGTCATCTTCGGGAGCAAGTCCGACTACGCGACCTACTCGTGGGCGATCTTCGGGAACGACACCGACAACGGCGGCGAGACGATGACCGGCACGCCCACCGACCCCCACAACATCGCCTACTCCATCCTCTACCAGTGGCCGACCGACAACGGCTTCCCGGCCAACGCGTGGAACCTCAACCACGAGTTCGCCCACGTCCTGCAGTCCGTCTACGACATGAAGGGCGACTTCGGCACCCAGGTCACCGTGCCGGACGTGTGGTGGATAGAAGGGCAGGCGGAGTACGTCTCCTACACCTACCGCGGCATCACCGACGACGGCGCGATCGCCGAGGCCGCCAAACACACCTACAAGCTCAGCCAGTTGTTCCAGAACACCTACGCCATCGACGACGAGACCCGCACCTACCCGTGGGGCTACCTGGCCGTCCGGTACATGACCGAGAAGCACCCCGACCGGATACAGGCCATGCTGGCCAAGATGCGGACCGGGGACTACCAGGGCGCGTACACCGTCTACAACAGCATCGGCACCGGCTACGACGCCGACTTCGCCGCCTGGCTCGACACCCTGGCCGGTGGCAGTGGCAGTGGCAGTGGCAGTGGCAGTGGCAGCGGCTCGGCCACGGCGTGCACCGATTCCAACCTCCAGGCCCTGGACCGTAATTGCTACCGCTCCGACCAGTCCGGGGTGGCGGGTGACACCGACTACTTCTGGATCTACCTGCCGGCCGGCACCACCACCCTGAAGGTCACCACCAGCGGCGGCAGCGGCAACGCCGACCTCTACTACGACCCGGCGACCTGGGCCGGCCCCACCGCCTACACCGAGAGGTCCACCAACTCCGGCAACACCGAGAGCATCACCGTCACCAACACCGAAGCGGGTTACCGGTACATCAGCCTGTACGCGGTGACGGACTTCAAGGGGGTCACCGTCACGACCTCCTATTGAGTCCCGGTCACCGACACGGACTGAGCCGAGACCGCGGCCCGGTCGACCCCGGTCGACGCGCCGCGGTCTCGGTAGCGCACCGGCCGTTCGCATCCCGCGGCCTACGTACGCGGGGTGCGGTAGTGGCGGGCGGCCCACGCCTGGAAGTGCGGTGCCCGGCCGATGAGTTCCTCGTAGGCGGCCAGGGCGGCGCCGAAAAGTGTCTCGGCCATCACGTCGGACACGCGCTCGCGATGCCACACCAGAACGTAGCGGCACCACAGGGGCGTGCCGGACAGCGGCTTGACGACCACGCCCGGATTCGGCTTGCACGTCGCCTGGACGACGGAGACCCCCAGCCCGTCCGCGATCATCCGCTGCAACTGGTCCCGGTCTCCGAGGAATTCGTGCACCGTGGCGGGGGTGAAGCCGGCTGCCCGGAACGCGTCGTAGCAGACGCCGGGCCAGCCCGCACCGTCGTCGGGTGTCAGGAACCAGGCGTCGCCTGCCAGCTCGCGCAGCGACACGTCCCACCGCGCGCTCGCCGGGTGGCCGGCGGGCAGGGCGACGAAGCTCGGCTCGGTGACGATTCCGCGTCGCGCCACGGCCTTTGAGTGCCGCAGCTCGCTTCCCGGGTAGTCGACGGCGACGCCGACGTCCAGCCTGCCCTCTTCGAGAAGACCCACGATCCCGGCCGAGGAGTAGACGCTGCTCACCTGTGTGTTCAGCGACGGCAGGACGGCGCGTGCCCGTTGCAGGAGGCCCGGCAGAATGGGCGTGTTGGTCGCGGCCAGCCGCAGCACCCGGTCGGTCCCGAGCCGTCCCGCGGTGGACCGCCGCCCGATCGCGTCGGCCAGCGCCACCACCTCACGCGCCCGCACCACGACCTCGACCCCGAAGCGCGTCGGTGTCACCCCCGCGCTGCCCCGGACGAACAGGTCCGCGCCCAACAGCCGCTCGATGCGCTTCAGTTGGCTGCTGACCGCCGGCTGCGAGCACCCGAGGACCGTGGCCGTGCGGCCCAGGCTCAGCGTGTCGGCGATCGTGCACAGAATCCTCAGGTGTCGGAGTTCGAGTTCCATCGCGCCCCTTGCGAGAGCCACGGCCGGGTTTCTTGCAGTGCTGCGGCGCGATGTCCGAAGCTGTTCGGGACAGCGAACGAACCAGCGCCGCTCCGTACGGTATAGCGAACGGAGGTGGGGGAGAAGAGGGAAGAGTGTGAGTGCCGCCGAGGGCTCGATCCGGGGCATGCTGGCCGTCAACCTGAGGCGTGCGAGGACCCGGCGAGGATTGTCGATCTCCGAGCTGTCCCGGCGTTCGAAGATCGGCAAGGCGACGCTGTCGCAGCTGGAGTCAGGCACGGGCAACCCCACCATCGAGACGGTGTTCAGCCTGTCGCGCGTGCTGGAGGTGCCGATCTCCGATCTGCTGGACGCCCGGCCTTCCGACGGACTGGTCCTGGTGCGCGCCGAGGAGGTGGAGGTGCTGCGGGGCGAGGCGGTCGAGCTGCGCTCACTGCGGCGGATCGAGTCGGGTGACGCCGTCTTCGAGGTCTACGACCAGCGGGTGCGGGGCGGTGGCCGACAGGATTCCCTCGGGCACGTCGGGACCGAGCACACGATCGTGCAGGCCGGCAGGCTCGGCGTGCGGGTGGACGGGCGCGAGGTGGAGCTGGGTCCGGGCGACTGTGTGGGATTCGACGCGGCGCTGCCCCACAGTTACACGGCGCTCGCCGGCGAGGTGCGCTCGGTGCTGCTGTTGCAGTACCGGGCCGATCAGCGGCCGCACCTGTCCGCCCCCGCGCTCGACGCCCCCTGTCCGGCAGCGGGCGCGAGCGCGGAGCGGCGCCGACAAGGAGTCCGGCCGGATGTGACCGTTGACACATCGGACAGGACCTCATAGCCTCCCGGTCGTTCGATATAGCGAACAGTGGGGGTTCCGTGAACGGAACGCGGGTTGCGGTGCTGGGCGCCGGGATCGTGGGCGCCGCCTGCGCCCGTGAGCTGGCCCTGGCCGGGGTCCAGGTCACCGTCGTCGACCGCGGCGACCCCGGCCAGGCCACCACCGCGCACGGCGAGGGCAACGTACTGGTCTCCGACAAGGGACCCGGCCCGGAGCTGGAGCTCGCCCAGCTGTCCCGGAGGCTGTGGCCGCAGGTGCTCGCCGGCATCGCCGAGAGGTCCGCCCACGCGGCGCGCGCGGTGGAGTGGGAGCCCAAAGGGGGCATCGTCGTCGCGACCACGGATGCCGGGGCCGTCGAGCTGTCCCGGTTCGCCGACGCCCAGCGCGCCGCGGGTGTGCGCGCGGAGGTCCTCGACGCCGACGCGCTCGCCGCGGCCGAGCCGTCGGTCACCCGCGACCACACCGCGGCACTGCACTACCCCGACGATGCCCAGGTGCAGCCCGCCGCGGCGGCCGCGGCCCTGCTCACCGACGCGTTGCGGAGCGGCGCGGAACTGCGGACGGGATGCGAGGTGGTCGGCGCCGTCGTGCGCGCGGGGCGTCTCACCGGGGTGCGAACTGCGGCCGGCCTCATCGAGGCGGACATGTTCGTCAACGCCGCGGGACCATGGGCCGGCGAGCTGGCCGCCCGCCTCGGTGCCCCGGTGGACGTCCGCCCCCGCCGCGGCGATGTACTGGTGACCACGCCGCTGCCGCCGACGGTCTTCCACAAGGTCTATGACGCCGACTACGTGGACGCGGTCGGCAGCAGCGCCGGGGAATTGCAGACGTCGGCGGTGGTGGAGTCCACCCGCGGCGGCAGCGTCCTCATCGGCTCCGCACGCCGGCGGGTCGGCTTCGACGACAGGCTGCGCCCCGGAGTCCTGTCCCGCATCGCCGCCAAGGCGTTGCGGCTGTTCCCCGGCCTGGCCGGCGTCCCGGTGATGCGCGCGTACGGAGGATTCCGGCCCTACGTACCCGACCACCTGCCGATCATCGGCGCCGACCCGCGCCTCACCGGCCTCTGGCACGCCGGGGGCCACGAGGGCGCCGGCATCGGTCTGTCGGTGGGCACCGCCCGGCTGTTGCGGGACCTGATCCTGGAGCTGCCGACGGAGATCGACGTGACCGCGTTCCGCGTGGACCGCCCGGCCGTACTGGGCGCGACAGCACATCCCGCGAGTGAGGAGACGGCATGAGCCCGAGACGTGTCCGCGCCGAGGCCGACGCGGTCGGGCGGCGGGAGAGGCCGCTGCTGATCACCGTCGACGGCGAGGCCGTACCGGGCATCGACGGCCAGAGCATCGCGGGCGTGATGCTCGCGGCCGGCCGCCTTGGCTGGCGCCGCGGCGTCTCCGGCGCCCCCCGCGGAGTGTTCTGCGGAATCGGCGTCTGCTTCGATTGTCTGGTGACCGTGGGCGCCGAGCGCGACGTGCGCGCCTGCCGCCGCCGGGCACGTGACGGTGACGTGGTGACCCTTCAGTCCCGGAAGCCTGACACGCTGGGGACCGGGACCGTGCGGGAGTCCGGAATGGGGGAGAGGTGACGCCCCCTCACGTCACCGTCGTCGGCGCGGGCCCCGCAGGTCTCGCCGCGGCGGAGACCGCGCTGATGGCCGGAGCCGAGGTGACACTGATCGACTCGGCGGAACAGCCCGGCGGCCAGTACCACCGCATGCTGCCGGCCGCCTACGCCGCCGCCCGCCCGGAGCGGCTCCAGCATGGCTGGCGAGCCTTCGACCGATGCCGTCGGCGGGTGCTGGCGCACCCACGCTGCACCTGGTGGCCGGCTAGCACGGTGTGGGCGCTGGAACGCCCGGCCCCGCACGAACCCGGACCACCGAGGGTCCACGTGCTGCGCGGCCCGGCCGATGGCGCCGACCGGCGTCGTCTCCGACTCGACCCCGACGCGCTGGTGCTCGCCGTCGGCGCCCACGACCGGGTGCTCCCGTTCCCCGGCTGGGACCTGCCCGGCGTGTTCACCGCCGGCGCGGCACAGGCGCTGGCCAAGGGTGAACGAGTGGTGGTGGGGGACCGGGTGGTGGTCGCCGGTACCGGACCGTTCCTGCTCCCGGTGGCCGCGTCGCTGCTGGAAGCCGGCTCCCGAGTGCTGGCAGTGTTCGAGGCCAACGCGACGGCCACCATGGCGCGAGGCTGGTCACGGCGCCCCTGGGAGCTGGCCGCGCAGGCCGGGAAGGCCGCCGAGCTCGTGGAGTACACGGCGGCACTGGTACGGCATCGGGTGCCCTTACGGACCGGCCGCGCCGTGATCGAGGCGCGCGGTGACGGCCGGGTGGAGGAGGTCGTCATCGCGAGGCTGCGCGGCGACTGGTCGGTGGTGCCGGGCAGTGAGCGCACCATCGCGGTCGACGCGGTGTGCGTCAGCCACGGCTTCACTCCGCAGTTGGAGCTTCCGGTGGCCGCCGGTTGCGCGCTGCGCGGCTCGCCGGCCGGCGAGTTCGTGGCCGTCGACGATGACCAGCGCACCAGCTGTCCTGGGGTGTACGCCTGCGGCGAGATCACCGGCATCGCGGGCGCCCCGGCCGCACGGGCACAGGGCGCGCTCGCCGGGTGGGTGGCCGGCGGCGGCGATCCGGCGGCCCCCGCCCTGCGCAGCCTGCGCCGCGGCCGGGACCAGGGCAGGGCCTTCGCCGAGCGGCTGGCCCGAGCGCACCCCATCGGTGCGGCCTGGCCCGGATGGCTGCGGCCGGAGACGGTCGTCTGCCGCTGCGAGGAGACCGACTACGCGTCGCTCTGCCGAGCCGTCACCAATGTGGCCAGTGCCGCCGCGAGAGTCGCCAAGCTGGAGACACGCGCCGGTCTCGGCCCGTGCCAGGCCCGCGTGTGCGGCCCCACGGTCGCCGAGCTCAGCGCACGGCTGCGCGGCGAGCCCCCCGACCGGCCGGTCGAGGGCCTGCCGGTGGCCGGCCCGCACCACCGGCCGATCGCCCAGCCCATCCGGCTCGGCGAACTCGCCGGTGGCCCGGACCGAACCCCGGATGACACGGCCTGAGTCAGGAGTTCCCGCGCGTCGGCATGGGCCGCCCACCGGGTCCTTCCGGGCAAGAGAAGTGCACAGGTGCAACCGGGGAGCAGGCCGGCGGCCACGGCACCGTGTCCGTCGCCGACCGACCGGAAGCGCCGCGCCGGACGCGAACCAGCGGGGCTGGGCGGCACGGGCCTGTTCGACGGCGCGGGCAGCGGTGAAAACCCCCGCGGCGGGGGTGTCGGAAGGATTGGCCAGCCCCGCGAGACGTTCGAGGCGAGGGCCGTGGTCACAGGAGGAAGCCACCGGGGAAGGGATCGTCCGGGTCGAGGAAGTACTGGGCGGTGCCCGTGATCCAGGCGCGCCCGGTGATGCGGGGAACGACGGCGGGCATCCCGCCCACCTCGGTCTCCGCGACGAGACGGCCGGTGAACTCGGTGCCGATGAAAGACTCGTTGACGAAGTCGCGGTGCAGCGGCAGCGCGCCGCGGGCGTGCAACTGGGCCATGCGTGCCGACGTACCGGTGCCGCACGGTGAGCGGTCGAACCAGCCCGGTTTGATGGCCATGGCATGGCGGGAGCGGTACGCGTCGGAGCCGGGGGCGGCGAAATAGACGTGCTTGACCCCGGCGATCTCGGGCTGCTCCGGGTGAACGGGGCGGTCCGGTGACGCGTCGATCGCGTCCATGATGGCCAGCCCGGCCGCGAGCAGGTCGTCCTTGCGCGCGCGGTCGAACGGCAGCCCCAGCGCGCTCAGTTCGACGAAGGCGTAGAAGTTCCCGCCGAAGGCGAGGTCGTACGTCACCGTCCCGTACCCCGGTACGTCCACCTTGCGGTCGAGGCCGACACAGTAGGCGGGGACGTTGGTGAGCGTGGCCGACTTCGCCGAACCGTCCTCGACGTGCACGTCCACGGTGACGAGGCCGGCCGGGGTGTCGAGGCGGACGGTCGTGGTCTCGGCGACGGGGACCATGCCGGTCTCCACGAGGACGGTGGCCACGCCGATGGTGCCGTGTCCGCACATCGGCAGCACCCCGGAAACCTCGATGTACAGCACTCCGTAGTCCGCGTCGGGGCGCGTCGGCGGCTGGAGGATCGCGCCGCTCATCGAGGCGTGACCGCGCGGCTCGTACATCAGGAGCGTGCGCAAGTGGTCCATGTGCTCGATGAAGTGCAGCCTCCGCTCCGCCATGGTGGCTCCGGGGATCACCCCGACACCACCGGTGATCACGCGGGTGGGCATGCCTTCGGTGTGCGAGTCGACGGCGTGGAAGACGTGACGGGTACGCAATGAACTTTCCCTTGAGGCCGTTCCGGTCAGCGGAGGCCGAGGGCGACGGCCTTCTCGGTCGCTGTGCGGACCGAGGTCTCCGTCTCGGCGGACAGCGGCATACGCGGTGGGCGCGTGGGGCCACCGCGGCGGCCGACGAGGTCCATGGACAGCTTGATGGCCTGCACGAACTCGGTCCTGGAGTCCCAGCGCAGCAGCGAGTGCAGGGACTTGTACAGCGGGAGCGCGGTGTCGAGGCGGTCGACGGCGGAGTGGTACAACTCGGCACAGGCGGCGGGGAAGGCGTTCGGGTAGCCGGCGATCCAGCCGACCGCGCCCGCCAGGGCGAGTTCGAGGAGGACGTCGTCCGCGCCGGCCAACAAGTCGAGTTCCGGCGCGACTTCGGCGATCTCATAGGCCCTGCGCACATCGCCGCTGAATTCCTTCACGGCCACGATGCTTCCCTCGCCGTGGAGTCGGGCGAGAAGCGCGGGGGTGAGATCGACCTTGGTGTCGATGGGATTGTTGTAGGCCACGACGGGCAACCCGGCCCGCGCGACGTCCGCGTAGTGGGCGCGCACCGCCCGCTCGTCGGCTCGGTAGGCGTTCGGCGGGAGCAACAGGACGCTCGCGCAGCCCTGTTCGGCGGCCTCCTCGGCCAAGCGGCGTGACTCCGTGCTGCCGTAGGCGGAGACGCCCGGCATCACGCGCGCGCCCTCCCCCGCGGCCTCGACGGCGGTGCGGACGACGCGGGCACGCTCGTCGTCGGTGAGGGTCTGGTACTCGCCGAGGGAGCCGTTGGGCACCACCCCGTCGCAGCCGTTGTCGAGGAGCCAGCGGACGTGCTCGGCGTAGGCGTCGTAGTCGATGGCGAGGTCGTCGCGCAGGGGCAGTGCGGTGGCGACCATGATGCCGCGCCATGGCCGCTCGGCGTTCCAGGTGGTGTCGGGGTTGGACGCAGTGGTGGCGGTCATCGAGGAACCCCTTCTGTGGTGTGTGACATTTTACTGAGCGGCGCGCAGCGCTCACAAGGCCGGCGGCGCCGTCGGTTGGCGGATGGTTGTCCGGGCTCGGCGTGCGGACAGGACGAGCAGACGCGTTGTGAACAACGTGACATTGTATAGTGGCGCCCGCGTACGTCTGGAGGATCGGTCATGGGTCATTTGTCGTCCCGCAGCGTCATCCCCGTTCGGGAGAACCTGCGCGACCAGGTGGCCAACGCGCTGCGTGCCGCCCTCATCGCGGGCGAACTGCGTCCCGGCGTCGTCTACTCCGCGCCCACCCTGGCTGCCGAACTCGGCGTGTCGGCCACCCCGGTGCGCGAGGCCATGCTCGACCTGACCAGGGAGGGTCTGGTCGAGGCGGTGCGTAACAAAGGCTTCCGGATCACCGAGGTGAGCGAGCGCGAGCTCGACGAGTACGCCGAGATCCGCGAGATGATCGAGGTCCCCGCCATCGGGCGCGTCACGGACGTCGCGCGCGCCGAGCAGTTGGAGGCGCTGCGCCCGCTCGCCGAGGAGATAGTCCAGGGCGCCCGGCGACACGACCTGATCGCCTACCTGGAGGCCGACCGCCGCTTCCACCTCGGCCTGCTCGGCCTCGCCGGCAACACGCACCTGGTGCAGGTGGTGGGCGACCTCCGCAAGCGCTCGCGGCTGTACGGGCTGACCGCTCTGGACGCCAGCGGCCGCCTGGTGGAGTCGGCCGAGGAGCATCTCGAACTGCTCGACCTGATGCTGGCCGGCGACACCGGGGGCGCACAGGCATGCATGCGGCGCCACCTCGGCAAAGTCCGGTCCCTGTGGGCCGCTTCCACCCAGGACGCCCCGACCGCGGGGCTCGACCGCGGCGCGGGCTGACGCTCCGCGCCGGAGAGCGGCTCAACAAGACCAACAGCTACGCGACGGCACCGACTGGGTGTTGAGGTAGCCGAGCGCGCAGCGGCGACAGCGCTCGTTGTCGTACGACAGCCCGCGCGGCCGTCTGCTGTGTGTCGGGTTGCCTGCCGGTGCCGGCCTCGGAGTCGAGGTTGACCTGACGCGTCGTCAATAGGTCGGCAGACGCGGGCGGTCGGAGTCGGGGCGACCACGTGCCACCGGTCGTACGACCTTGTGGCGGACGGACGGTCCGGCCGGCCGGGGGAGGGCCGGCCCCCGCTCACGGCCGCACCCGCCATCAGACCGGCACCGAACCGCGTGGCCCTCCCTCCGCCCTTCGGCCCTCCCCTCGGTTCGGCCGTCCCGGCCCGCCGGTTTCAGCTCTTCGCGCTTCCCGGCTCCGGTCGGGGCAGGGGCGGCAGGCGGGTGTCGTAGAGCCAGGAGCGCAGCAGGGGTTCCACCACGTACGGCATGGCCCGGCCCGCGTGGGCGACGAAGGCGGCCGTGCCGGCGCTCCGGCCGCGGTGGGCGTCGTGCCAGCCGCGCAGCATCGCGAAGAAGCGGTCGTCGCCCATCGTCAGGCGCAGCGCGTGCAGCGTGCACGCGCCCCGGTCGTACACCTGGTCGTCGAAGATGCGGTCGGGGCCGGGCTCGGCGATCCGCAGGCCCTTGCCCCGCTGCGCGAGGGTGCGCCAGGTCGCGCGCGCGATGGTGTCCGCGGAATCCTCGCCCAGGGACTCCGACCACAGCCATTCGCCGTAGGTGGCGAAACCCTCGTTGAGCCAGATGTCGCGCCAGTCGCGCAGGCTGACGCTGTTGCCGTACCACTGGTGGACGAGTTCGTGGGCGACCAGCGTCTCCCAGGTGCGCTCGCCGTCGATGTGGTTGCGGCCGAAGACGGACGCCGTCTGGTTCTCCACCGGCTGGTCCAGGTCGGCGTCCACGACGACCGCGCCATACGTTTCGAAGGGATACGGACCGAACCAGCGGGTGAACGCCGCGAACATGGCGGGCTGCCGGCCGAGGTCGTGCCGGGCCCGGCGGGAGAGACGGGCGGGGTAGGCGTCGCGGCCGGTGATCCGGCGGCCGGTCGAGCTGTCCCGCGCCTCCCAGGTGCCGTGGGTGAAGCGGCCGGTGTACAGCGCGGCGAGATACGGAGCCATGGGCCCGGCGTGGTGGTACGTCCAGCACTCGGTGGCCCCCGTGCAACGGCGCTCCACGAGCGTGCCGTTGGCGAGCGCCTGATGACCGCGCGGCACCGTCACCCGGAACACGTACTCGGCCTTGTCGTCCGGGCGGTCGTTGCACGGGAACCATGACGGGGCGCCGAGCGGCTGCGCGGCCACCAGCGTCCCGTCGTTCGCGTCGCCGGTGAGGTCCCAGCCGATCTCCCCGAACGGCGTGCGCACCGGGCCGGGCCGCCCGCCGTAGGCGATCTCCATGGTGAATGGCGTGCCCGCCGCCAGCGGGTGCCGCATGGGCAGGACCAGCTTGCCGCGCCGCCGGCCGGGACGGACCGCGGCCCCGTCGACGCGGGCCTCGTGCACGGTCAGCCGTGCCAGATCCAACTCGACCTGGCGCAGCGGCCGGTTGGCCACCGCGCGGATGTGCGCCCTGCCCCGCAGCGCGCCGGCGGCCGGGTCGTACGCCAGGCTCAGGTCGTAGGAGAGGGTGCGGTGGTCGTACGTCCCGTGGGTGGAGAAGTAGCGTTCGGCCCGCTTCCGCCCCTGGTCCTCGGCCGTCGCCGTCAGCGGCACCAGGGCCGCCCCGCGGATCACCGCCCGCCGGCTGCACCGGGTCATGCCGCCTCACCTCCGGCCAGCGGCACGGCGGTTGCGGTCGTGGGGACACCGGCGATGGGGTTGCCGGCCCAGCGGGTGCCGTCGGGTACCGTCTCACCGCGCATCACGAGCGAGGACGCGGCGATGGACGCGCCGGTGCCGACGGCGGCGCCGGGCAGGACGATGCTGTGCGGTCCCAGTGAGGCGCCGGCCGCCAGGTGCACGGTGTCCATGCGCATGACCCGGTCGTGGAAGAGGTGGGTTTGGAGGACGCACCCGCGATTGACGCTGACCCCGTCGCCCAGGCGGATCAGATCGGTCTCCGGCAGCCAGTACGTCTCGCACCACACTCCGCGTCCGATGCGCGCGCCGAGGCTGCGCAGCCACCAGTTCAGTACGGGGGTTCCCAGGTGCGCCCCCATTCCCCACGGCACGGCCAGCACCTCCACGAACGTGTCGAACAGCTCGTTGCGCCACACGAACGGCGACCACAGCGGACGCTCGCACGGCCGGAAGCGGCCGACGAGGATCCATTTGGCACCGGTCGTGGCCAGACACGCCACCACGGAGGCGGCCAGCAGCAGGGGAGCGCCCAGGAGCGCCACCAGAGGCAGCCCGCCGACGTCCAGGGCCGCCTGCTCCGTGAGCAGCACACCCTCCGCCAGCAGCGTGCCGATGATCACCGGCAGCAGACGGCACAGCTCCACGGCCGCGCGGGCCGCCACCAGCCGCCGGGGCGGCGCGAACGTCCGTCCCGGATCGGCGGTTTCGGCCACGCGCGGCAACGGCATCGCCGGCCGCCCGATCCACGACATTCCGGGACTGCCCTGGGCCGGGGCGTCGGACAGGACACCCACGAGGCCGTGGTCGGGGACATCGTGGCCGGGACCGACGATGCCCGAGTTGCCGACGAACGCCCGCGTGCCGATGCGCACGGGCCCCAACCGCATCCACCCGGCGCGCAGTTCGAACGGCGCGACGAGCGTGTCGTCGGCCAGGAACGCCCCGTCGTCCACCCGCAGCAGGGAAGGCAGGGGCAGCACGGTGGAGATCTCGGTGCCGCGGCCGACCCGCGCGCCGAGCAGCCGCAGCCAGTGCGGTGTGGCCAGGCTCGCGTACAAGGGGAACAGGCTTCCGCGGGCGCCGTCGAGGATGCGCGTCACCAGCCACGCCCGCCATGCCACTCCACCGTCCGCGCGGTGCAGACCGGGTGTGATCGAGCGGTTCAGCAGGCGCACGAGAACCACCGTGACGGCCATCCCGCACACCGTGGTCGTCACCGCGAACAGCGGTGCGGCGGCGAGCAGTCGCAGCGCGGCGCCGGACAGCGCCGGGGTGTGGCGGACCAGCAGCCAGGTGCCGAACAGCGCCGGCGCCGCCGCCAGCAGGGACAGCAGCGGCAGTACGGTGAGGGAGAGCCCGTAGGCCAGGTGCCAGCGGCGCCGGCGGTCCTGCGGCGGCGCGGGCCATCCGGCGCCGGCGATGCGTTCGGCGGCCCTGGCCGGCCGGGCCGGGGAGCCGGTCCACACATGACCGTCCGGGACACGGCTGTCCAGGCAGCTCCCGGCGGTCAGCTCCGCACCGCGTCCTACGACCGCGTCCGGCAGCAAGGTGCTGCGGTGGCCCACCCGCGCGTGCGCGCCCACGGAGATCCGGCCGATGTGCAGCGTGTCACCGTCGAGCCACCAGCCCGCGATGTCCGCCTCCGGCTCGATGCTGCATCCGTCGCCGAGGTCGGCCAGCCCCGTCACCGGGGGCATGGCGTGCAACCGCACGTCCCGCCCGGTCCGGCAGCCGAGAAGCCGGGAATACCAGGCGGCCCACGGGGTGCCCAGCAGGGAGGGCACGCCGAACGCCGCCACCGCCCGTTCCGCGCTCCACAGCCGCAGATGCACCGCTCCGCCGCGCGGATGGGCGCCCGGTGTCACGGAGCCCGCCAGCGCGCGGGCAAGCCCGGCCCCGATCAGGCACCGCATCGGCGCGCTGAACAGCACCACCCAGCCCACGAGGACCAGCCACCACGCCGTGTGCGGAGCCCACGCGTGCGGCGCGATCCAGCCGCACACGTTGTCCGCCACCGCCAGGCCGACCAACGCCCGGAGCCCGGTGAGAAAGTAACCGGCCATGGAGACGAAGAACTGCACGACAGCGGTCCGCCGGGGTACCGGCCGGGCGGGCTGTACGGCCTCCGTCGGGCTCGCGAGGGAGTCGAGGTGGTCGGCCATGCTGTGCAGCACCGAGTGCCGGTAGAGGTCCGCGACGGACAGCCCCGGATACTCCTCGCGCAGCATCGACGCCATCCGGGCCGCGGTCAGGCTGGTGCCGCCGAGTTCCACGAAGTCGCTGTCCGGGCCGGGCCGCAGACCGAGCAACTGCTCCCATACGTCCGCCAGCCGGGCGGCGGTCCCGCGCAACGGGTGCGCCGCCTCCCCGGCGCCCGCGCCGCCGACCAGCGGGACCGGCCAGGGCAGGGCCTTCCGGTCGACCTTCCCCGAGGCGCGCGTGGGCAGGTCGGTCACCTCGGCCAGCAGCGGGACCAGCGCGGCGGGCAGCCGCTCGCTCAGCAGGGCCCTCGCCTCGTCGGCCTGGAAGGCGGCCCGCCCCGCGTGGGCCGGCTCCGTCAGGACGTAACCCACCAGCACCTGGGTACCGGCCGGTGTCGACCGCACCGCCGCAGCCGCCCCGCGCACTCCCGGCAGGGCGAGCAGAGCCGCGTCGATCTCGCCGAGTTCGATGCGCCGCCCACCGAGCTTGACCTGGTCGTCGACGCGGCCGAGGAACACCAGTCCCTCGGGATCGGCGCGCACCAGATCGCCCGAGCGGTAGGCGCGCGGCGAGGAAAGCGCCGGGCACGGCCGGAAGCGCTCCGCGTCCTTGGCGGGGTCGAGGTAGCGCGCGGTTCCGGCGCCGGCGATGACCAGTTCGCCCTGCTCCCCGTGGGCGACCGGCTCCCCGGCCTCGTCGACCACGGCCAGCTCCCAGCCGGTCAGCGGCAGCCCGATACGGACCGGCCGGCCGGGCTCCAGCCGGGCGGCGCAGGCGACGACGGTGGTCTCGGTGGGCCCGTAGGTGTTCCACATCTCCCGCTCGGGAGCCGCGAACCGGTCGACGAGGCCGGGAGGACAGGCCTCGCCGCCCAGGATGAGAAGCCGTACCCGGCGCAATGCCTCTTCGGGCCACATGGCCAGCAGGGTCGGGACGGTGGACACGACGGTGATGTCACGCTCGTCGAGCCAGCCTCCCAGCTCGTGGCCGGCCCGCACCAGGGAGCGTTCGGCCGGCACCAGGCAGGCGCCCGAGCGCCAGGCCAGCCACATCTCCTCGCAGGAGGCGTCGAAGGCGACGGACAGCCCCGCGAGGACGCGGTCGCCGGGGCCCAGCGGACGGCCGCGCAGGAACAGGTCCGCCTCGGCGTCGACGAAGGCGGCCGCGGAACGATGGGTGACGGCCACGCCCTTCGGCGCGCCGGTCGAACCGGACGTGAAGATGATCCACGCGTCGTCGCCGGGCGCGGGTGTCGAGCGCTCCGCCGCGCTCCCCGCCGGCGGCGACAGCTCCGCGGGCTGCGGGTACGGCCCCAGCACGCGGCACACGCCGGCCTCGCGGAAGACGGTGGCGGCACGCTCCACGGGATCGTCGGCGTCGACCGGCACATAGGCCGCTCCGCAGTACAGGACCGCGAGGATCGACAGGTACAGCTCCGCGGTACCCGAAGGAACGCGGACTCCCACCCGGTCTCCGGGGCCGACGCCCTGCGCGGAGAGCCGGCGTGCACGGTGTGCGGCTTCGGCGCACAGCTGACGGTAGGTCAGCACCTCGGTGCCCGTGTCAAGGGCGGGTGCGTCGGGGTGTCTGGCGGCGGTGGAATCGAGGACGGCGACGAGGGTGCGGGGCGAGGCGGCTGCTCCGGAGCGGAACAGGGCTTTGCGGCCGACCGGTTCGCGGGAAGGATGAGGCGCATCGAGTGCGGACGAAGACAATGTCGTGCCTCTGGTGTTCGGCCCCGACGGGCGCTGGTTCGTTTGTACAGACCGTCAGACGCGCTCGTTCCATGCGGCGGTTCGTCAATCCGCCGCAATTTATTCACGACCGATTCATGGCGTGAAATTGATGAAGTGCAGACCTGATCGGGGGGAATTCGAGTGGATGGGATATGCCGTCTGAAAATCCGGCAAGGACACGGCGTGAGAACGGTTCGACTTCTCTGGCGGAATTCTTTCCGTGATCCGCAACCGATGCCGGCACCTTACGTCAGGGCTCTGCGGCTCGGGCGTTGCGGCACGTCACAGGGAGGCGTCCCTTTGGTGACGTGAGCAGGTCATAAATTTCCGTGCAGGCCGATCGGACCGCCGTTATGGAGAAGTGCTTGCCCGTCCAGAGCGCCGTCTGGTGGGCTGACCGGAGGATTTCGTGAAGAGGCGCTGGTCCACCACGAACGCCCGGACGCGAGGAGACGGCATGACACCTTGCCCGGAGTGCGATGCCCCGATGGATCCGCGATCCTGCGACGAGCTGTTCCACGCCTTGCTCGCCCTGGACCATTCGCGTCAGGCACCGTGGGGGCCGCTGCACGCGGTATCGGTCTCCTGCTTCCTGCTCCAGCACCCCAGTCGGCTTCCCGCCGACCACGGCGCGATGGCGCGGGCGCTCCTGCACGCGTACCTGGAGGGCGGCCTCGACGAAGTGAACCGGCTCGTCGCTCATGCTCGTCGCTGCAACTCCCCTCGTGTGCAAGGCGATCGCGTACGAGCGGTCCGGGACGCGGCCGTGCCGCACCGGGACGCGCCGCGATCCCGTTTCTCCGTCACGATCCAGGACGTCGCCGTCGACGGGACATTCCCAGCCGCGCGGTTCACGCGACGCGTCAAGGCTTGGGCTGCCGCGACGGTCGACCCGTTGGGCAGGAACACGTGACCGGGAAGACCGTGGCCGTCGGGGAACGGGCCCCGCGGCATCCATGGTTGTGCGACCGGGACGCGCGTCACGTCGTCCCCCGAACGCCCCTGTGCGGAAGGCCCGTTCGTCGCCCTCGGCGGCACAGTCGGCGCGTGTGTCACTGCCCGACCGCCCCCGCGGCGCCGCGTGCGGCGCCGGACGCGTCCGTGGCGCTTTGCCGCCGGTCACGGTAGGCGCCGGGCGGCACGCCCTCCCAGCGTCTGAAGGCGCGAACGAGGGCCGACGCGTCGCTGAGACCGGCCAGCCGGGCGAGCCGGTCCAGGGGGAGATCCGTGGTCTCCAGCAGGTGCCGTGTCCGGCCGTGCCGAGCCCGGTCGAGCAGAAGCCGCCACGACGTACCCTCCGCGTGCAACGCGCGGCGCAACGCCCGTGGGCTCACACCGAGTTCCCGCGCCGGTGCGGTGACCCCCACACCCTGGAGCGGCGTGCGGCTCAGCCACTGTTCCACCCGCATGGACACGGACGTGGCGGCCGGAGAGAGCCGGTGCAGCAGGCGTTCGGCATAAGCACGGTGGACCGCGTTGAGCGCCGGGTCGTGCAGCGGCCTGCGCCGGCCGAGATCCTCGTTGCTGACCGTGATGGCGTTGACGGGTGCGTCGAAGCCGACGGTGCAGCCGAGGACCTGGGTGTAGCGCTCCGCCAGCCCGGCGCGGGCATGGCTGAAGGAGACGGCCAAGGGCGCCCACGCGTCCCCGGCGATCCAGCGGGCGGCCCGGACCATCCCGGTGACGACGGCCTCGACCTGCTGGGGGTACATCTCACCGGGGCCGACATCGGGCCGGTAGCACAGTCGGCTGACATCACGGTGGCGGTGCAGCGTGACCGTGCCGGCCTGGCTGACCAGCGGATGGTAACGCTGGGCCGCGTCCGCGGCGTCGGCGAGGCTCGCGCTGGTGAGGACGATGTGGCCGAGGATGTGGAGGTTGTCCGGCTTGAGGCCGTCGCCCACCAGCAGCCCGGTGTGCGGGTCGGCGCCATGGGCACCGAGCACGGTGTCCCAGACGGCACGCATCTCCGGGTACCGCAGGCGGTCCGTGGGCGAGTTCCAGGCCACCGGCGCGTCGGTGCCCTCCTCGGTGGCCTGAAGGACCGCGAGCGCATAGCTCGCGGTGACGGTGGCCGGTGTGGTGTCGGACATGCCTGTCAGTGAAGGCGGAGGGCGCCCTGCCGTCAATCGGCGGCAGCCGGGCCGTTCCCACAGCCCGGTCGCGGAAGCCAACGAACCGGCCACCAGGGTGAATGACGCAGGACCGGAGCCGCCCGTAGCGTCGCTCTGCCCGCCGTTCGTGGCGTCGGTCGGACAAGGGGGCCCAACGACCGCCGTCGGCGCGAGCACACCGGGGCCCGTCACGCGTCGGACGAACGGTGGGACGAGGCGATGCGGGTCCATCCGCCGGGACGCCGGTGCGCCCGACGCGACGCCGGGCCGGCCGGTCGGATCGCGGCCGGTGCGGCCCGGACACCCGCGCGCCGTCTCCGGACGCGACGGTACGCGAACGGCGCGCGCGGGCGTCCGCTCGGCGTCGGCCCGTGGGCGGACGCCGGTTCGCCACCACGTCGTCACGCCCCCGCCACCGCCGCTGTCAGGAGCACCCCGTGATCCTCTTTCTGCTTCCCTCGTGCGACTACGACCCGACCGAGGCCGCGGTGCCCTGGGCGGCGTTGCGACAGGCCGGTGCCGAGGTACGGTTCGCGACGCCGAACGGCCGTATGGCACCCGCCGACCGCAGACTCACCGAGCTGGGGTTCTCCTGGCTGTCGCCCTGGCTGATGACCCGTTCCGCGGAACTCGCCGCCTACCGGCGGCTCACCGAGGACCCGTGGTTCCAGGCGCCCATGTCGTACGCCGATGTCGAACCCGGTGGACTGACGGGGCTGTTCGTGCCCGGCGGCCATGCTCCGGGCATGCGCACGCTGCTCGAAGACCACACCGCCCAGGAGCTGTTCGCCCAGGCCCTCGCACGGGGGCTGCCGGTGGGCGCGGTGTGCCACGGCGTGCTGCTGGCGGCGCGCGCCGTGGACCCCGCGACCGGACGCTCGGTGCTGTACGGACGACGGACGACCGCCCTGACCGCTCTGCTGGAACTGACGGGCTGGAACCTCACCCGGATCTGGCTGGGCCGTTACTACCGGACGTACCGCACCACGGTGCAGGCGGAGGTGACCGCCGCCCTCGCCGACCCGGCGGACTTCCTCTCCGGACCCCGGCTGCCGGTCCGGGACACCGCCCGGCACCCCGGACGCGGCTTCACGGTGCGGGACGGCAACTACGTGTCCGCCCGCTGGCCCGGCGACTGCCACCGACTGGCCGCGGACTACGTGGCCCTGGTCCGAGCCCACCGCGCCGGCGAACCCCTCGCGCCCGCCCCGCACGGCTGAGTACCGCTCCCCGTGGCGGCCGACGAGCGGCCGGCCCCCGTACCGGCTGCGCGGGCCCCTCCTCTCCAGACCAGCACCGACGCTGACCGACATGGCCTGCGGGCGAGTTGCGCGGACGACGGATCCACGCAGCGCGCGGGCGGAAGGAAGAGACACATGAACACACGAGCCAGGGCGGCGAAGCGAAGTCTGGCCGTCATCGGCACGACCGCCGTCGCGGGAGCCCTCACGCTCGGCTCCGCCACGGCCCCGGCGGTCGCGGAGCCCCGGACGGCGGGCGCGCCCACCCCGCCGGTCACGGCTCCGGCCGCGCCCGGAGCCGTCGCGCTCGACTCGTGGATGGAACAGCTGGGGGACACGGTCGGCGACCGGCCGCTGAACCAGATCGTCATGCCGGGCAGCCACGACGCCGGAACCGCCGGCATCACCAGGGACAGCGGCATGTGCGACGCCGGTGACACGGTCGGCACCGCGCGCAAGTGGCCCGCGCTGGCGGCCAGCATGTCGCGCACTCAGAGCGGTTCGCTCGTGGACCAGCTGGAGGCCGGCTCACGGTACCTGGACCTGCGCCTGTGCAAGCAGGGGGACCGGTGGTACAGCTACCACGGCGGCCCACTGGGCCGGCAGTTCTTCGACGCCCCGGACGGCCGGGGCGGGGTCGTCCCCGGCCAGGCACGCGAGCTGACCGAGTGGATCAGGACGCACCCCGGGGAGATCGTCATCCTGCGGGTGACGACCACCGGCCCGGCCGCGACCCGCGAGGAGGACAGCCGCGCCGCCATCACCCGACTGGGAGACCTGGTGGGCGGAGGCCCCGGCCATCCGGCCATCGCGGACGGCTCGCTGGCGCCCACGTCGACGTACGACCAGTACATGGCGGCGGGCAAGCACGTGGTCATCGTCGACGACACGGGCAGCACGGCCTACCCGTGGGCCTGGCACCAGCCCGACGTGCAGGACTACCGGGGGAGTTACGTAGGGGTCAGCAGCGCGTGGCAGGACATCCTGAAGGCCGCGCTCGACCCCCGGCTGTCGCAGAAGACCTTCGACGCGGTGCTCCGGCGTGGTGACGAGGTGCTGGGCCGGGCCCCCGGCCCCGCGGCGGACAGGTTCTTCGTCCAGCAGGCCATGATCGACCCCACGGACTCCATCCCCGACGCCGCCATCACCCAGATCCTGGCGGCGCTCAAGCTCACTTCGGCATGGAAGGCCGAGAACTTCCTGCTGAGCCTGGAGGACGAGCTGAACCGGCAGTTGCTGGCGAAACTGCGCGACTCCTGGAACAACACCAACGTCACCGACAACATGAACATCGTCATGACCGACGATGTGAACCAGAACCGTAACGGTGTCGGTCCTGGCGACCTCCAGCGCGAGATCATCGCCAAGAACCTCCCGCAGACGATCACTTCGCACACCTTCTACGACACCACACGCCAGGCCGACGGAACCTGGACCGCGCCGGACGCGCTCTCCGGTGCCGGGAACGCCTTCCGCTACGTCGGCAGCCGGCAGGCCGTCGCCGGGATGCCCGACGGCAGCGTCCAGGTGCTCGGCATCGGTCTGGACGGCAACGTGTGGCACAACGTGCGGGCGGCCGATGGCCGTTGGCAGGGCTGGAACGCACTGGCTGCCCCGGACAACGAACACGTCGGCTTCGCGGCTCGGGACATCGCCATCACGGGCATGCCGGACGGCAGCTCCCAGGTCGTGGCGGTCGGCAAGGACGGCTTCGTCTACCACAACATCCGTCACCCGGACGGGAGTTGGCAGGGCTGGGCGGCCATGGCCGGGGGAGACGACGGCAAGGTGAAGGCCACCAGGGTCGCCGCTGCCGGTATGCCGGACGGATCCACCCAGGTCATCGTCTACGGCGGTGACGGATCGATGCGCCTGGACACCCGTGCCGCCGACGGGAGTTGGACCGGCTGGTCGACCGTACCGGGCGTCGGCGCGCCGGACTTCGCCGGGCCGTCCCTCTCCATCGCCGCACTGCCCGACGGCTCCAGCCAACTCGCCGCGGTCGGCCTGGACGGCGATGTCTGGCACACCGTCCACCGGGCCGACGGCACCTGGACGGGCTGGGGCCGTCCAGCCGGCCCCCAGGGCGGGGCCATGCGGGCCACCGCGGTCTCCCTCACGGGGATGCCCGACGGCGACAGCCAGGCGGCGGCCGTCGGAGCCGACGGAACGGTGTACCACGCCCTCCGCCACCGCGACGGCGACTGGACGCCGTTCCAGCCGGTGCGCGGCATCCGGGGCGCGATGTCCTTCGCCGGTGACCAGGTCGGCATCGCCGGTCTTCCCGACGGCTCCAGCCAACTCCTGCTCACCACCCGCTGAGAGCGACTCCCGCGCGAACGGGCCACCGTACGCCGGCCGGTCGGCGCCCGGCCGGCACCCCGCGCGCCGAGGCGTCCCCGGCCGGCCCCGGCGGTCAGCCGGGGCGTCCCCGGCCGGCTTCCCCGATGCTGCGGGCGGCGGTCTGGCTGCCGGGATGGATGGTGATGACCTGGTCCAGTCCCACGATGTGCAGGATGCGCATCGTACGGGTCGGCACAGCGGCCAGGGCGATGTCCGCCCGCGCGGCGAGGGCGTGGTCGCGGGCGGCGATCAGGGCGGTGATGCCGCTGGAGTCGCAGAACTCCATACCGCTCAGATCCAGGACGAGACGCCGGCCGGGACGCAGGACGACACCGGGGAGCAGTTCACGCAGCTCGCCGACGGTGGAGTAGTCGAGATCGCCGCAGATTTCCAGGACGGGCCCTGTGGCAGCGTCTCGGGCGGTGATCTCCAGTCGGCTCATTCGCTGCTTCTCGTCTGCGGGTCGGGGGCCGCCGCGCCGAGGGCGAGCAGGGCGGTGTCGTCGTCGAGGCCGTCTCCGGTCGTCGACGCCATCGGCCGCCTGGCCACCGCACCTGGCCACCGCACCGATTCGGCATTCCGGAAGACGCCCGCGTCCGGCTCCTTCGCACCCGCGGACAACTCGGACGAGGCCGGTGCCGATGGGCCCGGAGGCTCATCGGCACCGGCCGCTCGTCCGGGGTCAGACCTCGCCGCGCCAGGCGCCGGTCTCGACACCGCCGCGGGACTCGATGAACTGCTTGAACCGCTTGAGATCACCTGTGGCCTGCCGTTTGACGAAGCCGAGCTTGTCGCCCACCGTCTCGGCGAGGCCCTGGGGGTCGTAGTCCAACTGGAGCATGACCTTGGTGCGGGCCGCGTCCAGGCGGTGGAAGGTGACGACGCCGGCCTGCCTGGCCTCACCGTCGACAGTGGTCCAGGCGACGCGCTCGTCGGGAATCTGCTCGGTGATCTCCGCGTCGAACTCGCGCCGCACGCCGCCGATCTTGGTCACCCAGTGGGTGAGGGTGTCGCTGCGCTGTTCGATGCGTTCGACGCCCTCCATGAACTGAGGGAAGTCAGCGAATTGGGTCCACTGGTTGTAGGCGGTGCCGACCGGGACGTCGACCTCGATGGACTCTTCTACCTGTGACAACAGCGATCTCCTTCTGGGAAGCGGGCAGGCCGACCGGACGGGGCCGGTCTGTCTGCCTTGCTCGGGATCATCACCGTCGTGGGTTGCCACGAGACGGCGGTTGATGCGTCGGTGAGCCGTTCAAACGGCGGAGGCGGGTTGTCCGGCCGCTTGCTGCCACGCGTCGACGGTTTCGAGCTCACCGACGCCGAGCCATGCGGTGGCCCGGACTCCGAACGGTCGGAGCCGTCGAGCGTGAAGCGGCTGGAGCACCGGGAGGGGACGAACGCCCGGCCGTCCCGCGACCGGCCCGCATGCGTCCCGTCGGAGGTCGCGGCCGCCGCCACCTCGCGCCCCTGCCCTGGCAGCCGGGGCGCCCGACCCTTGGTCCGGGACGGGCGCGCTCGCGGCGCCCTTGTCAGCCGGCGTCCTTCACCGCGTGCAGCGAGCCGCTGAGGGTGCCTTCCTGCTGTTCGTAGTGGGAGAGCGCGAGGCCGAGCCCGATGAACGTCGGTGCCCATTCGCCGACGAAAATGCCCCACCGGTCGGCGCGCTCGACCCCGGCCTTCTCGGCCTTGAGGCTCGTGCACCAAGAGGCGAAGCTCAGGCCGATCGAGGCCAGGCCGGCGATGTAGGCATGCTCGCTGCGGATGCCCATGTCGTGCATCTTCTTGATCACCATGGACGGTCTCCGTTCTGTCTGGGGGGCTCCTGGTGGAGTAACCAGTTCCTTTTAGTGCTATTCGTCCGATAAGGAGACATTCGGTGCGACGCTCGACGGCTGCCTGGTCCACGAGGCTGCGGAGCCGGGCACCTCCCGCCCCGAATCACCTGGTCACGAGCCATCCGCCTCCCAGCGTGCTCACCATGAACGGCGATCACCGGGGATCGGTGGCAACGTGGAAGCGTACTGATTGCCGCCGCCGGGAACTTCGACCACCCAGGCTGTGGGCACCCTATTGCGGGTCGCCGCGGACACCGCGAGGTCGGCCGTCCACGACGGCAACGGCTCTGCTCGCGCGAGTCCGTCGAACCTCCAAGGACCGTCGCGCCGGCTGCCGTGGGCGGGAGCCTGCGGCCATCGCAGCGGTGCGGTGGGCGGCGGCGAACTATGGGAGCGCGTTGCGCCAACGTCAGCGACTGCGCGGAACCCAAGCGGCTCGCCCGCTTCTGGTGTGAGGTGCTGGGGTGCGTCGTACCACGGCCGCGGGGGGCTCCGGCTGGGAGTTGCCTCCGTCGGATCTCTCTGCTCCCGTCAAACCCTGCGCACGTACGACGAGTTCTAGAAGATGAGCCCTGGGTAGAGACTGGCCGCTCCCGCCCGGTCTCCCCAGGGGGGATCTGGCGGCGGACATCTCGGCTGTGGCGAGCCCGGTTCCGGTGGGGACGTGTGTGCCTTTGCCTGCTTATCGGCGGCCGAGTTGGCCGCCCGCTTGCGGGAAGATGCCGCGGTGCCGCCGGCCCTTCGAGTGCCTGCTGCACACGCCCGCCATCGCCGCCTCGGCGTGGCCGGGGCGTGGACGGTGCCGGACGACTCCGCGTTCTGGCCCACGGCAGCCGCGTCCTGCCCAAGTCGAAGACGCACCCGCGTGTTCGCCGAGTAGGGCGGCACGGTGGCACCGGTGCCGAGCCGTCCGCGTCGGCTGCCTGAGCGCGGGCGACGAGCTGCCGCGATGGTGGGGTACGGGACTATTTCTGGTATATAGTGGTGAATTGCCCCTAAATGTTTTTAGGGAGCCAGGTAGCCGGGCGGGAGGCGGTCCGATGTCTACAGGAACCCTTCTTGCGATCATCATTCCCGCTGTCGTGGTGGTGGCCTTGATCGTGTCGGCCGCGGCTCTTTTCATGCGGCGCCGAAGGCTGCGCGAACGTTTCGGCCCGGAGTACGAGCGGACGGTCGAGGGAGCCGACAGCCAATTCGCCGCCGAGCGTGAGCTCAGTCAGCGCGCGAAGCGTCATGACGAGCTCGACATCAAGCCACTGCCGGACGCCGCCCGTGACCGCTTCGCACGGGACTGGGACGGCGTGCAGCATGAGTTCGTGGACCGGCCCGAAGACGCGGTGCACGACGCGGACCAACTGGTGACCTCGTTGATGCACGCGCGCGGCTACCCCACCGAGGGCTTTGAACAGCAGCTCAAAGACCTGTCCGTGGAGCATGGTCGCACCCTGGAGCATTACCGGGCCGCTCACGAAATCGACACGCTCAGCACGGGGCACAAAGCCACCACCGAGCAGCTTCGCAGCGCCATGGTGCATTACCGCGCCCTGTTCGACGAGCTGCTCTCCGACGGCGGCCAGACCCGCCACGCCCCGGCCTGACAGCCGGTGGTCCACAGCGCTACAGACGGAGGCGACATGCAGTCCGACAACACTCCGGAAAGCTCTGGCACCGGCCTGTCCACCGAGGACTTCGCCCAACCACGCCAGAGGGCGGACGAAGCACCGAGCGCTGCGTCATCGCCCCCGGTCTTCCCCGGTGAGGCCGATGAGGGCATCGCCCCCGGCGGCGCAGACGCGAGCGGCCACACGGACGTCCCCGCGGCGGGGGAGGCGGCGGCTGGGCAGAGCGCGGACGCCGACGAGACGCCGCAGCTGCTGAAGCCGCAGGACGAGGAGGATTTCCGCAAGCGCTGGGAGAAGATCCAGAACGCGTTCGTCGATGATCCCCGCGAGGCCGTACAGGCGGCGGACAGCCTCGTCGCCGGCGTCATGCAGACACTCGCCACGACCTTCGACGAGCACAAGAAGGAACTGGAAGAGCAGTGGAACCGCGGGGGCCAGGCGGATACGGAAGCCCTGCGCACGGCGCTGCGCCACTACCGTTCATTCTTCAACCGCCTGCTCACCACCTGACGACGCGACCGCCACGCGGGACGTCGCAAACAAGGCAAGACAACGGCCGGGGCACTCTCAGTGGCGCCGCCATCAGAGGCCGCCATGTCGGCCGTAGTGGAAGGAGACGATGATGATCGCCCTCGGTGTCATCCTGCTCGTCGTCGGGTTCATCCTGCACATCGGCATCCTGTGGACGATCGGGATCATTCTTCTCGCCATCGGGCTCATTCTGTTCGTCCTCGGCTCCATCGGACACGCCGTCGGCGGCCGGCGCCACTACTGGTAGGCCGCACTGAGCCGGTCCCGGCCGGGGGTGCGAACCGGGGGCTGCTCCGGCGCACTCGCATGCAGCGGGGAAAAGCTTGCCGAGTGTCCATAAGAGCCGTGGAAAAACCAGGGAGACCAGCTGTGTGTTCTTCGATTGGCCGGGCATCCGGAGCGTCGGAGGTTGATAACTATGGTCCCCCTGCTTCTCGTTCTGCTGCTGGCTCTGATCCTTTTCGGTGCGGGTTTCGCCCTGAAGGCGCTGTGGTGGATCGCCGTGATCGTGCTGGTGGTCTGGCTGCTCGGCTTCGTGGTGCGGACGGCGGACAGCGGCGGCCGTAAGGGCCGCTGGTATCGCTGGTAACGCGCCGAACGACACGTCCGCGCCGCGGGGGGGGGGGGGGGGGGGAGGGTAGGGGGGGGGGGGGGGGGGGGGACCCACCGAAGGGGGCATGGAGCGCCGCATTTTTTTGGGGGGTAAGACCCTACGACACCC